>JADZAK010000091.1 GCA_020852595.1 Rhodospirillaceae bacterium
CTCTCGAGCGGATTCGCTACGGCGCGCGCCTGCACCGGTTGACAGGTGCGCCGAGGCTAGTCTCCGGCGGCCGGCCGCCGGGTTCCACGGTGACTCTCGCCGGCGCGATGAAGGACGCTCTCGACAAGGATTTCGGCAGCACGGATGTTTTTGTGGAGGACCGCTCGCTCGATACGCATGAAAACGCCGTCTTCAGCGCGGAATTTCTATCCCTGAAAGGCATCCACAAGATCCTGCTCGTGACGCACGCCAGCCATATGCCGCGCGCCGCGCAAGCTTTCCGCGATGCCGGACTGGAGGTCGTACCGGCGCCGACGATCTTCACGCGTGTTTCCGCCGATTCGCCCACGAGCTTCATTCCGCGCCTCAGCGGCCTGCGTGAGAGTCGCGATGCGTTCTATGAATTCACAGGGCGTCTTTGGTATTGGCTGCGCCATTAAGCTAGTGGAGCGCCTCGGAGGAAGGTTGGCGGCGCCAGCCCGATGTCGCCGCCGTGCTGTCGAACATCAACGCCGTGATGAAACCTTCGTTGGTTTCATGCACGCGGCATGCGGCGCCAAGCAACCGCGCGCGGCGCCGGACGAGCGACAGGCGCCGTACGGTCGCGGTCCGGCGCAAGCTCGTGATGTGGCGTTCCGTCACAGCGAGAATCCATACGCCGTGGCGCCGGCGCAGCGTCACCGTCAAGGACGCGGCGCTCGCGTGACACACCCCGCTCTGCGATATGTCCGCAAGAAGCGTTTCGATCACCTCGCACACGAGCTGCAACGCGCCGCGGTTCATCGCACCGCTGTCGACGTCAAAGAGGCATTGGATCTTTCGCGGCCGCAGATATTTTTCATCGCACTGTTTGCAGAATTTGAACATCTCCGCGCAGACATCGACAGTGTCCGGCGTCACGGTGATCGGGGTTGGCGCGTTCACACCGGCATGCGTGAAGGGTGACGTCGGAGCGGCCGGCAAATTTTTTTCATGTCTCATGGTTGGTCTCTCGCGAGCACGGCGGGTTCTGCGCGAGATCGTCGGGGGACGGCCGCCGCGCGCACAATCATTGCCTCGCGAGTGTGATCAGCAAGATGTGTGCCATGGCGGAAACACTGATAATTCAGCGCAAATAACGCCGAAAATGCGCCGTGATGTAAAAAGCCTTGACGCCTTTTCATGATGATTGCGTCGGCCGCGCTTGATTTGGAACAAAAAAACGACACCGCCCGTTGCCACCTTCGAACGCCTGCAATTTGCAGACTTTCGTCATCACGCGACGACAAAAATTTTGCGCGCTTATTTTTCGAGACAACATTTTGTTTGAAGGTACCCGGGTTATGGCATCGCTGGATAAAGAGAGATACGAAGATATGGCCCGCCCCGCGGGCGGACGGTCGTGGGGCAAGCCGAACCCCATCGACGTACACGTCGGCAATCGCCTACGCCTGCGCCGCACGCTGCTGGGCATGAGCCAGCAGAAGGTCGGTGAAGCGCTGGGTCTTACCTTCCAGCAAGTTCAGAAGTACGAGCGCGGCACCAACCGCATCGGCGCCAGCCGCCTCTGGGATCTGGCCGGTGTGCTCGATTGTCCGGTGTCTTTCTTTTTCGATGAGATGGATGAGAAGACCGCCGGCGCCAGCCCGCGCAATTGGGACGGCCAGACGACGGACATCATGCTGCGTCAGGACGATCCGATGAATCGCCGCGAAACGCTGGAGCTGGTGCGCGCCTACTATCGGATCAAGGGATATCATGTCCGCCGGCGTATTTATGAGCTTGCCAAGTCCCTGGCGTCGGCCGGCGCGGACGGCGAAGAAGCGGACTGGAAGAGCGACCACGAAGACATGGGCGCCATGCCCATGAATGCGATGACGCCGTCGCAACAGGAAATGCGCAAATCGTAAGAGCTATTGCTCCTGCAGAGGAGAGATGGCGGGCGTTGCATCCAAAGCGGATGCGCGCCCGTTTTCCGTTGCGGCGCGCGAGTGGCGCGTGGCCACGGCGGCGCCCACCAAGATCGCGACGGCGGTGAGGGCGGCGACGACCAATACCGTGATACCGAGCGCGACAGCGATATCGCTGTGGAAGCTGGCGACGGCGACGGCCGCGGCAATGCCCGCGACCCCAATAAGCTTCGACAATCCGTTCATCGTTTGACCTTCAGGGAAAGCAGTCAGGCGAATCTCTACAACGGTAAGATTATCGGCGTTGAAAGCCGCTCAATTAAAAATAAGCGACAACCAACGGTGTCGTTTTTATATACCTGCTATCGCGCGCGCGCCCTAGAAACTTTGCAGTAACACGACTGCCGAATCCAAAAAAATAATCTGCAACCGCGGGAACTTTTTTCCGAGTTCCGTAGCCGCATTTCCCTTCGAGCCGGTCGCGTGATTTCCGCGGTTCCAGCGTGAGTTGTCGCGCTCGCATGGCGGCGCGCGGTTGTAAATAAATTTTACACGGAACTTTTCCGTTGAATACAACGACCCACACGCATTGCGTTTGTGCACGCGGATGTTCTGGCTTGCTGAAAGAGTCGCGCTCTTGGAAAACGGATGCGGGCTGGGGGGTGCCAGGAGCGCAACCTGCACAATCGGAATTGGGGAAAAAGTTCCGGTTGTGTGTTTCAAGTGCTCCGACGTCTCCCCTCTTTTTTCACCGCTCCCGAAGGAGCGGGGCATGATCCTTGGAAGAGGAGAGATCGCGTATGACCAACATCGGCCGACGGGGTGCGATCGGCATTGGTGCAGCAGGAATTGTAGGACTTCAGGCAGGTATCGCGGTCGCGCAAACCGTCGCTCCGACCTTGAAAGCTGTTGTGACCGTTGCCGGCCAGACTTACGAGTTCAAGGAGGAGACCGGCCAAAATCTCGGCGATTTCGTTTCCACCGCCGGTAATTTCACCCAGCGCTGCGTTCGCAGCGAAGTTCCGAATTTCCCTCTCACAGTCTTCTTCCGTCCCGACCGCAACAGCGAGCGCGCCGAAGTTGTATTCGAGCTTGGACGGATCTTCACGGCGGCGCCGGCGAACCTCGGCGCCTACAGCGTCACGATCTCGCGCGGCGAACAGGTGCTTGCCCGGATCGACGTGCCGGCCCATTACTGGTTCTCGCGCTGGCGCTGGCAATCCAGCCCGCGTCCGGTCGTCGCCGACGTCGCCAAGCTCGTCGATCAGAACATGATCCCGGGGTTCGACCGCTCGGCGGCGCCCAAGCCGGCCGCTGTCAGCCTCAACCTGATGCCGCTGCCCAACGGCGACTATCTCGATGTCGACATTCTGGGTCAGTTCTCGGCCGGCAACTACGCGAACGCCGCGAAGCTGGTTGTCACCGCGCAGCAGTATGTTGCGCTGAACTCCGGCACGACGACCGGCGCGGCCGTCAGCACCTCTTCGAACATCTACGCGGCCATGGGGCTGGCCGGCGTCACGCCGTACATGCCCAACACCGGTGAACGCAGCGACATCGGCCTCGTCACCGAACCGCAGGCGAAGTTCGTCTGCACCAGCGACGCGGCCTCGCTCGACCTCCTGCGCGCCCAGGCGGAAGCCGCGGGCACGATGCCCTGGCACATGCGCGACGAAACGCAGACCGGTCCCTTCGATTTCCGAAAGTATCCCAACGCCACCTGGTACTACTCCACGAACGCGGGGTCTCCTCATGTTAAAACGACCACCACGCCCGTTACGCTCGACAGCGCGCACCAGCCCTCACTGGCCTATCTTCCGTATCTGCTCACGGGCGATCCGTACCACCTTGAGGACATCCAGTTCCAAGCGACCTGGAACTGGGGCTCTCTCCCCGCGGCTTACCGGCCCAGCATTCCGCAAGCTCGTGCGTTTGCCTGGAGCCTCCGTACACTAGCCCAGGCGGCGCGCGTGACGCCGTCGGCGACGCCGTCGTGGCTGCTCCCGCAAAGCTACTGGGCGGCGCAACTCGCGACCACCCGCGACTGGTTCGAGAATAATTATGTGGAAAGCATCCGTCCGGAACGCGCGCTGTTCCGCGCCACCGCCAATATCGACACCTCGCGCGGCGAGGCCAATGCCCCGGAAGGCACCTGGGTCGACCCGTGGCAGGACGAATTCGTCGCGGCGGTGCTCGGTTGGATGGTCACGATGGGCTTCAGCGAGTGGCGGACGTCCTTCGACTGGATCATCGGCGGCACCGTCGCGCGCACCAGCACGATCAGCGGCTGGGTGCGGGCGCATGCAACGCCGTACCGCATGATCCTGCGCGCGACGAAGACCTCGCCGTTCGCCGCCTCCTGGGCGGAAGCCTGGGCGCTTGAACAAAGCGTCGCGAAAGCGGTGTTCACCGACCCCAATGCCTGGGCGCCGAACGATCTGACCTATCTCGCCTACACGCGCGGCGCTCTTTTCTATGGGGTCAAACTCGGCACACCGGGCGCGGCCGAAAGCCTGGCGTGGGCCACGGCTCAGCTGAAGTCGCGAGGCTGGAATACAGCCTTCAAATGGCGCCTCGGCACGGGTCTCTAAGCGCCGCGAGGCGTGAGACCATAAGCCGGTCCGCGGGTATGGAACGTAAGCCCGCGGCCGGCTTAATGCCCGCCCAACATTGCGCGCTCAGTCAGCAGGCGCAAAATAAGATCGGCCGCTTCGTCCGCGGACGCGCGGCTTGTGTCGATCCGAAGCTCCGGGTTCTGCGGCGCTTCGTAGGGTGAACTGATCCCGGTGAAATTGCGGATCTCGCCGCGCCGGGCTTTCTTGTAAAGCCCCTTGGGATCGCGTTTCTCGGCCTCAACCAGGGGCGTATCGACAAACACTTCGAAAAACTCGCCGGGTTGAAGCAGGTTGCGCGCCAGCTCGCGCTCGGCGCGGAAAGGCGAGATGAAGGACACGAGCACGATCAGCCCGGCGTCGACCATCAGCTTTGAAACCTCGGCGACGCGCCGGATGTTCTCGACGCGGTCGGCGTCCGTGAAACCAAGATCGCGGTTGAGGCCGTGGCGCACGTTGTCGCCGTCCAAAAGATAAGTGTGCCGCCCCAAGCCGAAGAGCTTTTTCTCCAGCGCGTTTGCGATCGTGGACTTGCCCGCGCCCGAAAGGCCGGTAAACCACAAGACACAAGCTTTCTGGTGCTTGAGGTTCGCGCGGGCGGGTTTATCGACTTCCACCGCCTGCCAGTGAATGTTCTCCGAACGGCGCAACGCAAAGCGTATCAATCCCGCGTCGACCGTGGCGTTGGTCATGCGGTCGATGACGATGAAACCGCCCGTTTCGCGGTTCTTGTCGTAGGGGTCGAAAGCGATCGGCTGCGCGAGCTGAATGTTGGCCTCGGCGATCTCATTCAGCGTCAAGGTCTTCGCCGCGAGGTGCTCAAGCGTGTTGACGTTGATTTTGTGCTTGAGGCTGGTGACCGTGCCGGTCACCGTTTTCGTTCCGATCTTCACGAGATAGGGCCGCCCCGGCAGAAGCGGGTCCTCGCTCATCCATATGATCGTTGTATTGAACTGATCGGCGACGGCCGGCGGATCCAAAGGCGAAGCCAGCACATCGCCCCGCGCGATATCGATTTCATGGTCCAGGGTGAGGGTGACGGATTGCCCTGCCGCCGCGTGGGTGAGGTCTCCGTCATGGGTCACGAGGCGCGCAACGCGCGCGTCCCGTCCGGATGGCAGGACCCGTACCGAATCGCCGGGACGTATTTCGCCGCTGGCGACCGTGCCGGCGAAGCCCCGGAAACTGAGATCGGGCCGGTTCACCCATTGCACACACAAGCGGAAGGGGGCTTCGTGCGGCCGCTCGACCGTCTCGACGGTTTCGAGATGCTGGATGAGGGTGGGCCCGTCGTACCAGTTCATCGCCGTGCTGCGCGCCGTGACGTTGTCGCCTTTCAACGCCGACATAGGAATCGCGCTCACCGCATCGAGGCCGATCTGGCGCGCGAACGCCCTATAGTCCGCGCAAATCCGATCGAACGCGGCCTGGTCGTAGGCGATCAGATCCATCTTATTGACCGCCAGCACGACCTTGCGGATGCCCATGAGCGATACAAGGAACGAGTGACGCCGGGTCTGCGTCAGGACGCCCCTGCGCGCATCGATCAGGATGACCGCGAGGTCCGCGGTCGAGGCCCCGGTGATCATATTGCGCGTATACTGTTCATGGCCCGGCGTATCGGCGACGATGAAGGTCCGCGCGCCGGTCGAAAAGAACCGATACGCGACGTCGATGGTGATGCCTTGCTCGCGCTCGGCGGCAAGTCCGTCCATGAGAAGCGCAAAGTCGAGCGCTCCATTCTGCGTGCCGACGGCCTTCGAATCCCTTTCAAGGGCCGAAAGCTGGTCGTCGAAAACCATTTTGGAATCGTAGAGCAACCGTCCGATCAGAGTCGACTTGCCGTCATCGACGCTGCCGCAGGTGATGAACCGCAAGAGGTGAGCCATCAGAAATAGCCCTCTTGTTTCTTCTTCTCCATCGACGCGGCGCTGTCGTGGTCGATCACGCGCCCCTGGCGTTCCGACGTCGTCGTGCGCAGCATCTCGGAAATAATCGCGGGCGCGCTGTCGGCGTCGCTTTCAACCGCGCCGGTCAGGGGATAGCACCCCAGCGTGCGGAATCGGACTTTTCTGAATTCCGGCCGTTCACCCGGCTGAAGCGGCAGGCGTTCATCATCCACCATGATCAACGCGCCGTCGCGCGTCACGACCGGGCGCTCCTTTGCGAAGTAAAGCGGAACGATGGGGATGTTTTCCCGGTGGATGTATTGCCACACGTCGAGTTCCGTCCAATTGGACAGGGGGAAGACACGAATGCTTTCACCCTTATGAACGCGCGTATTGTACAGACGCCAAAGCTCGGGACGCTGTTGGCGCGGATCCCAACGATGCTGCGCGCTGCGGAACGAGAAAATGCGTTCCTTCGCGCGCGACTTCTCCTCATCCCGGCGCGCGCCGCCGAATGCGGCATCGAACCGTCCTTTATCGAGCGCCTGTTTCAGCGCCTGCGTCTTCATCACGTCGGTATGGATGGACGAGCCGTGCGTGAAGGGACCGACGCCTTGCGCGATCCCTTCCGGATTTGTGTGAACAAGCAGGTCCAGGCCCAGTTCGCGCACACGCTGATCGCGAAACGCGATCATTTCCTTGAACTTCCATGTCGTATCGACATGGAGAAGGGGAAAGGGCGGCTTGGCGGGATAGAACGCTTTCATCGCAAGGTGCAGCATCACGGCGCTGTCCTTGCCGATCGAATAGAGCATCACGGGCCGTTCGCACTCCGCGACGACCTCGCGCAGGATATGAATGCTCTCGGCTTCCAACCTTTGAAGATTGGTGAGGTCGGGGTGTGCTCCCGCCATTCGCCCGTCCTGTTTTATTTCACTCCGAGATGTACGGCGCCGTCCAAACGGATGGTGCTGCCGTTCAACATGATGTTTTCCGCGATCGTTTGCACAAGGTGCGCGAACTCCTGCGCTTTGCCGAGGCGCTTCGGAAAGAGCGTTGTCGCGGTCAAAGCTTCTACCGCCGCCGGCGGCAGGCCGGCGAAGAGCGGGGTTTCGATCAGCCCGGGCGCGATGGTCACGACACGGATGCCGCTCGCGGCGAATTCACGCGCGGCCGGCAGGGTCAGGCCGATGATGCCGCCCTTCGAGGATGCATACGCGGCCTGGCCGATCTGGCCTTCGAACCCGGCGATCGACGCCGTGTTCACGATGGCGCCGCGTTCACCTTCGTCCATGGGCTCGAGTTGCATCATGTCCGCGGCGGAAAGCCGCATGATGTTGAATGTCCCGATGAGATTGACTTCGATGACCTTGCGGAAAAGGGCGAGATCGTGCGGGCCGTTTTTGCCCACGATCTTTGCCGCCGGTGCGATGCCCGCGCAGTTGACGACCAGCCGGGCCGCGCCGTGGCGGGCCTTCGCGCCTTGAAGCGCGGCCTCGGTGGAGGCGGCGTCGGTAATGTCGCACGCGAAGGCGGCGCCGCCGATTTCCTTGGCCACGGCCTCGCAATTCGCGGCGTTGACGTCCAGAAGCGCGACCTTGGCCCCCAGCGATGCAAGGTGGCGCGCGGTTGCGGCGCCCATGCCTGACGCGCCGCCCGTGACGACCGCCGAAATCCCGGATATTTTCATGATGATGTCCCTTCGCTGGCTCATTTCGTTCAACCACAAATGGGCGGCGACAACAAGGCGGTTTACACCATGAAAAAGCGGCATTTGGGCGGCTCCGAGCTGTTGGGCGCACCGTGACCGGCGTCATTGTCAACATACGGCCCGAGACCTACCGCGAGCGTTTCCATCAGGCGTTCGCGCCGATCGGTTGGAATATCGTTGATTCGCCCGTCCTCGTTCCGGAATCGCTGCACGCTGCGCTGCCGGATCCACAAGGATACGACGCGGTGATTTTCACCAGTCAGGTCGCGATCGATGCGTTGCGCGATCAGCCCGGTTGGCGCGGCAAGATCGCCTACGCGGTTGGTCCGGCGACGGCGGACGCCGCGCGGCGCGCCGGTTTCGCGCAGACGGTGCAAACCGGCCTCGATGCCAGGGATCTCGCGGCCTATCTCGTATCCGCCGGGTTCAAACAGGCCCTCTATCTTTCCGCCGAGGATGTCAGCGCCGACGTTTCCTTGGACGACCCGCTGCGGATCCGCAGATTGGCCGTCTATCGCATGTCGCCGAGCCTTGAGCTGGCGGACGGCCTTCTCCAGGCGGTGCGCGCGGGCGGCCCCGTGGTCGTGCCTTTATTTTCCCGGCGTAGCGCGCGGGCGCTGGAAAAGCTGCTGAAAGAGGCTGGAATTACCGCGCAAAATGCCCATCTGTCGGCTGTATCCATCAGCGCGGACGTGCTTGCGCCGGATGCAGGGCCTTGGCAGCGGCGGGCGGTTGCTGATAAGCCCACATTGGAAGCCGTTGTTGCGAAAACAGCGGCTGTAGTGGCGAACATGACTTCCGAGGCGCAGTGATGACCAGCTTTGGACCGGCGCGATCTTTTCCGGCAACCCGCTTGCGGCGCGTGCGCGCGACCGATTGGCGTCGGCGCCTGATCCGCGAGACCGCGGTGACCGCCGACGATCTCATTCTGCCGCTCTTCATTATCGAAGGCGACAATGTCACGGAGCCGGTGACCAGTCTTCCCGGCGTTTCACGCCTTTCCATCGACCGCGCAGTGGCCGTCGCGCGTGAAGCGCATGCGCTCGGCATTCCGGCACTGGCCTTGTTTCCTGTCACCGACAAGAAGCTCAAAAATCCGCAAGGCAGCGAGGCGCTGAACCCGAAGAATCTCCTTTGCCGCGCCGTGCGCGCGATCAAAGCCGAGGTTCCGGACATTGGCCTCATCTGCGACGTCGCGCTCGATCCTTATACCGATCACGGCCACGACGGCTTGTTTATCGACGGCGACGTCGCCAACGACGCGACCGTGGAGATCTTGGTAAAGCAGGCGCTCATCCTGGCTGAAGCCGGCTGCGATGTGGTTGCGCCGTCGGACATGATGGATGGCCGTATCGGCGCCATCCGGACCGCCTTGGAGAAGGGCGGCTTCGTCAACACCATGATCCTGTCCTACGCGGTGAAATATGCGTCGGCGTTTTACGGCCCGTTCCGGGACGCCGTGGGATCGCAAGGCGCCCTTGGCGCCAAGGGCAAACACACCTACCAGATGGACGCGGCCAACGTCGACGAAGCGCTGCGCGAAGCCTCGACCGACGTCACCGAAGGCGCCGACCTTATCATGGTGAAGCCGGGTATGCCCTATCTCGACGTTATCGCCGCCGTGAAGAACGAGGTGAATGTGCCGGTGCTCGCTTATCAGGTGAGCGGTGAGTACGCGATGATCGCCGTCGCCGCGGCGGCGGGGGCGTTCGACCGGCTGGCGGCTTTCCAGGAATCGCTGCTGGCCTTCAAACGGGCCGGGGCGTCCGCCGTTCTGACCTACGCGGCGTTGGATATCGCCCGCGCGCTCAAAAAATAATATTTATCACGCGACATCGCTCCCCCTCGCACGGTTGCGGCCCTCGCTCTTCGCGGCGTAAAGCTGTTTGTCGGCGGCGGCAAGCAGTCCCGCGGGATTTTGGTCGGGTTGTGGAATCGTGCAGGCCGCACCCAGGCTCAGCGTAATGTGCGGCGCGGTTTGCGAGGCCTTGTGCGGGATTTCGAGAACAGCCACGGCTGCGCGAATGGCTTCGGCGACGGCCATGGCGCCCTCCAGTTTGGTCTCAGGCAGAAGCGCCACGAACTCCTCTCCGCCGTACCGCGCGACGACGTCGGCCGGGCGTTGCAAGGCGCTTTCCGACGCGCGCGCAACGCGCTGCAGACATAGATCGCCGCCGCCGTGGCCATACGTGTCGTTGTAAAGTTTGAAGTGGTCGACATCGATCATAATGACCGACAGGGGCTCTCCGGTCCTGGCGAGGCGCCGCCATTCGCGGTTCAGAAGATCGTCGAAAGAGCGGCGGTTATAAAGCCCCGTAAGGCCATCGGTCCGGGCGAGCCGGAGCAACTCGTCGCGGTTTTGCTTCAACTCCAAATGAGTGCGGATGCGCGCCTTCAAAACCGCGGGATTGATCGGTTTGGCGATGTAATCGTTGCCGCCGGCCTGCAGGCCGTCGATCTCGTCCTCGCCGGAGGTACGGGCGGTGAGGAAGATCACCGGAACGTGTTCCAGACGCGGATCGGACTTCAGTTGACGGCAGACTTCCAGCCCATCGAGATCGGGCAAGCCGATGTCGAGCAGAACAATGTCCGGCACGAATTCGCCGGCCAGATCCAATGCTGTTTTGCCGTTGGCCGCCGTTTTGATATTCCACTCGCTGCCCAGCACGGCGCGCAGAAGCGCCTGGAGAGCGGCCTCATCTTCGACAATGAGCACGGACGGCCTGTTTCGCTCCGACACCAGCCCCTCCTGGACCAGCTTTGGGTTTTGTGAAATCTTAAAGCGAATCAATCTCTTTACGGAAGTCTCTTGTTCGCTGGTGCCGCCGTCCCCTAAATCTATGTCATGAGTCAGGAACCGCTTGTCGTTACAGCATTTGATCGCCTGCGATTTATCGTTATCGATGACGATCGGGTGCTTTTGCAGCTGGTCGAGGCTTTTCTAAACGCCGCCGCCGCAGGTGGGGTCATCCCGGCGGTCAGTTGTTTCACCGCTCTCAACCTGCTGGCCGACAAGACCAAGAAGATCGACTGCATTATTTGCGACCACAGTATGCCGGCTATGACGGGTCTCGCGCTGCTGCAGGAAATTCGCGGCGGGAAACATCCCAATATTCCCCGGGAGATCCCGTTCATTATGCTGACGTCTTCCGGTCAGGAAGAAGTGGTGCGCGCCGCTGTCGCGCTGGACGCGCACGGCTATATAAGAAAGCCGGTCTCGAAGGATATTCTGGTTAAGGCGATTCATCGGGCTTTCAATCGCCAGCTGAACCTGAAGAAACCCGAGGATTATCTATCGTACCCGCTGCCGGCCGAGCCGTGAGCCTCGCGTCCGCTCTGCCGATCGATGCCGTATTGCCGGACGTGGCGGCGGCTCTTGCGTCTCATCCGTGCGCGGTTGTGCTTGCCGCCCCCGGCGCCGGTAAGACGACCCGTATCCCGCTTCATTTGCGCGACGCTCCCTGGCTGCAGGACCGCAAGATTGTCATGCTCGAGCCGCGCCGCCTTGCCGCGCGCATGTCCGCGATGCGCATGGCCGAAACGATTGGCGAGGCGGTGGGCGAGACGGTAGGGTTTCGCGTACGCCTGGATTCCAAAATTTCCGCGCGCACGCGTATCGAAGTCGTCACCGAAGGAATTCTGACCCGCCGGCTCCAGTCCGATCCCGAACTGGCGGACGTCGGGTTGCTCATTTTCGATGAATTTCATGAACGCAGCCTCGACGCCGACCTTGGCCTCGCGCTCGCGCTCGATATTCAACGCGCGCTGCGTCCGGACCTTAAAATCCTGGTGATGTCCGCGACGCTCGACGATCGGGCGGTCGCGGGCGTTCTCGGGGATGCCCCGGTTCTCGCCAGCAGTCACCGTCCATTCCCCGTCGAGACGCGTTACCTCGGCGCGCCGGCGGGTGACGATGTTTCCCGGGAAATGGCCGCGGCGGTGCGCCGGGCGCTCGCCGATGAAGACGGCAGCATTCTCGCCTTTCTTCCGGGCGAAGGCGAAATTCGCCGCACCATGGCGCTGCTGGAGGACGGAGGTTTGCCGGCCGAATGCGCGGTGGCGCCGTTATTTGGGGCGCTGCCGCCCGAGGACCAGAACCGCGCCATCTCACCGGCCCCGGCGGGACGGCGCAAAGTGGTGCTCGCCACGACCATCGCCGAAACCAGCCTGACGATCGAAGGCGTGCGCATCGTGATCGACTGCGGCTACAAGCGCGCCCCCAGGTTCGATCCCGGGCGCGGCATGACGCAGCTCGTATCGGTGCGGGTGTCCCGTGCGGCGGCCGAGCAGCGCCGTGGCCGCGCCGGCCGTTTAGGCCCCGGCGTGTGTTACCGCCTCTGGACCGAACCCGAGGATCGCGGGCTAAAGGCCTACGACGAACCCGAGATGCTCCAGGCCGACCTCGCGCCGCTCGCGCTCGATCTCGCGTCCTGGGGCGTCGCCGATCCCAAGGCGCTGTCCTGGCTGACGCCGCCGCCGACAGGCGCATTTGCCCAGGCCACCGATCTCCTGCGCCGATTGGACGCCCTCGATAGTGCGGACCGTATTACGTCAGAGGGCAAAGCGATGGCCGCCCTCCCGTTGCATCCGCGTCTCGCCCATCTCGTTCATCGCGGGATCGCGATGGGGCAGGGCGCGCTGGCCTGCGAGGTCGCGGCGCTTCTGTCCGAACGCGATGTGCTGATGGGCACGCGCGATCCCGACATCCGCCTGCGTCTTGACGCGCTCAATGAAGGGGCAGGGCGTTCTTCCGGCTTGCGCGTCAATCACGGGGCGCTCGCGCGTGTCCGTGCGGCGGCCAGACAGATCCGCGGGATCGCGGGCGCAAAGCGTGAAACCTCGGGCTCGGCCTCAGCCGGTGTTCTTGTCGCGCTCGCCTATCCCGACCGCGTTGCCCAACGGCGCGGCGGCGACGGCCGTTTCCGCCTGTCGGGCGGCGGCGGCGCTTTTCTCGATCCGGCCGAATCTCTCGCCGCGCAGGACTATCTTGCCGTGGCCGATCTCGACGGCGCCGCCCGCGAAGGACGGATCTATCTCGCCGCGTCCGTGGGGCAGGCTGAAATCGAAGAGGCATTCGCGGGCGATATCGAGGACGGCGCCGAAGTGCTCTGGGATTCGCGGGAGGAAGCCGTCACGGCGCGTCAGACCCGCCGTCTCGGCGCCCTCGTGCTTGAAGCCAAACCGCTCCGGAACGCCGATGCCGAACTGATGCAGGCGGCAATGGTCACAGGCGTGCGCGACATGGGCCTTGCCGCGTTGCCGTGGACCGATTCCACGCGCAGGCTGCGCGAGCGCGTCGCCGTGCTGCGCACGGCGTTTCCCGAAGAGAACTGGCCCGACTTGTCGGATGCGGCGCTGTTGCAGACCCTGGAAGAGTGGCTCGGCCCTTACCTGCAGGGCATCACGCGCCGCAGCCATCTGACGCGTCTCGATCTGGACGCCGCGCTGCGCAGTCTTCTGCCGTGGCCGCTTCCGCAGCGCCTCGATGAACTCGCGCCGACGCACCTGGCTGTGCCGTCGGGGTCACACATCGCCGTGGATTACAGCAACGCGGGCGCGCCGGCCCTGTATGTAAAGCTGCAGGAAATGTTCGGGCTGAAGGATACGCCCACGGTCGCCGGCGGGCGCATGCCCGTCACCTTGCATCTGCTCTCGCCCGCGCAGCGGCCCATCGCCGTCACGGCCGACCTCAAGAGTTTCTGGGCGAATGTCTATCCGCAGGTGCGCGGTGAAATGCGCGGACGTTATCCCCGCCACATCTGGCCCGAGAATCCACTTGAAGCGACGGCGGTGCGCCGCTCGATCAAGCCGCGCGGAACGTAATTAGGCGGTCGCGCGTTGCAGCCATCGTGTGGCGTGCTGTCCGCCGGCGGTCATCGTCTTCGCCATCCACTCTCCCGCCTCGGTCATCGCGGTATCGAACCGCCAGGGCGGATTGACGACAACTAATCCAGTACCCCGCAGGCCCGGCGCGTCTTTCGCGGCCTTCCCGCGCGTGAACATCAATTCGCAGCACAGGATCTCGCCGGGAATGTCCTTTTCCAGGCCCGCGATCAGTTCCGCGTGCCGGTTATCCGCAAGGATCGGATACCAGACGAAATAGATGCCTTCTTTCCATTTGCGGACCGCTTTGCGCAGTGCATCGGGAAGATCGGCATACTCGCTTTTGACCTCATAACTCGGGTCGATCACGACCAGGCCGCGCCGAATCGGCGGCGGCACCAGCCCCGCCAGCGCTTCCAGCCCGTCCCGCATATGCACGGAAATGCGCGAATCGCGCCGCGCCCACTTCTTAATATCGTCCTGCGCCGCCGGGTGAAGCTCGTTCAGGACCAGCCGGTCGGTTTCTCTTAACGCCGCGCGGGCGAGGGTGGGAGATCCCGGATAGGTCTTCAGCGCGCCGTCTGGATTGAGGGTTGAGATCGCGGCCAGGAGCTTTTCAACCGCCAGGGGGGTGGACATGTTTCGCAGCGGCCACAGACGCGCGATGCCCGCGGAAAACTCCTGTGTCTTTTGTGCTTCAGTGCTGCCGAGATCATACACTCCGTGGCCGGCATAAAGGTCGACGACGGCGAACGGTTTGTCCTTCTCCGCGAGTCTCTCCAGCAGCAGGCATAACGCGGCGTGCTTATGAACGTCGGCGGGGCCGCCCGCATGATAGGCGTGCTGGTAACTCAGCATTTTTTCGGACCGAAAACAGAGGTGGGTTTGCTTTGGTGCAAGTCTAGCATGCGCCGGACGCCTGTCTCGGAAGTATCTGATTTTACGAAACTTTAACCGATGTACGGCGTTTCGCGGACGCCGTTCTCCCTTGCAGTTCTTACCCGCTCTGGTATAACCCCGGCCCGGAAGCGCAAGGCTCTTGGGGGGCCGGGCGACGTCCATGCTCCGTTCTGATTTGGGATGACGTACGTGTAAGGCTTTGTGCCTGAGCTGTGCCTGCGCGCGTCCATCTTCCCGCCATGTTTCTCGTCCAAATCATAGAGTGCCTACCGAGCCTCTCCCCGAAGCGGGGACGGAGGCGTGGGGTTATAAAAAGAAACGGGTTGGGAAGGCTGGTACACAAAATGAGAATTCTTGTTGCGCTCCTGGTGGCGTGCGTGGCTTCGGCCAGCCTCTGGGCGTCACTCGACAGACCTCTCGATGCGCCGGACTGGCGGGGCCAGTTCAAGGGCGTCTCCTATTCTCCTTCGCACGTCTACACTGGAGAGCAGCTCCAGAACGGTGTCGATCCGGCGATCATCCGCCGCGACATGGAGCAGCTCTCCGGCGTCACCAAGCGCGTGCGCACCTATACTGTGGATCGCGGCCAAGACGCCGTTCCGTACATTGCGAAGGAATACGGCCTGAAGGTCACCCTGGGCATCTGGCTCAGCGGCGACAAGGAACTCAACGAAATCGAAGTCACGAAGGCCATCCGGGCCATCAACGACAACCCGGGCGTCGTCGACCGCGTGATCGTCGGCAACGAAGTGGTGATGCGCCGCGAACTGACGCCGGCGGAAGTCACCGACTACATCGTGCGCGTGCGCAAAGCCGTCACGAATAAGAAGGTCGAAGTCGGCACCGCCGAGGTTTGGAGCGTGTGGCTCGACTATCCGGAACTCGCCAAGGAAAGCGCCTTCGTCGGCATCCATCTGCTGCCGTACTGGGAAGGCATCAAGTCCGAAGACGGCATGGACTATGTCACCTCGCGCTTCGACATGGTCGCCAAGAAGTTCCCGAACAAGAAGATCGTGATCGGCGAAGCGGGCTGGCCGTCCGACGGCCGCGTGAAGAAGGGCTCGGTGCCCTCGAACGCGATGGAAGCCTACTTCCTGCGTCACTTCCTCACCCTCGCGACCGCCAAGAACTACGACTACTACGTGATCGAAGCGTTCGATCAGCCGTGGAAAGCCGGTCCGGAAGGCGCCGTCGGCGCGTTCTGGGGCATGTTCGACGCCGAAGGCCTGCCGAAGTTCAACTTCACGGGCCATCTGACCTCGTTCCCGGATTGGTCGCAGTACGCCGGCGCCGCCACCATCGCCACCTTCCTCATCGGCCTCATGGTCCTGATGCTGGTGCCGAGCATGAGCCTGCAGGGCTATGCGCTGGTCGCCGGTGTCGTCAGCCTGACCGTGTCGGGCGCGCTGTTCATCATCGAAGCGTCGTCGCTGCGTTATGTGCAGCTGACCGCGCTGTGGGGTGCGGCGATCATCATCCCGGCGGCCATGTTCACGGCGCTTCTGCTGGTGACCGAGACCACCGAATGGGCCCTCAGCCTGTTCCGTGAAAAGCGCAAGCCGCGCATCGGTTCGGCCGGTTACATCGGCACCCCGCGCGTTTCGATCCATCTGCCGACGCACAACGAGCCGCCGGAAATGGTCGTTCAGACCCTGAATGCCCTCGCGCGTCTCGACTACCCGAACTTCGAGGTCATCATCCTCGACAACAACACCCGGGACTCCAGCCTGTGGAAGCCGGTGGAAGCTCATGCGCAGACTCTCGGCGAGCGCTTCCGCTTCTATCACTTCGACGGCGTGAAGGGCTTCAAGGCGGGCGCGCTCAATATCGCCCTCAAGCTGACGGACCCGGCTGCCGAATACGTGGCGGTCATCGACAGCGACTACCAGGTCGCGCCGGAATGGCTGAAGACCATGATGCCGGGCTTCGCCGACCGTAAGGTGGCCGTCGTCCAATCGCCGCAGGATTACCGCGACGCCGACGAAAGCCTGTTCAAGACCTTCTGCTATGAAGAATACGCGACCTTCTTCCAGGTCGGCATGGTGGAGCGCAACGAACACAACGCCATCATCCAGCACGGCACCATGTGCATCGTTCGCCGCAGCGCGATGGAGCACGTCGGCGGCTGGGCCGAATGGTGCATCACCGAAGACACCGAACTCGGTCTGCGTCTGTTCGAAGCCGGTTACACCGCGCTTTACTCGCCGGCCAGCATGGGCCGCGGCCTGATGCCCGACACGTATGACGCCTATAAGGGCCAGCGTTATCGCTGGGTCTACGGCGCCATGCAGATCATGAAGCGTCACGCCGCCCAGCTGTTCACCGGCAAGAGCACGCTCACCCCGGCGCAGCGTTATCACTTCGTCGCCGGCTGGCTGCCGTGGTTCGCCGATGCCTTCGCCCTGGTGTTCGGTGTCCTCTCGCTGGTGTGGACCGCGCTGATGGCCATCGCGCCGCGTCACTTCGACGTGCCGCTGACGGCTCTGTCCAGCGTCGCGCTCACCCTGTTCGCCGTGAAGACCGCCAAGACCGTGTGGCTGCACCGCGCGAAAGTCGGCACCGGCTATATGGGGGCTATCGCCGCGGCTCTGACCGGCCTCTCGCTGGCCTTCACCGTCGGCCGCGGCGTGCTCGCGGGTCTGTTCACGTCGGGTAAACCGTTCATGGTGACGCCGAAGTGCAAGGACATGGCCGGCTGGGCGCGTGCCCTGCGTATCGCCAGCACCGAGACCTTCATGCTGGTCGCCACCATCGTCGCGATCGCTTCCACCGCCATCATCGGCCGTCTCGATGACCCGGCGGAAGTGGTGTGGGTCTGCGCCCTCGCGGTGCTCGGCATCCCGTATGCCGCCGCCGTGCTGGTGGCCCTGGGGTCGACCATTCAGTTCCGCCGCCCGGTCACGCAGACCGACATCGCGCCGGTCCTGCAGGCCTCGAAACTGGACCTCGCCGCTTAATTCCGGCGAATACCTGAAAAGCAAACGGCCCCAGAGCTTGATCCGCAAATGCGGATCAAGCCCTGGGTTTTTGAATCGGGCCGCGCCCGGGCGCAAAAATCGGTCCCCCCTTTTTGCCGATCGCGGCCCGCGGGGCCCGTTTTGTTTTGGGGTTACTTCAAGTCTTTGATGATTTCGCGCGCGGCATTGTAGCCGGGTGCGCCGGTGACTCCGCCGCCGGGATGTGTCCCCGAGCCGCACATGTAAAGGCCGGAGAGGGGGGCGCGGTAATCGCCGTGTCCCAGGACCGGCCGCGCCGAGAACATCTGATCGAGCGAAAGCGCGCCGTGGAAGATATCGCCGCCGACGAGGCCGAAGCGGCGTTCGAGATCGAGCGGGCTCAGGATCTGGCGGCCCACGACCGCGGCCTTGAAGTTCGGCGCATGGCGGTTCACGGTTTCGATCATCAGATCGGCCACCTCTTCGCGCGTGGAATCCCAGGACCGCCCATTCGGAAGCTGCGGCGCTACATGCTGGCAGAAGAGGCTCGCAACATGCGCGCCTTTGGGCGCCAGCGAATCATCCAGGGTCGAGGGAATCAGCATTTCAACGATGGGCGCCTTGGACCATCCGTGTTCGCGCGCGTCCGTATAGGCCCGCTCCATATAGCCGAGCGACGGGGCGACGATGATCCCCGCGGTCATGTGATCGCCGGCTTCCGGCAAACAGGTGAAGCGGGGCAGTTCGGACAAGGCGACGTTCATGCGGAAGGTGCCCGATCCGCAACGATACCGCGCGATACGCTCGGCGAAGTCGGCGGGGAGCGCGCCTTGATCGATGAGTTTTGTGAACAGGAGCTTGGGATTGAGGTTTGAGGCGACGGCCTTGGCCTTGATCGTCTCGCCGCCCGCCAGGACCACGCCCGCCGCGCCGCCGCGCTCCACGATGACTTCTTTGACGTCGGCGCCGGTGCGGATCGTCACGCCCCTGGCCGCGCACGCCTTGGCCATCGCTTGCGTGATGGCGCCCATGCCGCCGATGGCATGGCCCCAGGCGCCTTTCTTTCCGTTCACTTCCCCGAAGACGTGGTGCAACAGCACATAGGCGGAGCCCGGCGTATAGGGGCTCGCGTAATTGCCCACCACGGCGTCGAAGCCGAACACGGCCTTGATCGGATCGCTTTCGAACCAGCCGTCGAGCCAGTCGCCGGCGGACTGCGAAAACAGCGCCAGGAGATCGCGGCGCACGGTCATGTCCGCCCTGGCGAGTTCCCGGCCGGATTTATAGGCCTCGAACAACTGCGGCAGCGCGGCGAAGACCCCGCCGCTCACGACGTTTGGCGGCGTGCGCAGGAGAAGGGCGCGGATGACGTCGACGACATCGTCCAGACGTCTCCCGTACGCATCCAGGCGTTCCGCGTCGCGGGCCGAGAACTTCGCGACCTGCGCCTTGGTGCGGCCTTCCCCGGTCAGCAGGTATTCGCGGTCGTTGATCGGCAGGAAGTTGGAGGCGCGCCGCTCGACAACGCGAAGTCCATGACCGTGCAAGTCCATATCCGCGATCACGCGCGGGTTCAGGAGCGAGACCGTGTAGCTCGCGACCGAATTGCGGAAGCCCGGATGGAATTCCTCGGTCACCGCCGCGCCGCCGACGACGGGCCGGCGCTCGAGAACGGTGACCTTCAGTCCGGCGCGCGCGAGATAGAAGGCGCAGACAAGGCCGTTATGCCCGCCGCCGACAATGACAACATCGGTTTCAGCCGCCATGGGATGTCACGCCTTGAGGCGCATGAACCGGGTGCGGTGCCAGTTTTCGACGTTGTCTTCGTAGCCCTCGACTCGGGGCGAAACGAGGCACCTGGTTGTGGTGACATAGATGGGAATCACCCCACATTCATCCAGCGCGATCTGTTCGGCTTTGGACATCACCTCGGCTCGAGCTTTCAGGTCCAGCATCACCTTGGCCTCGGCCATAAGCCGGTCGTATGCGGCGTTGCTGTAACGCGCATAATTGAAAACACCGGCAGACGTTTCGATGAGGCTAAGAAAAGTCTGCGGGTCATTGTAGTCGCCGACCCAACCCGCCTCAGCCACGTCGTAATCGCCCTGCTGCACCTTGTTGTAATGAATTTTCGACTCATTGCCGAATGGCCGGGCAACAATGCCAACGTCTTTAAGCATTGTGCAAAGCGCCACCATTAACCGGCGTCGATCATAGTTCAGGCGATATTCAAAATCGAACGCCAGTGGTTTGTCGGGGCCATACCCTGCGGCGGCAAGCAACTCTTTTGCTTCTGCGCGCCGGCGTTCCATCGGCCAGTCGGCGAAATCGATGCGGGGCGAGGTCGTGTAATTGTCAACCCCGGGAGGAACGAAAGAATAAGCGGGCTGACTGCCGTCGCGGACGACGCGCTCCATCAGCAATTCGCGGTCGATCGCCAAGCTCATCGCGCGACGTACGCGCACGTCGTTGAACCGCGGTCGCCGCTGATTCATGAATGCGTAGGTAATTCCCAGATACGGGGTAATCCGCGCCTGCCCCGGCAAGTTTTCTTTCAGCCATGAAAGTTGTTGGACAGGAAACCCCGTCGTTGTGACATTCATGTCGATGCCACCGGCGCGAAACTGTGTTAGCGCCGAACGCTCGTCGTCGATGGGATAGAAGTAGACCTCTTCGATTTCGACATCTTTCGCGGCATAAAATTTAGGGTTCTTGACGGTCTTTACGTAAGAATTCGGCACGTATTCGGCCAGGACATAGGGACCGTTCGACACCATGTTTCCCGGCTGAATCCACGCGCGACCGTGTTTCTCGACGACGTGCGGCGGCACCGCAAAACTCGAATAATGTTTAAGTAGGCCAAGCAAAAACGGCGCAGGCTGAGCCAGCGTGATTTCGAGCGTGTAGGGGTCCAGCGCCCGGATGCCGATATCCTCGACCGGCCGTTTGCCTGCGTTGACCTCTTGGGCATTCTTAACGACATACAGGATGAACGCGTAGCGTGCCGCGAATTTCGGGTCGAGCATCCGGCGCCAGCTGTAAACAAAATCGGCTGCCGTCAATGGCACACCGTCCGACCAAACAACGTCGCGCCGCAGCTTAAAGACCCAAACAAGGCCGTCGTCGCTGGTCGTCCAACTTTCGGCGCACCCTGGAATGGGGCGAGACGCCGCGTCGTCGGTCATCAGGCCGACAAACATGTCTCCGATAATGTTGTTTTCCCACGTTCCGCTAGAGAGATGCGGATCCAGAGTATCGGGTTCGGCCCCATTGCCGCGGCGTAGGACCTTTGCGCCGTCGGCGCCCCGCGCGGGAAGCACACCAAAAGCCAAAGCAGCTCCGCCGAGCTTCAAGGCCCAGCGCCGGTTGCCGCTCATCCTTGGAAAGGCGGTCATCGTCTGCATACCGCCAGCCTAGCACAAGCGTGGGTGGGGTTAGCCAGTGGGCTGCCAGCGCATATGTACGTGGGGGATGCCGGCTTCCATGAAATGTTCGCCTTCGCTTACAAAGCCCAGCTTGAGGTAGAAGGCCTCGACCTGGGCCTGGGCGTTCAGCACCACGGCGCCAACCCTTCGATCGGAAAGCCGGCGCATGATTTCAGCCATGACGATCAGGCCGATGCCCTGTCCGCGGGCATTTTGCAGCACCGCGACCCGCTCGATCTTGAAGATGCCCGGTTTATAGGGCCGCACGCGCGCCGTACCCAGGGGAACTCCGTCGACCTCCGCCAGCACATGCTCGCAGATGCCTTCGTGTTCGTCCCATTCCAGGTCCAGCGGCACCTGCTGTTCTTCGCAAAAAACCGTGTAGCGGATCTGCCGCGCCGCGGCCATGCGCGGGTCCGTGACCGGGAAAAAGCTGACCGTGATCGCCATGCGGTGCGTTTACCGATCGAGCCAGGGCGGTACAGGCAGATTCTTGGCGCGCAGGAATTCGGGATTGTACAGCTTGCTCTGATAGCGCGAGCCGGAGTCCGTGAGAAACGTCACGATGGTCTTTCCGGGCCCGAGCTTCTTCGCGAGGCGAATGGCGCCGGCGATGTTCACGCCCGTCGAGCTGCCGACGCTGATGCCTTCTTTCTTCACCAGATTATAGACGAGCGGCAGGGCTTCGGTGTCGGGGATCTGGAACTGATCGTCGACGATGGCGCCCTCGAGGTTGGCGGTGATACGCCCCTGGCCGATGCCTTCTGTGATCGAGCTCCCCTCGGCCTTCAGTTGGCCATGGGCATAGTAGTTGTACAGCGCCGCGCCCATGGGGTCGGCCAGAGCGACCACGATATTCTTATTGCGCGACTTGAGCCCGGCGCCCACGCCGGCCAGCGTGCCGCCCGTGCCCACAGCCGAGACAAAACCGTCGATGCGGCCGTCGAGGTCGGCCCACACCTCGGCCGCCGTCTCGCGCTCGTGTCCGTCGCGGTTGGCGACATTGTCGAACTGGTTCGCCCAGATGGCGCCGTTGGCTTCGCTCTGCGCCAGTTCCTCCGCCAATCTCTTTGAGAACTTCACATAGTGGTTCGGATCGGCGGCGGGCACGGCCTTCACCTGGCGCAGGTCCGCGCCCAGGAGCTTCAGGGCGTCCTTCTTTTCCTGGCTCTGGGTCTCCGGCAGCACGATCACGGTCCGGTAGCCCTTGGCGTTCCCAACGATCGTCAGTCCAATCCCGGTATTGCCCGCGGTTCCTTCGACGATGACGCCGCCCGGCTTCAGGAGGCCCTTGGCTTCGGCGTCTTCGATAATGAATTTCGCGGTGCGGTCCTTGATCGAACCACCCGGGTTCGTAAATTCGGCTTTCGCGAGGATGGTGCATCCCGTCAGCTCGGACGCTTGGCGCAGTTTGATGAGCGGCGTATGGCCGATGGCGGCGACGACATTGGGCAGGGCGGGCATGGAGGGTCCAGAACGGAAAATGTTTAAGGTGGCGGCATTCAAACCGACCCGGCGGGGCCTTCCAAGACCCTAATTGAGGACTGCGGCGGCGGGCCGGTCCGGGAGAAAATCGTTCCTCCAGACGGCTCGGATCGGGGTAGTCTCTCTACCTCTTTGGCTCTTACGTCCGGCCAGTCACATGCACAGTCCCGCGTCCTCCGCCGCGCCCGCGGCCTCCTTTACATCGCGTTATTACACCTCCGCGGACGGTCTTCGCCTCCACTACCGCGACTATCCCGGTCCGCCGAATGCGCGTCTCACGGTGGTCTGTATTCCGGGGTTGACCCGCAATGCCCGCGATTTCGAGGATGTCGCGCCGCATCTCGCGGACCGCTACCGGGTCATTTGTGTCGAACTGCGGGGCCGGGGCCTTTCGGAATACGCCAAGGATCCGATGACCTACGTGCCGCAGGTCTATGTGCGCGACATCATCGCCCTGCTCGACGCCGCCGGTCTGAGGCGGGTGGCCGTCATCGGCACCTCGCTCGGCGGTATTATCTCCATGCTTCTGGCGACGGTCATACCCGCGCGTCTTCTGGGGGTCGTTCTCAACGATATCGGTCCCGAGCTCGACCCGGTGGGCCTTGCGCGCATCGGCAGCTATGTCGGGCGCACCGCGCCGATCCAGACCTGGGCCGACGCCGCCGCCGCGATCGAAGCGATCGATGGCGCCGTATTCCCGGAATATAAGGGGGAGGACTGGGTCCGCATGGCGCGCCGGCGCTTCGTGGAAACCCCGGACGGCGGCCTCCGGGCCGACTACGACGCCGACATCTCCAAACCGTTCATCGCCACCGCGAAGGCGGTGAACCTGTGGCCGTTCTTCCGATCCTTGCGCATGATGCCGGTGCTCGCCGTTCGCGGCGGGCACACGGACCTCCTGTCCGTGGAGATTTTCGACAGGATGCAAACCGAGATCCCGCATCTCAAGCGGGTCACGGTGCCGAACCGGGGCCATGCGCCGTACCTCGATGAGCCGGAAGCCCGAACGGCGATCGATACGTTCCTGGACGGCCTGCCGTCCACCCTCGGACTTTTGACCACCGTCAAACGCAAGGTGACCGCGGCGGCCACCCTGATCGGTCTCAAGCTGAAAGGCGACATCTGATGCGCAACGAAACGCCGGACCTGCCGCGCCGCATGCTGATGGGCCCCGGTCCCTCGGAGGTTCACCCGCGCGTGCTTGCCGCGCTGGCGCGCCCCACCCTCGGCCATCTCGATCCCGCTTTTGTCGGCTTGATGGATGAGATCGTCCAAATGCTCCGCCAGGCCTTCCAGACCACCAACCAGCTGACGTTCCCGGTGTCCGCGCCGGGGTCGGCGGGGATGGAATGCTGCTTCGTGAACCTGCTCGAGCGCGGGGATTCCGTCGTCGTCTGCGCCAACGGCGTTTTCGGAATGCGCATGAAGGAGAACGTCGAGCGCTGCGGCGCCACGCCGATCATGGTGGAGGATCCCTGGGGCGCGCCGGTCGATCCGGACAAGCTGCGCGCGGCGCTCAAGGCCAACCCCGGCGTCAAGACGGTGGCCTTCGTTCATGCGGAGACCTCGACCGGGGTACGCTCGGATGCCGCGGCCTTGTGCGCGATCGCCCGGGAGTTCGGCGCCCTTACGATCGTCGATACCGTCACCAGTCTTGGCGGGATCGACGTGAACGTCGATGCCTGGGGCGCGGACGCGGTTTACGCCGGCTCGCAGAAATGTCTGTCCTGCCCGCCGGGTCTGTCGCCGGTCACGTTCAGCGAGCGGGCGGCGGCGCGCGTGAAGGCGCGGCGCACCAAGGTCCAAAGCTGGTTCCTCGATCTCTCCCTGGTCATGGGCTACTGGGGCGACGGCAAGGGCGGGGGGCGGACCTACCACCACACCGCACCGATTAACGCCCTTTACGGATTGCACGAGGCGCTTCTGATGCTGCGCGAGGAAGGCCTCGAACAGGCCTGGCGCCGCCATGCCGTCACTCACCGCGCGCTGGTCGCCGGCGTCGAAGCGATGGGGATGAAGATGAAGGTGGATGCTGGGGTGCGGTTACCGCAGCTCAATCTCGTCGAGATCCCGGCGGGGGTCGACGATGCCGCCGTGCGCCGGCGGCTTCTTAACGAATTCAATCTTGAGATCGGCTCGGGCCTTGGCGCCTGGGCGGGAAAGGTCTGGCGCATCGGCCTGCTCGGCCGGAGCGCGACGCCGGCTTATGTCCTTGGATGTTTGACCGCTCTGGAAGCCGTGCTTCACAGTGCCGGAGCGCCCATTCAGCTCGGCCGGGCCTATGGCGCCGCTCACGCGGTCCTGACCGCTTAACTTATCCCCGGAAATGGTAAGGCCCGCCAAGCTGAGCTCGGCGGGCCTTCCATCACAATCGGATATCGCACCGGTACAAACTGTTCAGGGCGGAGCCCTTAAAGATTGCTCTTCCGTTCGCGCCGATGACGTAACCGTTCTTGTGTGCTGTCCCTTATTAGACTTTAGCGAAGTAGATAAGACTACTTACGCTTCGCCTTCTTCTTGGCCTTCTTCTTGGCAACTTTCTTCTTCGCAGCTTTCTTCTTAGCAGCCATGTTGGTATCCCCTATGGATGTTGTTGATGTCTGGACAACACCAAAAAAACGAACTCACGTTCGAACAAATTGTCCAAACATCAATTAGATAAACGCAGTTAATTTACTTGCACAAGCGATTTTCCGCTTGCGTCTAACTTTTCTCTTGATTTCTTTCCGAACGTTACTTCGCCCTTGCGCGCGCACGCCGTCAACGGACTCTCGCGCGCGCATTCATCCTCACATTTTTTATCTTCGTTAAACGCACGAAGACCCTCTCGCACGGTTGTGCGTATGCGCATGCTTTCATGGCGCGGCGGCCGACTCATTCCGGGCGATTTCCTGCGCGCGCGCCCGCGCATGCGCGCCGCGCGAACGCGCGGCGTTCACAAAAATAAATGTGCATCAAACCCCAGAATTTTCACGGTTATCTTATTCGTCGCGGCCTTTTCTGCGCGCGATCCCGCGCCCGTGCGCGGAAAGCAAGTTCGCGGAGAAGCGAAAGCGGACTCTTGCGCCGCGATCGGGTGCGATACGCGGCGTCGTCACGATAGTTTTTGATTCAAAAATTGCGCGCGATACGCCGCGCGGCGGCCGGCGTGCGCGGGTGAAAACCGGTCCCGACCGGGTGAGCGCGGGTCGTGCGAAAAATCGCGTTTTCGTCACGCATGAGCGCGAACACCCCAAATTTTTTTTGGGACCGGGGTGCGTCCGCGGACAAAAATTTGTGCGAATCGAACTTTTGGCGTGGGCGATTCGACCGTGTTCAGACGATCTCGCCGCGTTCCGACATCACAATGGCGATGGGGCGCGTCTTCGGAAATTGAGACAGGGTGATCATGATCATCACCATCAGCGGGACCGAGAGAATCATCCCGGTGATGCCCCAGATCGCGCCCCAGACCGACAGCGCGACGATCATCACGATGGGCGAGAGGTTCAACGTCCGTCCGGTGATGCGCGGTTCGATAAAGTTTTCCACAAACGCTTGGATCGCCCAAAGGCTGCCGAGAACGAAGGCGGCCATGACGATCGACCCGAATTGGAGAAGCGCCAACAGCGTCGGGAACAGCATCGCGATCGGCGAGCCGATATAAGGAATGAAGTTCAGAACGAATACAAGGAGCGCCCAGAAACCCGCGAAATCCACGTTGAAAAGCGTCAGGACGATATAACTGAGCACGCCGTTCAGAAGGCTGATGCCGGTCTTGATCAGCATGTAGGTCTCGATCTTGGTTCCGATGTGCTTGAGGGTGGCGCGGATCGTCTGTTCGCGGCCCGGATGGGGGAACAGGAGGCTCAGTTTGCGGTCGAACATGCGCCGCTCGAGCAGCAGGAACGTGACGTAGGCCAGGACCTGGAAGGTGTTCGCGGCGATCGACTGGAAAGCGAGCACAAACTGCTCGAGGACGTCCCGGATGTTAATTTCCTCCAGCACCGCCGTCAGGGTGATGGGGCGGTCCTGGTTGAGGTACTTGGCGGCAAGGTCGGTGACGTTTGCCAGCAACTCCTGGAGCTGCACCTGATAGCGGGGGGCGCCCTCCACGACCTGGCTGATGTTATTGGCAACCAACTGCACGATCAGGCCGACCACCAGCACGACCGCGAGCACCGCGCCCGACAGGCCAAGCCATGATGGTGGGCGCCATTTGCCGATCCGCAACCGTTCGATCCGGTGGCCGAGCGCCGTGATCAGGTACGACACCAGGATTGCAAGGACGAGCGGGAGCAGAATCTGCTCACCGACCACGAGAAGGTAAACGGTCAGGGTGATCAGCCCCAAGGTCGCGACCGCGCTATAGAGGGGATTGTTCGTTACGTTCGCCGTCATGATTGGTCAGCCGCCTGTGCCAAAGAAGAAGCGATAGCTGGCCTGTAGCACGGTTTCGTGCGCCTTGGCAGGAAAGCCGAGGTAGACCCGTTCCGGCCGCTGGCTATCAACATGCAGGACTTCGAGGGTCACACGCTGGCGCGCGGTCGGCCTGAAGACGTAGGCGGCCGTGACGCCGGTGCCGTGCTCGTTGTTGTTATCCGGGAAAGTATCGCCGTCGTCGGCGCCGAACCGCTCGAGGCGCAGGCTCAGGCGGTGCCGGCCCCAATCCTTGCTGACCAGAGCGTAAGCCGACCAGAAGTCGGTGTAGACGAGGCCCATGCGCGGCGCGGGGAGCGAAATGACGGTGGTCGTGCCGGTCATATATTGCGCGATGAAGGTGAAGTTCAGCCTCTCCGGCGAGGTGTAACCGACGCTCCAGAACCGCGTCCACCAGGCCCACTGTCCGTATTCGATATCCCGGTCGTCGGCACGGTTGTCGTAGCGCAGCGCCTGGAGCCGGCCATAGCCGTCATGGGTCAGATGGGCGGCGGCGTAGTAGCCGAACCTTTCGTCGATCTCGTGGTAGGGCTCCTCGCTCATGGCCTGTTTGTCGAGGTTCGCGCCCGGACGGATGATGCGCACCGGCGGCAACGGCACCCGGTCGAAGATGCCGACCTCGCGGTCGCTGAGGGCCCAGCCGCGCCAGGCCAGCAGCGTTCCCGCCGGGTCGTTGAATTTGAACAGCGCGCCGGTGACGCCGATCTCCACCGCTTCATCCGGCCGCCATGAGAGGGCGCCTTCGCCGCCGATGGTGCGCAGTTCCTCGCCCACCCAGGTGTTGATGGCCGACGACGTGATCGTGTAGGGGCTGGTCCAGGCTAGGCCGTCGTTTTCCATCGAGATCGGCGGAAAGAAGATGCCGGCGCGCGCTTTGAAGGAAAATCGGGACGCCGGCGGCGTCTTGTAGGCGATATAGGCTTCCTGGAGGTCCATGGCGGGCCGCTGCTGGCTGCTCGCCGACAGTTGGATGAAACCCGACCAGTCGAAACCAAAACGAGGCTGGATGACGAGGGCGCCTTCGGGCCGCGCGAGCACACCGGCTCCGCCGTCGGAACCCCACCGCACCTTGCCGAGGCCGCCGTCCTCCCAGCTCTTGGTCTGCGAGGTGAGGGCGAGCCGCGCGTCGAGAAGCCCCTTTACGTCCAGGTCGAACCACGGCGGCAGGGCGGAATCGTCCGCGGCCTGCGCGCGGCCGGCCGCGAGCAGGCCCGTGATCAGCAGGGAAACGACGCCGCGTCGTTGCATGGTCCCTTAACACCCCATCGGCCCGGGCCGAGCGGCCGGGCGCTCTCCCCTTATTCTCCGGACGCCATGGCCGCGTCTTGCGGTTCCCCACGGCCGCGCGCCCAACGCGACGTCGTGACGAACTTCGCGAACGCGTCGGCCGGTATCGGTCTGCTTACGAAGTAGCCCTGGGCCGTCTCGCAGCCGTAGGCCTTCAGGATTTCGAGCGACGGCGCGTCTTCCACGCCTTCGGCGGTGACCTTGAGGCCCAGGTTGTGGCCGAGGTCGATGGTGGACCGGACGAGGATTTCGTCGCCGCGGCTGCTCGCGAGCTTCAGCACAAAGGATTTATCGATCTTGATCTCGTGCACCGGCAGGCTGCGCAGGTAGGCCATCGACGAATAGCCCGTTCCGTAGTCATCGATCGACAACGTGAGGCCCATCTCGTTCAGGTGCTTCATCACATCGAGCGCGTGCAAGGGGTCCTGCATCACCGCGCTTTCCGTGATTTCCAGGATCAGGTTCCGGGCCGGCACATCGTGCGCGGCCATCAGGCGCGCAATGTCCGACGGCAGGTTGCGGTTACCAAGATCCTTGGCCGACAGGTTGATCGCCACTTTGACGTCGATCCCCGCGTCCAGCCATTCGCGCAGCTGCTTGACCGCCGCCTCCAGCACCCAGGCCGTCAGCTTCTGGATGTTTCCGGTTTTCTCGGCCAGCGGGATGAAGGAATCCGGCGCCATGAAGCCGCGCTTCGGATGGATCCAGCGGATGAGCGCCTCCGCGGCGTTCACGGTGTCGGACGACAGGTCGACCTTGGGCTGGAAATAGAGCTGGAACTGCCCTTCATCGAGACCCGCGCGCAACTCGCTCATCATCGACAGGCGCTCGGGTTTGTGCGGGTCGAGTTCCGAATCGTAGGCGGAGTAGGGCCGGCCCAGGCGCTTGGCTTCAAAGATCGCCGTATCCGCATGCTGCATCAGCGTGCGCGCCGACGTGCCGTGCTCGGGGTACCGCGCCTCGCCGAGAGTGGCGGTCACGTCGATGTTGAACCCCGCCACACTGATGGCGTTGTCGAACAGCGCCAGGACCCGATGCGCCGTCTGCGACACGCTGGCGCTGTTGTCGCTGTCGAGGACCATCGCGAACATGTTGTTCGCATGCCGCGCGACGGCATTCGGTTCAGGGATAATCTGTTTCAGCGACTTGCCGACCTTGCGGATCAGCTGTTCGCCTGTGTCGTGGCCGAGGGTGCTGTTGATTTCCGAGAAGCGGCCCAATTGCAGCAGGAAGACACTGAAGTCGCTGTGCGCGTTGTGACGCGCGATGATCAGATCGGACACATGCCCTTCGAACGAGACGCGGTTGGGCAGTCCGGAATGAGCGTCGTGGCGGGCCTGATAGGCGATACGCGCCTCGCGCTCGGCGATGCCTTCCATCATCTGATTGAACGTCTCGGACAGCCGCCCGATTTCATCGCGCTGGGCGACGTTGACCTTCTCGTCGTAGCGGCCCGCCTGGATACGCCGGGCGGCGACATCGAGGGTGCGGATCGGCTTTGCGATGGAGCGGGCGATGAACACCGCGCCTCCCAGGGAAAGGATAAGCGCCGCGCCCGCGACGCCCAGAAGCAAGACGAACAACGGCTGGTAGGGTTTCAGGGCAACGTCCAGCGAGTACTGCAGGATCGCCTCTACGCCCGCGGCCCCGCGCGGGGCCGGCAAATTGGCGACCAGCGTCACATAGTCGCTGCCGCCGAGGGTGACCGAGGCGGGTTCGCCCTGGAAGCGGCTTTCCTGGGAGATCGCGGCGATAAGCTCGTCCTTCAGCGCCGGGGCGAGAGTCGAGGCCGCGCCCTGCCACTGACCGGTGGTGTTCTTGAAGGCGAAGGTGATCTCGATCGGGATCGTGGTGGTGCGCTGGAGTTCGGTCGCGAACGGGTCGCCGATCTCGAGGCCCACGACGATCCAGGCGATGGGCACCGGCGCTTTGATGGGCACGACCACGAGGCGATAGAGATGATTGTCGAGCACGGCCGTCGCCGCCGCGCGTTCTTCGTTCTCGGCGGTCTCGATCATGTCCTTGAACGGGAAGACGCCGTCGATCGATCCGATGGTCACGATATCGCCGGTTTCGGCGGCGTCGACCGCCGAGCCCGTGTCGGCGAGGATCTTGCCGTCGAGCGCGAGAAGGAAAAAGCGGTCGGCGTGGAACCGGTGGCCGAGGTTATGCAGCGCCGACAGGATCGTCGGGCGGTCATCGGTGGAAAAGGCCTGCCGGAAGCCGTAGTCGGACGCGAGAATGGTCGCGCCCTCGGCGAGCGTATCCGCGGTGGCCGCGACGCGCTGATTGAAAATGTCGTTGGTATCGATGAGCTGTTGGCGCGCCTGGTCGAAAATGTTGTCGCGGATCGCGTTCTGCACCAGGAAGAAGGTGAACGCTTCGACCAACGCGAACAAAATCCACGAGAAAAAGACGAGGCGTGTTTGGAAGCTGCGAAACACGGTGCTTCCCCCGCGCTCAGTAAGCTTTTTCGTCGAACGCGCCGGGTTTGCGCTGTCCGCGGGCGTTCTTCAAACGCAGCTCGAGCTTGACGTCGATGTTGCCGTCGGCGCCGACCGCGATGTCCTGGGTCGGACTCGCCCCGCGCTGGTTGGGATGCCAGGCTGAAACGGTATAGGCGCCGGCGGGCAGGCCTTTGAGCTGCGCGGTGCCGTCGTGACCGGTCGTGCCGAAGTAAGGGCCCGGTGTCACGTAGACGTAGGCGAGCATGTTGTCGTGGATGTTGCAGCCGACCGGCACGGCGCCCGGCTTGTCGAACACGACGCTGCCGATCTCGCCGCTGCCGTAAAGTTTGAGCTCGAATGTTTTCGCGGTGGAGAAGGAATAGACCTGGTGCCGGAAAGAGTCGTGATTGGGAAAGTCGACCGTCGTTCCCGCCTGCACGGCGAGCACGAAGGGGATGAATTGCTTTCCTTCCTGGATCATCACGGCCTTTGTCCCGGGTTTGGCCGGAACGACCGCGCCGCTTGCCGCCGGGACGGCGGTGATGACGGCATCACCGATGGCTTCGCCGCCGGGAGTCACGACGCGGCCCGAGACGCCGCCCGCACAGGCAGGCGTGCAGGCGCCGATCACAGCTAACAGCGTGATAATCCACCGGAATGCCGGTCGCGATGCTTCCACCGCTATGCTCTCCTTCATTGGGGGGCATTATCGCTGGGGTTAAAAACGAAAACCAGCGCAGACCCGGGGTCTGCGCTGGTTTCTAAAGCTAGAAATCTAATCCCCGCTAGGGGTTAGCGTACCCGACGCCACTAGGCCTGGGGCGGAGTGACGATCGAGGGCGGGATCCAGCCGCGCGTGTTGCGCATCATCAGCATTTCCCAGTTATTCATGGACTGCAGATGGAAGTACACGGCGTGCATGTAGCCCTTCTTCCACCACTCGACGATGGTGGCTTCCGGCAGCTGACGGAACTTCTCTTCGCTGACGCGCTTGAAGGTCGCGATGGATTCAACCTTGCCGGGCTCGACTTCCGCCTGGAGGGTCGACTCTTCGATGAGATCGGCGGCCTTCAGGGCGGCGGACAGGTCGCGCGTATACATATGAGCGTTGTGGAACTGCTCGCCGAGTTCCACGGCCTGCTTGATCACCGGCGTGTCCTTGCCGTCTTCGAACAAAACGCGGGCGTCGGTCTTGCTGGAGCGGCCGGCGCGGTCGATGCCAAGGCGCAGCATTTCATCGCCCTGCTGGCCGAGCAGGATGAACGGATAGCGGCGGATGTAGGCGGGCACGTAAGCGCCGCGTTCCCAGTGACCGTCGCGATCGACGAACAGGTTGGTGTTGGGCTGGAAGCCCAGAACAGCCGTCGGAACCACGTCGCCCAGGAAGATGATCGGGAAATGACGGGCGGCCATCATGAATTCCGGCGCCGTCAGCGGCACGGTGTTGGCGCGCGCGGCGAACGTGAAGTCGTGTTCCGGACGGATTTTCCAATCCGGCTGCAGCGAGGCCGCGACCGGCATCGGCTCGGTGTAGAAGAGCGGCACGGCGCCCGGCGGCGGCGCTGCGGCGGTATTGTCTTGAGCGTTCTCGGACACGACGAACTATCCCCCAGAGAGACTTATGAAATTGTGTGGGCCAGATGACTGGCGGGTGGCGAGGATAGAGCCCGGTCCTCCAAACGCAAGGCCTGTTTTCTCTGCTATTTCAGCCGTTTACGGCTTCGGCTGGGCCGAAATACGGCGCATGTGCGCGAAGTAGTGCCACAGGAAGATGGCCACGCTCGACCGATAGGGCCGCCAGGGCGCGCCGAGAGTTTCGCAGACATCTGGCGCCGGACGGCCCTCGAGGCCATGGAGCATGCGGACGGCGTGCTGGATTGCGAGGTCGCCGACCGGCCAAATGTCGGGGCGGCCCATGCCGAACAGAAGATAAATGTCGGCAGTCCAGTCGCCGATGCCTTTGAACGCGGTCAACGTCGCGCGCACCTCTTCGTCGGGCGCGCGGGCGAGGGCGCGGAAATTCAGCTTTCCTCCGGCCGCCGCCTCCGCGAGGCCGAGCGCATAGCGGGTTTTCGGCCCGCTCATGCCGCCCGCGCGCAGGCCTTCTTCCCCGAGCGCGAGGACGCTCCGCGGCGTCACGCGCCCGCCCGCAGCCTTCTTCAGCTTCGCCCAAATCGCGGCGCCGGCGGCGGTGGAGACCTGTTGATCGACGATGATGTGGATGAGCGTTGCGAAGCCCGGTTCCATGCCGCGCGCCTGGGGAAGTCCCGCGAGTTTGATGGCGCCGGACAAACGTTTGTCCCGGCGGCGCAGGATGCCGAGATGGCGATGAAGTTCATCCTGGGGCAGCATCGCTACTTCGCTTTCCGGCTGAAGACCCACTGCGCGCCTTGCGAGGCCTTGGCGTCGAAGGCGTAGCCGGCCGTGTCGAAGCGCTTGAGGTCCTCGGGCTTTGCCAAGCGATGCTGCACGATGTAGCGCGCCATGAGGCCACGCGCTTTCTTGGCCATGAAGCTTACGATCTGCGCCTTCCCGTTTTTTATCTCTTTGAAAACGGGTTGGACGATGGGCGCGGCAAGCGCGCTTTCATCCACCGCCGACCAGTATTCGTCCGAAGCGAGATTGACGAAGGTGGGATCCTTCATCGGCGCTGTCAGGCGATTGAGGTACGCCGCGACGCTTTCATTCCAGAAGGCGTACAGGTCCGCGCCGCGCTCGTTTTTCAGGCGTGTTCCCATCTCGAGGCGATAGGGCTGGATCGCATCGAGCGGGCGCAGCACGCCGTAGAGCCCCGACAAAATCGCCACATGGTCTTGTGCGAATGCGATGTCGGCCGCGCTTAAGGTCTTGGCGTCGAAGCCCATATACACGTCGCCGGCGAACGCGAAGATCGCGGGCTTGGTCCCGGCCTTGTTCTTCGCGTCGAAGCTTTGAAAGCGTTCGAAATTCAGCTCGGCCAATTTAGGACTGATATCCATGAGCCGGCGAAGATCGGCCCGCGTGAGCGCCTTGCCGCGCGCGGCAAGGATCGCGGTGTCCTTGAGCAGGCCCGGCTGGGTCGGTTTGGCGAAGTCCGGCGGCGGCGCGAAGTCCAGCCGTTTGGCCGGCGAAAGAAGGGCAAGCAACAGGGTATGTCGGTTTCAAGTGGGGGCGGCGTCCGTTTTAACAGGCGCCGGCGCCGCTTGCGATGCTTCTTTGTCCGCTCTTGTCGATGCCTTCAGGTCCGAAATCGGTCACGGCTGGAATTCCGATCGATTGAGCGACGCTTCCCAAATCCCGTCGGGGTTTTTGCAAGCGAGCGTGCTTGCGCGTTCTTCACTTTCAGTGATTTTGATCGTTTGAACGAACGTGCGGCAGAGGAAGCCGCCCATCGCGTTTTCAGTCTCGGCCATGGCGCTTCCCGTCCGGCCGCTGTCTTCCCAAAAGATGGTTTCGCCAACCGGCGCCGTGAAGGCCTCCGTTTGCGCCGCGTGCTGTAATGCCGCCTGATCTTTCGTAAGCTGCGCGAGAACGGCGGCCGGCAATATGTCCAGCGTCTCCGACGGCGCTCCCTCCGCCTTGGCTTTCTTTACAAGGTCCGCGTTTTGTTTGGCGATGCGTGCATTTTGCGCGCGGCGCTGCCGCACGGCTTGCGAGGCGGCGCGCGTTTGTGCGGCCGCGCGTGAGACTTGCCGGGCGGTTTGCGCGGAGGCGGCCGAACTCGCGGCCATGTTTTGGCTGACGACCTTGAGATCTTGAGAAACGACCCGGGCCGTCGTCGCAATGGGTGAGATCGCCGCCGCGGTCGTTTGACGCGCCACATGCGGCAATATCCCGCAACCCGCAACGGATGCGGCCGCCGCCAGCACGATCGTCAATCGGACCTGAAATTTCCCCACGAAGTACGCCCCCAAGCGCGTGAGGGCACTATAAAGGGGGCGCTCGGGAAATTTAATGGGTTAATCGGCGCCCGAAGCGGAATAGGACCGCTTCGGGGTCCTATCGGAAAGCCTAGTTCGGGACGATTTCCCAATCCGTGTCGGCATCGTTCCGGCAGGCGGTGCCGTAAGCTTCCTCGTTCCGGCCGTCGATCACGACGTTTTGGCGGAATTCGCGGCAGTAACGGTCGCCGGCCCAGCCGTCGCGCGTGGTCGTAACCTCGCCGCGAACACGGCCGTCGTTCCAATCGATCGGTTCACCGATCGGCGCATCGAGCGCGTCGCGATAGGCGCCGTAGTAGACGCCGCGCGCGCGGGCGCTCAGGCGGTCGCGAACGTACGGCGAGAACACGACAACGCCGCCGGCGGGATAATAGCTCGGATAGGCATAGGCCGGACGCGTCGGATACGGATAAGCCGGATAAGCGTAAGGGCGCGGGCCGTAGTAATAGGGCGGCGCAACGTAAGTGAAACCGAGCGACAGGCGATCGCCGCCGCGCCATCCGCCGCGATGGCCCCAGCCGCCACGGCCCCAATGACCGCCGCCCGTGCTGTAGCCGATCCCGAAGCTGCTGCCGCCCCAGCTGTTGAAGCCGGTCGAGAACGAGAAGCTGTCGCGCGCACTGGCCGCAGCGGGCAGGAGGGCAACACCGGCGCCGATCGCCGCCGCCGCGCCGCGCAGAAATTTTCCGAAGACAGAAGAGGCGTACATGATTTCCTCACGCGTATAACGTGGACACCTGTGAGGGCGGCCCGTCCGATCTTTAAAGGGATCATGGACGTCTGGGAGCCCAGCCCCACCTTCAGTGTTTTGTTTTATGCCCAAAAAGACCGGCTAAATTAAGGCGACGCGCGGCCGCAGTGACAGCCTTGTAACGCGGTCTCCGTCCGCCCCGTACCTAAAATGGAAAGAACCGCCCGGCCCTGTGGAACTGGGCCGATGCCCAACTTTTTTCACGCGATTTCAACAGGTTCACGATATACTCATGATTGGACTGTCACAGCCGGAGAGCGAGCTTGCCGCCAGCGACAACCGCGCCAAGCGTACGGATGGACCGATGCGGGTTCTAGTGATCGAGGACGACCGCGAGGCCGCGGAGTTTCTCACCAAAGGTTTGCGCGAAAGCGGCTACATCGTCGATCACGCGGCCGATGGGCGCGAGGGGCTTTTCCTCGCGCTTTCGGAACCCTACGACGTGATGGTCGTCGATCGTATGCTGCCGGGTCCGGACGGCCTCTCGATCGTCGAGTCGGTTCGCAAATCGAATATCGCGACACCGGTTTTATTTCTCAGCGCGCTTGGCGAAGTCGAGGATCGCGTCGCCGGTTTGAAGGCGGGCGGCGACGATTATCTCGCCAAGCCTTTTGCCTTCTCCGAATTGCTCGCGCGGCTCGAAGCGCTCCTGCGCCGTACCGGGACGCCGCCGGAAAACACGCAGTTGAAAGTCGGCGATCTCGAAATGGATTTGCTCGCCCGGAAGGTCATTCGTCAGGGCAAGCGCGTCTATCTGCATCCGCGCGAGTTCCGCCTTCTTGAGTATCTCATGCGTCATGCCGGACAAGTCGTGACCCGTACGATGCTGCTCGAGAACGTGTGGGAGTATCACTTCGATCCGCAGACAAACGTGATCGACGTTCATATCAGCCGTTTGCGCCAGAAGATCGACAAGCCCTTCGACAAACCGATCCTGCATACGGTTCGCGGCGCCGGCTATAAGCTCGAACCGGCGGCCTGAGCCGCGCCATGCAGCGCGTCGCCCGCATCTTCTCGTCCTTCACCTTCCGGCTTGCGGTCGTCTACACGCTGATCTTCGGCCTCTCCGTCGGCGGTCTCTTCTACTTCGTGTTTTGGGCGACGGCGGGTTTCGCCGAGCAGCAGATGGAAGCGGCCATCGAAGCCGAGGTCGTGACGTTCCAGGAAAGCCTCGCGCGCGCCGGTGTGCAGGGCCTCATCATGGCGGTCAATCGCCGCGCCGATCCCAATACAAACCGTGACGGCGTCTATCTGCTGGTCGACCGCGCCGGCGCCCCGCTTGCCGGCAACATGCGCGTTTGGCCGCAGCGCGGTGTGACGGACGACATTTGGATCAACTTCTCGACCAGTGACAACCGCGGCGCTACGCCGGCAACCGCCGACGTGCGCGCGCTTCAGCTCATGGACCCTGAAAGCGGCGTGAGGCTGCTGGTGGGGCGCGATGTGCGCGCCGCGCGCGTTTTCCGCGAACGCTTGCGCGATTCCCTGAATGTCGGCCTGGCCATCACCGTCGCTCTCGGGCTGCTGGGCGGCTTTATCTTCAGCCGCACGATCATGGGCCGCGTCGAATCCATCACGCGCACCTGCCGCAGCATCATGTCCGGGGACTTGAGCAAGCGCGTGCCGGTCAGCCGGCGCAATGACGAATTGAGCCGGCTGTCCGTCAGTATCAACTCGATGCTCGATCAGATCGAGCGCCTCATGCGCGGGATGCAGCAGGTTTCGGAAAGCGTCGCGCATGACTTGCGCACGCCTTTGACCCGTCTGCGCAGCCGTCTTGAAAACTCCCTGCGTCACGTCGACGACCCCACCCAGCGCAGCGCCATCGAAGGCGCGCTTGAAGACGCCGACAGCCTGCTCGCGACGTTCGCGGCGCTTTTGCGGGTCGCGCGCGCCGAGGCCGGAACGCAGCGCAACTTTGTCGATATCGATCTTCATACCCTGGCCGAGGAAGTCGCCGACCTCTATGGACCGCTGGCCGAAGAAAAGGGGCTCGGGTTCGTCACGCGCTTTGAGCAGGGCTTGTTCGTGAAGGGCGATCCCAATTTGCTTGCGCAGGCGTTCGCGAACCTGATCGACAACGCCATTAAGTATACGGACAACGGCGCGGTGACGGTCGTCCTGACGCGCCAGAAAGGCCAGCCGACCGTTATTGTCTGCGATACCGGACCGGGTATTCCCGACGAATATAAAGACAAGGTTTTGGAACGGCTGTTCCGGCTGGAGCAGAGCCGCACGTCGCCCGGCAGCGGTCTCGGTCTTGCGTTGGTGGCGGCCGTCGCCAAGTCGCATGGCCTCGAACTGAAGCTCGAGGACAACGTGCCCGGCCTTAAGGTTCTGCTGCGTTTCCCCCTCGGCGTCGTCTCGCAAGACCCCAAGCTATTGGGGGCTGCGCCGGCGAAATCTCTACCTGCGCCTGAGAAAGATCGGGACGGGGCCGAAGCCGCGGCGGCCTAGGCGCGGGCGGCAACCGCCCTTGAACTTCATGCGTTGCTGGCCTGGATGTGTGGACGTGGGGCCTTCGATGCTGCAATTCAAATACCTCGCCTACCTTGCGGTCGTATGCGCGGTCTTGCTCGACCTCTATAGCGGCAAGCCCGATGCCAGCGCGCTGATGCGCGTCGGTCTCGATGGCGCCGCCCTTCTCTTCGCGGTGGTTGGCTTGGGCGGCCTTGCCCTTGGGACCCCCCGCGTTCCGCGCCGCTAAAGGCCAATTTTTTTATATTTCCTTTATGCGCCTGCGTCGCGCGCCAGCGCGGCTTCAAGGGCGCGGAAAGGTCCGCTCCGTGGCCGAAAATACCATAATTATCAGGGATTTGATGAGTCGGCGCCCACCGCGCGGCCGGTGCGGCATGCCGCGGCGCCTCAAAACACGCCCCGCGGGTCCTGATACTCCCTTTATGCACGCGCGGCCTTTTCCACATCGCGATTTTACGGGCTGAACCTCCATCTTCGTCCTCAGTTGTGACGGACGGATTCCAGAACGGGGTCCTGGGGAAACGGTAGGGAGTTTCAAAGATGACCGCGTTTCAGACCGAACTGGAGACCTTGCTTCCGGACCTCGCGCGCTTCGCGCGAGTCCTGACGCGCAATGAAGACGATTCTCATGATCTCGTGCAGGACTGCGTTGAGCGGGCTTTGCGTAAACAGGATCTGTTTCAGCAGGGCACCAGCCTCAAGTCGTGGCTGTTCACGCTGATGCGCAACGTTTTCATCAGCCAGAAGCGCCGCGAGACACTCGACCGCCGCTATGTGGCGATGGCCGATGATGGAAACTTGCGCGTTCAGGTCCCCGGTCAGGTCAACAGCGTGTTCTTGAAGCAGACCATGCGCGCCTTGCGCCGTCTGTCCTCCAATGAACGTCAGGCGATCATCGTGCTCGGCGTTCACGAAGGCAACCAGCACGACGTCGCGCGGGCGATGAATGAACCCGTCGGTACCGTGAAGTCCCGCCTGTGCCGCGGCCGCGCTCACCTGCGCGCCACCATGGGCATCGACGACGCGATGCTGGCGACGGCCTAAAGTTTTGTAACCCGTTTTAAGGATCCATCGGAGCGGTATCTCCCATCCCCCATCACGCCGCACGGTGGTAACTCGAGCCCCGCAACGAATCACCTCGTTTGCGGGGCTTTTTCTTTTCTTTTCCCGCCGGTTTGGGCTGGTAAGCTCGGTGCATCGGCCGTTATGGGGGAACGACAGGTGAATTTCAAAACAGTGTTGTCGGCGCTGGCCGTTGTTGTCGCGGTCACGGCGCCCGTATCCGCCGCGGACTTCAGCCAGGCCGTATCTTTGCCGGCGCCGCGCGATGAAGCCTATCCCGGCGCCATCAAGCTGCATGTCGACGCGACCAATACGGAGCAGCGTATCTTCAAGATCCGCGCGAGCATTCCCACTTCTCCGGGTCCGATGACCCTCTTGTTTCCCCAATGGCTTCCGGCGAATCACGCCCCGCGCGGGCCGATCGATAAACTCGCCGGTTTGATCGTGAAGGCCGGCGGACAGCGCGTCGAATGGCGCCGCGATCCGGTGGAAGTCTATGCGTTCCACATCGACGTGCCCGCCGGTGCGACATCGGTCGATCTCGAATACCAATATCTTTCGCCCACGGCCGGCGACCAGGGCCGCATCGTGGTCACGCCGGAAATGCTGAACCTGCAATGGAACACGGTGGTTTTGTATCCGGCCGGCTATTACGCGCGCCGTATTCCCGTCGAAGCGAGCGTCAAACTCCCCGACGGCTGGCAAATGGGCACGGCGCTTGAAACGGCCTCCGCCAGCGGGAGCGAAACGACCTTCAAGCCGGTTTCGCTGGAGGTGCTGGTCGATTCCCCGATCTTCGCCGGCCGCCACTTCAGCCGCATCGATCTCGATCCCAAGGGCCGCTCGCGTGTCACCCTCAACATCATGGCCGATGAAGCCGAGCAGCTCGAGGCGAAGCCGGAATATATCGCCGCGCACCGCAACCTCGTGAAACAGGCCGATCTCCTGTTCGGCGCCCGCCACTACGACCACTATGATTTCCTGCTGGCGCTGTCCGACAAGATGGGCGGCATCGGTCTCGAACATCACCGCTCCAGCGAGAACGGCACCAGCGCCAAGTATTTCACCGAATGGGATAAGCGCTTCCCCGGCCGCGACCTGCTCGCGCACGAGTACAGCCATTCCTGGAACGGCAAGTTCCGCCGTCCCGCGGATCTGTGGACGCCGAATTACAACGTGCCGATGCGCGATTCCCTGCTGTGGCTCTATGAAGGCCAGACCCAGTACTGGGGCTACGTTCTCGCGGCGCGGTCGGGCCTCTGGACCAAGCAGCAAGCGCTCGATGCGCTCGCCGCGACCGCGGCGCTCTACGATCACCGCGTTGGCCGCGCGTGGAAGCCTTTGCAGGATACGACGAACGATCCGATCACGTCGGCGCGCCGTCCTCAGCCCTGGTCGAGTTGGCAGCGCAGCGAGGACTACTACTCGGAAGGCCTCCTGGTATGGCTCGATGTCGATACGGTGCTGCGCGAACGCACCAACGGCCGCCGGTCGCTCGACGACTTCGCGCGCGCCTTCTTCGGCCGGCAGGACGGCGAGTGGGAGAAGCAGGCGAGCTATACGATTGAAGACGTCGTCGCGGTCCTCAATGAACTCGCGCCCAACGACTGGTCCGCGTTCCTGCGCCAGCGCCTCGACGGTCATGGCCCCGGTGCGCCGCTCGATGGGATCGCTCGCGGCGGTTATCGCCTCGTCTATACCGAGGAGCCCACGGACCTGTTCAAGACGCTCGAAGCGCAGCGCCGCGTCGTCGATCTCAGCTATTCGCTGGGCGCGAGCGTCGAATCCGATGGACGGCTTGCAAGCGTGGTGTGGGACGGAGCGCTGTTCAAGATGGGTCTGGCCATCGGCGCGCGCATCGTCGCGGTCAACGGCAAAGCCTATGACAACGACCGCATGAAGGCGGCCGTGAAGGACAGCAAGGACGCTAAGAAGGTGGAACTGATCGTCAGGGTGGGAGACGATGTCCGCACCCTGACGGTCGATTATAGCGGTGGTTTGAGATATCCGCGTTTGGAGCGCGTCGAGAAAACCCCGGCGCGCTTCGACGATATCGTCACCGCCAAGAAGTAGCCGCTCCCGATCGAAAATCTATCGGGTCGAGAGCAGCGAGTCGGCTTCCGCTTTGTCGATCGTGACGATCTTCTCGATCATGCAGGCCGCGCCCACCGGTTGAAGGACGGTGATGGCGTCCGACGTGCACAATTCGTCGGTCGGCGTCGAGTGGCCGATGCCGCTGAACTTCATGCCCGAACAGGTGCCGCGCATGTCGACGCGCTTGAAGTCGTCTTTGGCACGCATCTTGAGCACGATGGTCTTGTCGTTGATCACCGGCGATTCCCGGATGTCGCTCAGGCGGACACAGCGGTGACTTTCGCCGACGGTATCGGCGAAGGCCGAAGCGGTGCCGAGGCCGAGGGTCAGGGCCGCGGTAAGTGCGATGAGTGAAGTTTTCATGTGAGCCTCTCTGTGACTTGCTCGAAGGGCGTACGTCTCGTGAGATCTCATGTAGCGTTCAATTCAGGCAATATTATGCCTGCGGTGATATTAGAAAAGACGACAACCGCCGGTCAAAAAGTCCTTGGTTTGGCAAATAAATTTGCCTGTCCTACGGACTCTAGCCGGTCTGCAGCCGGTAGCCCACCCCCGGCTCGGTAACCAGGTACTTCGGCGCGGCCGGCTCCTTTTCCAGCTTCTGGCGAAGCTGGCCGATATAAACCCTAAGATATTGGGTCTCCTCGACATAGGCCTGTCCCCAGACTTCCTGCAGAAGCTGCTGGTGGGTGATGACCTTGCCGGGATGCGAGGCGAGGATGCGCAGGAGGTCGTACTCCTTGCGTGAAAGGCGTACCGGAGTGCCCGCGACCGTGACCAGGCGCTTGGAAAGGTCGATCGCGATTTCGCCCGCGTTGATCACAGGACCGGAGTCCGAGCCGCTTCCTTGGCCCTGCCGCAGGGCCACGCGCATGCGGGCCAAAAGCTCGCCCATGCTGAACGGCTTGGTGACGTAATCGTTGGCGCCCCGGTCGAGAGCCTCGATCTTGTCGGGGTCATCCGAGCGCAGCGAGAGAATGATGATGGGGATGCTCGACCATTCGCGCACCAGCTTGATGACGTCCAGGCCGTCCATATCCGGCAAGCCGAGGTCCAGGATCAGAAGATCGGGCTTCTGCACCGTGCAGGCGCGCACGCCTTCTTTCCCGTTCTCGGCCTCGATCACCTGATAGTCGTGCGCCTGCAAGCTGGCGCGCAGGAAGCGCCGGATTTGCGGCTCGTCGTCGACGATCAGAACTTTGGGACCCGTGCTCATGACGCTGAGAGTCTCATACCTCGGCCGTAACCGCCACATCGGGCGTCTTCACCGGCAGGCGAAGCCGGATGGTGGTTCCATGGCCGAGCCCTTCGCTCAAGGCCTCGATGGTGCCGCCGTGCGCCTCGATGATGCCCTTGCAGATCGCGAGGCCGAGGCCGGTTCCAGGCACCGTACGGTCGCGGTGCCGCGCCCGGTAGAACTTGTCGAAGATCGCGCCCAGTTCTTCCGAGGAAATGCCGCGGCCCTGATCGCTGATGTCGATGGCGACGTCTTCGCCTAAGCGGCGCGCGGTGATCTGGATCGCTGTTTCGGACGGCGAGTATTTGGCCGCGTTATCGAGTAGGTTTACCAGCACGCTCTCCATCAGCACGAAGTCGGCGTTCACCAGAGGCAGCATGTCTTCGATGTCGGCATAGATTTCGTGCTGCGTGAGCCGGCGGTGCGCGACGTCGAGCGCGGTCGAGATCAAATCGCCCACATCGGCCCATTGCAGGCGCGGCACCAGCGCGCCGGCTTCCAGGCGGTTCATCTGGAGCACGTTCTTCACGAAGCGGTTGAGGCGCTCGGCTTCTTCCAGGATCGTCGTGAGTAGCTCCGTCGTCACGTCGGCGGTGTAGCTGCGGCCGTAGGAGATGAGGCTCGAGGCCGAACCGATGATGGACGCGAGCGGCGTTCCGAAGTCGTGGGAGATCGCCGACAGGAGCGCCGAGCGCAGGCCCTCGGTCTTGGAAACCACGCGCGCGTTTTCCAGTTCCTGTTTGCGCAGCGAATGTTCAACGGCAAGGGCCGTCAGGCGGCAGATGGATCCAATGACACGGCGGAACCCGGCGGAACGCACGATCTCGCGCGCCGTGTTCCGAAGCACGAGGACCGCGACGGTGCCTTCACCGGTCTCCAGCGGTTGAAACGTGGCCTGCATTTCCGGCCACATCGACGTTCCTCGGCCCGCGGGCAGGCCCTGACTGAACACCCAGCGCGCCGCCTCGATATCTTCCTGCGTCAGGCTTGAGTGCGGTGGATAAGCCGCTTGCAGCGCGGCCGCGCGCGCGCGGGGCGAGGCCAGTGCCAAGGTTTCGCGCCCACCGCCGGTGAACGGCGTCAGCAAGGTGGTTTCGCATTCGAAGATGTCGTTGCACTGGTGAACGATGGCGCGGAAAATTTCCTGCGTGTCGCCGGCGACGGCGATGTCGCGTGTGAGTTGGAACAGCGCGCGGGCCTCGCGCGCCTGGCGCTGCGCGCGGCTGGCCTGCCGGCGCAAGCCCCCCGAGAGATTGCTGGTGATCGCGCCCACGACCAGAAATAGGATGAATGTCAGCGCGTCCGCCGGGGAGGATAGCGCGATTTCATAACGCGGCTGATCGAAGAAGTAGTTGAAGATGAACAGGCTCAGAAGTGTCGTGAATGTCGCTGCGCCCATTCCGTACGCGCTTGCGCTGTAAACGACCGAGGTCATGAACAGCATGACGAGGCCTTCGGCGGGAACGACGCCGTCGAGGAAGCGGACCAGGATGCTCACCAGGCTGACCGCGAAGGCGCTCAGGATGTAGGCGTGATACCAGGGCCGCTGATCGTCGACACGCCAGGCCAGCCCCAGACGCGTCGTTGCGCCGCTTTCGTGGTTCGGATCGGGCATCACCTCGATGCGCTGCGGGCGGGCCGCCTGTTCGATGCGCGCGATCATCGATCCGGGCAGACCATGCGAGAAGGCGTGGGCGCGGCGGTTGCCGACAATGACCGCCGCCGGCGGGCGCACCGCCCATCCCCCGATCATCGCCTCCAGATCCTCCTGGCTTCGCCACGGCACCAGCGCGATGTTCCAGCGCTCGGCGAAGACGGTGAGGTCTTCCATGGTGTCCAGGCCCATGAGCTGCGAATGCACGCGCGGCATGGCGCGCACCGCCAGCGTGAGCGGCAAGTCGCGTTCCTGCGCGGCCCATAAGGCTTCGCGCGCGAATTGGAGAAGGTCGGGCGCCGGACTTGCGATCGCGAGCATATGCGTCGCGCGCATCGGAACCGGCGTGTGTGTCGGGGCGTGGGCCATAAGCGGCATTATGACCCAAATCGGCGGGAATTACCTTAAGTCCTGATCCGCAAGGCCGCGCCCGCCGCGATGCTGGCCGCGAAGATGGCCGCCGCGGCCGCGACGATGGCCGCGCCTGAAGGCACGTCCCAGGCATAGGACGCCGAAATACCGGCGATGGTCGCAACCGCGCCGACGGCGATCGTGACGAGGCTCATGGCTTCGGGGCCGTGCGCCATACGCCGCGCCGCCGCCGGCGGGATGATGAGAAGGGCGGTCACCAATAGGATCCCGACGATCTTCATCGCGATGGCCACCGCGATCGCGACCAGGCCGGTGAATGCAAGACGCACGCCCGTGCTCGCGAAACCCTCGGCGCGCGAGATGTCCTCGCTGACGGTCAGCGCAATGAGGCGGCGCCAGAGAACGGCGAGGGCGCCGAGCACGGCGAAACCACCGCCGTAGATCCAGGCAAGATCGGTGTCGGTGATCGCAAGAATGTCGCCAAACAGGTATGCGGTCAGATCGAGGCGCACGTTCTGCATCGTGCTGACGGCGATGAGGCCCACGGCCAAGGCGCTGTGGGACAGCACGCCCAGCAATGTGTCGGTCGGAACGCGCCGCTGAAACTGAAGGGCGAACAAAAGGCCGCCGATGACGACGCAGGTGACGATCACGCCGACGATGGGATCGATGCCGGCCATGAGGCCGAGTGCGATCCCCATCAGACCCGCGTGCGAAAGAGTGTCGCCGAAGTAGGCCATGCGCCGCCATACGACGAAGCAGCCCAGCGGGCCCGCGACCATTGCGATCCCGAGGCCGGCTAGAATGGCGCGGATCATGAAGGGTTCAAACACGGCGGGCCTCAAGTGTGGTTGTGATGACCATGAGTGTGGTCATGGTGGTGGTGATGCGGATGCGGCGCGCCGTCGGGGCCATGTACGTGATCGTGATGGTGATGGTAGGGCGCAAGCGTCTTCGCGGCCGTTTCGCCGAACAGTTCGACAAACGCCCGTTCGCGGCCGACGTCCTCCGGCTTTCCGGAACAGCAGATATGGCCGTTGAGGCAATACACGCGGTCGGTCGCCGCCATGACCACATGCAGATCGTGCGACACCAGCAGGACCGCGCAGCCGGTGCGCGCGCGTTGGCGGGCGATGATTTGATAGATATCGAGGGCGCCCGCCGCATCCACGTTCTGGGTGGGTTCATCCAGGACCAGGAGATCGGGTTCCCGCAGCAGCGCGCGCGCGAGCATTACACGCTGAAGTTCGCCGCCGGAAAGACGTAAGGCCGAAACGTCGAGCAATTGGCCGATATCGAGTTCCTCGAGCACGGCCTTGATGCGCGCCTCGGACGGGGTATGCGTCAGCGTCAGCACCCTGCGTACGGAGAGCGGCAGCGCTGGATCGAGTTGGTAGCTCTGCGGCAGATACGCGACCGTTAACCCCGGCGCGCGCCGGACTTCGCCCGCGTCCAATTTCTCGAGCCCGAGCACCGCGCGGATCAGCGTCGATTTACCGGCGCCATTGGGACCGATCACGGTCACGATCTCGCCGCGCCCCACCCTGAGATCGACATGATCGAGCACATAGCGGTCGTTGCGCTGTAGGACCGCGCCGACGAGGGCGACGGCCGGCGTTTTGTCGGCGGCGGCGCTCATGCGCTCTCTTTATGACAGTGGGCGCAGAGGCCTTGGATTTCGATGATCTCGTTTTCGGGAACGAAGCCGTGTTCACTGAGCGTCTTTTTAACCGCGCGCGTCACGGCCGTGCCGTCCATCTCGGTGGCGGACTTGCACGACCGGCAGATCAGGAAGTGGGCGGTGTGGCGTTCGCTGGCAAGCGCGCAACCGATGAAGGCGTTCAGACTTGCGAGGCGGTGGACCAGCCCGTGCTCCATGAGAAAGTCGAGCGCGCGATAGACCGCCATCGGCGCGATCTTCCCGCCGTCGGTGTTGAGTTCCGCGAGGATGTCGTAGGCGCCGATGGGCGCATGGCTCGCCCATACGGCTTCCAGCACACGCCGGCGGATTTCGGTCAGCCGCGCGCCGTGTTTTTCACAAACCGTCTCGGCCGTGCGCAACGCATTGGCCGTGCACCGGCTGTGGTCGTGGTGCGGATGCGGGAAAGCCTGGGGCTTGGACGGGGTCTTGCGGGGGCGGGTTGCCATTTGCGCGGTGATGATTAATGTTATAACGTAACATAAATAATCGGTCCGGTCCGATCAAGGCGTTGCCGTGAGACGTATTCTTTTCTTTATATCCGCCCTTCTGGCTGCCGCGCCTGCCGCGGCGGAAGTTCCCGTTGTCGTCGCCTCGGTGCGTCCGGTGCAGACCATCGCCGCCGCGGTCATGAAGGGCGTCGGCACGCCCCAGGTTCTGCTCGGCAATGCGGCCTCCCTTCATGCGCACGCTCTTAAGCCGTCCGAAGCGCGGCTTCTCTCTCGCGCCAAAGTCGTTTTCTGGGTCGGCCCGTCCTTGGAAGTGTTTTTGGCCAAGCCGCTCGCCGCATTGGCCGGCAAGGCTCGCGTCGTCAGCTTGATAAACGCGCCCGGCCTTGAGGTTCTGCCGTTCCGCGCCGGCGGCGTGTGGGAACAGGCCGAAGCGCCTCATGACGCGGCGCCCGACGGACACATCTGGCTTTCGCCGCCCAACGCCGTCGCCATGGCCAACGCGATGGCGGACGCGCTCGCGGTGGCCGATCCGGTGAACGCGACGGAATATTGGGCCAATGCCGAGGCTTTTTCGCGGGACGCCATGGCGCTGGACCGCGATCTGCACATCCGTCTTGCGCCGGTGCGCGTGAAACCCTTCCTGGTGTTTCACGACGCCTATCAGTATTTTGAAGCGCGTTATCGGCTGGCGGCGCTGGGAAGCGTCAGTGTCACGCCCGACCAGCCGCCGAGCGCGCGGCGTCTCGCCGCGATCCAGGAAAGACTGCGTGAGGCCAAGGCCGTGTGCATTTTTTCGGAGCCGCAGTTCGAACCGCGCCATGTGCAGATGCTCGTCGAAGGCTCGGGCGCGCGCCCGGGCGTCCTTGATCCCGAAGGCGCGTCCCTCAAGGACGGTCCCAATCTCTACTTCACGCTTTTGCGCGGCCTCGCCGATGAACTTACGCGGTGTCTCGGATGACATGGCGTAACCGGTTCCTCGGATGGGTGACGCCGATCCTGCTGCTCGCGCAGCTGGCTCTCGCCGTCCACCAGCTCGAGCACCGCATCACGCCCGACGCACCGACCGCCACCCACGAGTGCGTCCTCTGTAATGTCGTCGCCGGCGCCGCGCCGCCGCCGGAACCCTTCGTCGTTCTCCCGCCGGATTTCGGTCCGGCCTTGCCAATCGCCTTTGTCGCCGATGCAGCTTGCTGCGAGCATGTCGACACCCATTTCCGTTCACGCGCGCCGCCTCACTTCGTTGCTGTCTGATCGTTAGCGCGGGCTCATCCCCGCTTTAGCTCACTTACAAAGCAACGGAGTTCTTTCATGCGCCGCCAGCATTTTGGCGTCGCGGTGTCGTTCATAACGGCCGCGACAAGTCTGCTCCCAATTTCCGCGTATGCCGCCGCCGCGGCCGCGGACAACAATCCGCTTCATATCGATGAAATCATCATCACGGCTTCGCCGCTCGCCCGTGACCGGTTTGACGTTGTGCAGGGGACAAGCGTCCTGACCGGCGATGAACTCGCCGCGGCCCTCAAGCCTTCCATCGGCGAAACGCTCGCCAGCGAGCCCGGCGTGACGTCGACCTTCTTTGGTCCTTATGCCAGCCGTCCGATCATCCGCGGGTTCGACGGCGACCGCATCCGCATTCTCTTTGATGGGATCGGCGCCATCGATGCGTCGTCCGTCAGCCCCGACCATCAGACGGCGGGCGATGCGGCCGGCGCCGAGCGCATCGAGGTTCTGCGTGGTCCCGCCACGCTGCTTTACGGCAGCTCGGCCATTGGCGGCGTCGTCAATATCATCGACGGACGCATTCCATCTGAAGTGCCGGCCAACGGCTACCACGGCCATCTGATGGGCGGATACGGCTCCAACGCCGCGGAGCGTTTCGTCAACGGAGGTACGGAAGTAAACGTCACGGACGGCCTGATGCTTCATGCCGACGGCGGATGGCGCAAAACCGGCGACTACAAGGTCCCCGGTTTTGCCGGTCCCGCGGCCCAGGCCGACGGGATTGAAGGGCGCGTGAGGAATTCCGATGGCCGCACGGCCCATGGCACCGGCGGCGCTTCTTATGTCTTCGAGGACGGTGTGCTTGGCGCGGCGGTCGAGCGGTTTGCCTCCAATTACGGCTCGCCCGCCGAGGAAGATGTGCGCCTCGATATGAAGCAAACGCGCGTCGATCTCAAAGGCGAGTTCCGCGATCTCGGCGAAGTCGTCACGACCGTTCGCGTGCGCGGCGCGTACGGCGACTACCGGCATCAAGAGCTCGAAGGCGATGCGATCGGAACGACCTTCACCAACCGGGGTTGGGAAGGCCGCATTGAAGCCATGCACGCGCCGCTTGGGCCGATCAGCGGCATTTTCGGGGTGCAGTATCGCAACCGCGACTTCGCCGCCGTCGGCGATGAAGCTTTCACGCCGGCGTCAAAAACGCGCCAGTTCGCCGGATTCCTGCTTGAGAGCGCCGCGATTGGGCCGATCAAACTCGAAGGCGGCGGGCGCGTCGAAGGAACCCGCATCCTGCTCGAGGACAATACGCGCCGTGCATTCACGTCGGGCGCCTTCTCGGGCAGCGCGGCCTACGAATTTGCCGGCGAAACGCTCATCGGCGTTACGGCCTCATGGACTCAGCGCGCGCCGACCGCCGAGGAACTGTTTTCGGAAGGCCCGCACCTCGCGACCGACCAGTTCGAGCGCGGCAATCCGGACCTGGGCCAGGAACACGCCACAAATATCGAAGTGACCTTTAAACGCAATGCGGGCCCGCTGACCGGCTCGCTCGGTCTCTACCGCACCTGGTTCGACAACTATGTCTTCGCTGAACGGACCGGTGAAGAAGAAGACGGGCTGCCGGTCTTCGCGTTCGCGGCGACCAAGGCGCGTTTTACGGGGCTGGAGTCCGAAGTGGCTTTAAGCGTTCTCCACGACGCACATTACGCGCTCAGCTTCGATGCGGGCCTGGATTTTGTGCGCGCCACGAATGTCACGGCGGGCGAGCCGCTGCCCCGCACGCCGCCGTTGCGGTACCGGCTTGGCGCGGACATGCGCTGGACCATTGTCGAGGGGCGGATCGAAGTGACGGGCTCCGCGGATCAAAACCGGATCTCGCCGTTCGAGACCGCGACGGATGGTTTCACGTTCCTGAATGCGCGCGTCGGTATCAGCCCCTTCGCGGACCGCGATGTTCAGATCGTCCTGCAAGCGCAGAACCTGACGGACGCGGCGGCGCGGCCGCATACTTCGTTCCTGAAGGACGCGGCGCCGATGCCGGGACGGGACATCCGCCTTTATTTGCGGGCGAGCTTTTAGATTCATAGACGTTGTCGCGTTTTCTGCGACGAACCGGTTCCCACGTCGTCGGAAAACGCTCTGACGCTCTATTCGGCGGCGACGGGTTGTCCCGCACGCACCACCATTCCGCGGCGGCCGGTGTCCAGACGCAGGACCTGACCGTCGCGGGTCGTGGTGAGGCAATGATCCGGGCCTTCGCCGACCGCGCGCAGTCGCTGCGCGAATTCCACCGCCGTGAAATCTTCCGGCAGACGGCAAAGCGCGTCGAAATGCGTTCGTGTCCGGCTGCGTCCCGACCAGACGTCGCCGGAATAGCCGAGCGGTGTCCGGACGTTGGCCAGCTGCGGCGCCATGCGCTCCAGCACATGCATCAGCACAACGAGCGTATGGGTGTCGAGGGCGAGACGGTCCCAGCGCACATCGATCGGGAAACGTTCGACGGCGCAGATCGCCCCGGAGTCCACCGTGGGCGCCATTTCGTGCAGCGTCACGCCGAACTCGCACGCGCCTTCATACAAGGCAAACACCGACGGGAAGATCCCGGGATAGTTGGGTGGGCCCGGGTGCAGGTTGTAGGCGGGTGAACTCAAGCTCGCCAGCACGCGCCGGGGAAGGATGACGCTCGAGCCGATCGACAGGATCCGGCTTCCGTCCGGGTCGTTTGCCAGCTCGGCGTCCAGGTCGGCCAGGGTCCAGGCAAAACTTAAGGAGACGCCCGGCGCCGCGCGCCGCAGCGCGTCGGTCAGGGGCTCCTCGAACTCCCGCTGGGTCATCAGGATCAAGCGGCTCACGCTCACAATCCTCGTATGCGATTCAAAGGCTTGAATCGTCTTACCCCAGGGCCTATTACACCCTGGTAAACAGGACCGAATTAGTCCCACATTCGGCGCGCACGGCCTGTGAGGGCCATAAAAATGTTTAAAGTCAATAAGTTAACTGATTATGCGACGGTTGTTCTGATCACCATCGCCCGCAGCCATGTGGTGCGGTCTAGCCAACATATTTCGGAAAACACGGGGATTCCCCTGCCGACGGTCGCCAAATTGATGAAAAGCCTGAACAAGGCCGGCCTGGTGAAATCCCAGCGCGGGGCCTCGGGCGGCTACTCTCTGGGGAAGGTTCCGGCCGACATTACCCTGGCCGACGTCATCCAGGCCGTCGAGGGCCCGATCGCCCTGACCGCCTGCGCAGACACATCCGACGAACAGTGCAGCATCGAAGCGGTCTGCCCGGTGCAGGGCCGTTGGAACCGCGTGAACTCCGCGGTGCGCGACGCGCTCAGCCAGGTGACGCTCGCCGACATGGTTGCCGATATGAACGCCTTTGGCCGGCCGCCGCGCATCTCCGCGCCGGTCGCGCTCGCGGTGGAGTAAGCCATGGCCGCCAAACAGGAAACCGCCGCCGCCGTGCGCGATGTCGAGCAGTACAAGTACGGCTTCGTCACGGACATTGAATCGGATAAGGCGCCGAAGGGCCTCAGCGAAGACATCATCCGCTTCATCTCGGCCAAGAAGAACGAGCCGGACTGGATGCTCGAGGCGCGCCTCAAGGCCTACCGTTATTGGCTGACGCTCGCCGGTGAGGAACCGGCCTGGGCGAAGCTCACCTATCCGAAGATCGACTATCAGGCCTCCTATTACTACGCCGCGCCGAAACAGAAACTGGCGAGCATGGATGAGGTCGATCCCAAGCTGCTCGAGACCTACAAGAAGCTGGGCATTCCGCTGGCCGAGCAGGCCGTGCTGGCCGGCGTCGCCGTGGACGCCGTTTTCGACAGCGTCTCGGTCGCGACCACCTATAAGAAAAAGCTCGAAGAGATGGGCGTGATCTTCAAGCCGATCTCCGAAGCCGTGCATTCACACCCGGAGCTCGTGAAGAAGTATCTCGGCTCGGTCGTGCCCTATACCGACAACTTCTTTGCTGCGCTCAATGCCGCGGTCTTCACCGACGGCTCGTTTGTGTACATCCCCAAGGGCCTGCGCTGCCCGATGGAACTGTCGACCTACTTCCGCATCAACGAGAAGAACACCGGCCAGTTCGAGCGCACCCTCATCATCGCCGACGAGGGCGCGTACGTGAGCTACCTCGAAGGCTGCACCGCGCCGATGCGCGACGAGAACCAGCTGCATGCGGCCGTGGTCGAGCTCATCACCCTCGATGATGCCGAGATCAAGTATTCCACGGTGCAGAACTGGTACCCGGGCGACGCCGAAGGCAAGGGCGGCATCTATAACTTCGTGACGAAGCGCGGGGCGTGCCGCGGCAAGAACTCGAAGATCATGTGGACCCAGGTCGAGACCGGTTCGGCCATCACCTGGAAGTATCCGAGTTGCATCCTGCAGGGCGATAATTCGGTGGGCGAGTTCTATTCGGTCGCGATCACGAACAACCATCAGCAGGCCGACACCGGCACCAAGATGATCCACCTCGGCGCCAATACGCGCTCGAAGATCATCTCCAAGGGCATCTCGGCCGGCAAGGCGGACAACACCTACCGCGGTCTCGTGCGTATCGGGGCCAAGGCCGACGGCGCGCGCAACTACACCCAGTGCGACAGCCTTCTGATCGGCGACAAGTGCGGCGCTCATACCGTGCCCTACATCGAAAGCCGTAACCCGACGGCCCAGACCGAGCACGAAGCGACCACCTCGAAGATCAGCGAGGATCAGCTCTTTTATTGCCAGCAGCGCGGCATGACGGAAGAAGAGGCGGTGTCGCTCATCGTCAACGGCTTCTGCCGCGAAGTGCTGCAAACGCTCCCCATGGAATTCGCCGTCGAAGCCCAGAAGCTCGTCGGTATCAGCTTAGAAGGCAGTGTCGGCTAATGGCCCTTCTCGAAATCAAGAACCTGCATGTCTCCGTCGGCGGCAAGAAGATCCTGAACGGGATCTCGCTCGCCCTGAACGCGGGTGAAGTGCACGCCATCATGGGCCCGAACGGCACCGGCAAAAGCACGCTGTCCAACGTCATCGCGGGCCGCGACGGCTACGAGGTGACCGAAGGACAGGTGCTGCTCGACGGCCGGGACGTTCTGGCGATGGCCGCCGACGAGCGCGCCCGCGCCGGCGTGTTCCTCGCGTTCCAGTATCCGGTGGAGATCCCGGGCGTCACGACGTCGGCGTTCCTCAAGACCGCCATCAATGCCAAGCGCCGCGCCGAGGGCAAACCCGAGATCGACGCCATGGAGTTCCTCAAGCTCGTGAAGGCGAAGCAGAAGATCCTCGGCATGCCCGACGATATGATCAAGCGCGCGCTCAACGTCGGTTTCTCCGGCGGTGAAAAGAAGCGCGCCGAAGTCTTGCAAATGACCCTGCTCGAGCCGCGCGTGGCCATCCTCGATGAAACCGATTCCGGCCTCGACATCGACGCCCTGAAGATCGTCTCCGAGGGCGTGAATACGCTGCGCAGCCCGGAGCGCGCATTCCTCATCATCACCCACTATCAGCGCCTTCTGAACTACATCGTGCCGGATCATGTGCATGTGCTGGTGGGCGGCAAGGTCGTGGCCAGCGGCGGTAAGGAACTGGCCGAGCAACTCGAAGCGGAAGGGTATGCGCGCTATCTCAGCGCGGCTTAAGCCATGAAGCAGTCGGCTCTCCTCGTTCATCCTTTTGGCGCGCGCTACGCCGCGGCGCTCCCGGCCGCCGATTCCGCGCGCCGTGAAGCGCGCGAGACTCTCGCGCTTGAAGGCCTGCCCGGCCCGAAGCGCGAGGAATGGCGTTTCACGCCGCTGCGCGGCCTGGCGAAGATTCCGTTCATTCCGGCCGCCTCGGCCGAAGACATCGATGTGCGCGACATACCGGCCGATGTGCCGCGCTTCGCGGGCGCGGTCCGGGTCGTGCTCGTGAACGGCGTTTATCGCGCCGACCTGTCGGACAAAGTTTCCGAGGCGGGCCTGGCCATTATGGAAGCCAAGACGCCCGATCACGATGTGCACGCCCCGCTCGCTGTCTTGAACGCCGCCTATATGAGCGGCGGTGTGACCATCGCCGCGCGCGGCGTGGTCGCCAAGCCCGTCCATATCGTTTCTATCGGCGCCGCCGGCGCGGAGCCCGCCGCGTTCCATCCGCGTTTCGCCGTCGCCGTGGCGCCGGCCGCCAAACTCACGGTCCTCGAGACCCACCACGGTCTTCCGGGTCAGCCGTATTTCTCCAATCCCGTCACGACGATCTCCGTGGGCACCGCCGGCGTTCTGCGCCGCTATGTCCTGGTGCGCGAAGACAGCGAAGCGTTTCACCTCGCCACCACGGTCGCCGATGTGGCGGCGGACGCGAAGTTCGACGCTTTCCATCTCGGCCTCGGCGGCGCGCTGGTGCGCCAGGAGATCAATGTGGATTTCGTGGGCGAGGGCGCTGCCGTGCGCCTCAACGGCGCCTATGCGCTCACGGGCCGCGCCCATCACGATTTCACGACCTTCATGAACCACGACATGCCCAACTGCACCTCGAGCCAGGTGTTCAAGGGCGTGGTCGATGGTGAATCGCGCGGCGTTTATCAGGGCCGCCTTCTCGTGGCGCGTCACGCTCAGAAGACCGACGGCCAGCAGCTTCACAAGGCGCTGTTCCTGTCGCGCGGGCCTCAAATTGATTGCAAACCGGAACTCGAGATCTACGCCGACGACGTGAAGTGCGCCCACGGCGCCACCACCGGCGAGATGGATCCCGACCATCTGTTTTATCTCGCCGCGCGCGGGATCGATCCACAGGCGGCGCGCCTTCTCCTGGTGCAGGGCTTCCTCGCCGACGCGCTGGAGAATGTCGACGATGCGGCCGTGCACGACATCCTGTCGGCCGAGATTTCCGGCTGGTTGATGCGAAAGGCCTCCGCATGACCTCGCATCCGGCCAAGAAAATCGTGCCCGCGTTCGATGTGGCGAAGGTTCGCGCGGACTTCCCCATCCTCTCGCGCACCGTCCATGGCAAGCCTTTGGTGTTCCTCGACAGCGCCGCGTCGGCCCAGAAGCCGCGCCAGGTCATCGACGCCGTCACCAAGGTCTACAGCGACGAATATGCCAACGTGCACCGCGGCGCTTATTACTTGAGCGAAACCGCCACCGCCAACTACGAGGCGGCCCGCGAGAAAGTGCGCGGCTTCATCAATGCGAAGAACGTCTCGGAAATCGTGTTCACCAAGGGCGCGACGGAAGCCATCAACCTCGTCGCGGCCACCTATGGGCGCGCGTTCATCAAGGCGGGCGATGAGGTCGTCATCACGGCTGTGGAGCACCACTCCAACATCGTCCCGTGGCAGCTGCTGCGCGACGCGACGGGTTGCGTCCTGCGCATCGCGCCGGTGAGCCCCGACGGCAGCGTCGACCTCGCGGAATTCGCGAAGGTCATCGGCCCGAAGACCAAGCTGGTCGCCATCGCCCATGTGTCCAACGTGCTCGGCACCGTGCTGCCGGTCCGCGAGATCGCCGGACTGGCCCATGCCGCCGGCGCCAAGATCATGCTCGACGGCTGCCAGGGCATTGTTCACCGTCATGTCGACGTCCAGGACCTCGGCTGCGACTTCTATGTCTTCTCTGGCCACAAACTTTATGGACCGACGGGCATCGGCGTCCTCTGGGCGCGCGCGGAACTGCTCGACGCCATGCCGCCCTATCAGGGCGGCGGCGACATGATCGATACCGTCACCTTCGCCAAGACCACCTGGGCGCCGGCGCCGGCCAAGTTCGAAGCCGGCACGCCGCCCATCGCCCAGGCGATTGGGCTGGGCGCCGCCGTCGACTATTTGAACAGTCTCGACCGCGTGGCCGCCGCCGATCATGAAGACGCGTTGCTGCGTTATGCCATGACGCGCCTGGCGCAGGTTCCGGGCGTGCGCCTCATCGGTACGGCGCCGCATAAAGCCGCCGTGCAGTCCTTTGTCATGGACGGCGCGCATCCCCACGATCTCGCCACGGTCCTCGATCGTCATGGCGTTTGCGTGCGCGCCGGCCACCACTGCGCGCAGCCGCTCATGGAAATCCTCGGTGTCAGCGCGACGACGCGCGCGTCCTTCGGCATCTACAACACCATGGAAGAGGTCGATGTGCTGGTGCACGCGCTGATCCGCGCACAGGAGGTTCTGCTGTGAACGTCGCGCCCCTCAACGACGATCTGCGCACGCTCTATCAGGAAGTGATCCTCGATCACGCCAAGCATCCTCGCAACGCGCGTTTGGTCGAGCGGCACACCTGCAAGGCCCAAGGCAACAACCCCATGTGCGGCGACCGGGTGACGGTCACGGCGCAGGTATCCGATGACGGCCGCCTGCGGGATGTCGGCTTCGAAGGTAAAGGCTGTGCGATTTCCATCGCCTCGGCCTCCATGATGACCGAGGCGTTGAACGGCCAGACCATCGCGGCCGCCCGCCGGCTGTTTGATGCCGTGCACGATCTTTGCACCGGCAAGATCGATGCCGATGCCGCCAAGGCCAAAATTCCCGAGGCCGCCGAGAGTGTCGACAAGCTCGCGTCCCTGTCCGGCGTGCGCCAGTTCCCCGTCCGGGTGAAGTGCGCGACCCTGCCGTGGCATGCGCTGATGTCGTGCCTCGACGGCAAGGGCCAAACGACGACCACAGAGAAATGACGATGCACGACGAGCCGCACGATCAAAAATTGTCCGACCATAAGCAGCCCGAGCCGCCGAAAGACGAAGCTCCCGCGGCTGAAGACATGCGCGCCTACGATCCATACTTCGGCGGCGGCGATCCGCCCAAGGAAGGCACGACTGTCCGCGCCGGATCGCCAAAGGATCCCGCGCTTCCCGTCGCGACCGAGGACGCCGTGGTCGAGGCGCTGCGCGCCGTCTATGACCCTGAGATCCCGGTGAACATTTACGACCTCGGCCTCATCTACGATCTCAAGATCGACGAGAAAGGCGACGCGGTCGTCACGATGACCCTGACCGCCCCGGCCTGCCCGGTGGCGGGCTCCATGCCCAAGGAAGTCGCCGAGCGCGTTTCGGCTGTGGAAGGCATCGGCGAAGTGGACGTGGTCCTGACCTGGGATCCGCCCTGGACGCCGGCCAACATGTCCGAAGTCGCTAAAGTCGCGCTCGACATGTTCTAGGAGCGTTTTCCGCCGAAGTGGAAACCGGTTCGGCGTAGAAAACGCGGCCAAAAACGTGAAATTAAGGGAATACCTCTTATATTAGGTCCGTTATGAGCACAGCACAGACCCCAAACACCGGCGGCGAACCGAAAGCCAAGCGCGGCCTGCCGCCGCCGATCCGCATCACGGACGCGGCCGCCAAGCGCATCAACGAGGTCGTCGCCAAGGCGGCGAAACCGGTCTTGGGCGTGCGCGTGGGCGTCAGCAACAAGGGGTGCTCGGGCAAGTCCTACGTCGTGGAGTACGCCGAGGATCAGCGCAAGTTCGAGGACGTGGTCGAGCACAACGGCGCCAAGGTCTTCATCGACCCCAAGGCGGTCATGTATCTGCTCGGCAGCGAACTCGACTACCGCGAAAGCAAGATGGAAAGCGGCTTCGTCTTCACGAACCCGAACGAGAAGGGCCGGTGCGGTTGCGGGGAAAGTTTCTCCATATAATCCCGGACCGAAGCGTCCTAGCGCATTCCCATGACCTTCATCAGGCGCTTGTCGACTTCGGCCAACAGCATCACCGGATGCACCGGCTTGTAGAGCATGGCAACGCGGCCCGTCTGGAAGTCCGGATCGTCGTCGACCAGGTCTTCGACTTTGTCCGGTTGGCCCGTGACCAGAATCGTTGCGATGCCCGGCGCCTTGTCCTGCAGCACCTGGCGCAGTTCAAGTCCGCCCATCACCGGCATCATGACGTCGATGATGGCAAGATCGATGGAGCTTGTTCTGATAACCTTCAGCGCTTCTTCGCCGTCACCGGCTTGCATCACGTCGTAGCCACGATGGCGTAAGAGTTCGGTATACGACTCCCTCACCATCGCGTTGTCATCGACAACGAGAATGCGACCTAACACGATGATCCCCCGTCCTCTATCCTCACTACCCCGAGGTCAAAAGGATAGTCGCGAGGCCTATTTACTTCAACGTTTTCGCCTGCAACTCTGTGGTGATAAAGTCACTACAAGCTTGAAGCGAATGCATATTCGCACCACGCATTTACCGAGCATCCCCTATGGAAAGTGTCGTTACGGTTCTTCTTGGCATATCAATGGTGGCGGTGCTTGCCGTCCTTGCGACGGGGCTGGCCGCCTTTATCGCGGGCGGAGAATTCAACCGCAAATACGCCAATAAATTAATGCGCTTACGCGTCCTCACACAGGCTGTGGCGGTCGCGCTTTTGCTGCTTCTTTTGTTGTTGAGGACTTTCGGTCCCACCGGCGGCTGACAAAGTTCCCGTCGCCCGCGCGTGTTTCGCGGGCGTCAGGCCCCGCGTGTTCCGCGCTGCGCCGCGTGTTCCGCGCTACGCAAGACTCGGCCGCTCCGGCCGGTACACGACTTTATTCGCGCCTTCGAAATTCTCGATCTGTTGCGTGAGGTCGCGGCGGCGGTTGCGTGTCGCCTGCACCAGCGCCGGTGTGATGCCCGCGTTGCCGATCGCGTTGGTCGCGATCAGTTCCTGCACCCGGTCCAGGAACGACTTGTGAGTCAACGCTTCCGCCATGTCGGCGCAGAATGAGATGAAGTGAGACAAACGAACCGGACGCTGCGGCGACGGGTGGTAGGCCGAGATCGCGTAAGACCCGGTCTTGCGGTCGCGGCGTTCGAGGATGGCGGCGCGCAGATAAGCGGGGAAAGCGCTGAACACGAAGGCCGTCTGCGTGTCGTGTTCGACAACGAGATCTTCGAGCGCGCCGATGATGTTCGCCGCGGCCTCCGAAACGATCGCATCGGTGACATCGTCGCCGGCGGCCAGCGCCTCGACCTGCTGGATGGCCGCATTCTCCTCACGGCTGGAGAAGATCTGCTCGCCGCCGATGTGCAGCGAGACCCAGTTCTCCGGATTGTAGTCGAGTTCGTACTTCGACACCTTGCGGCGCCACATATTTTCCCAGTCGAACGCGCCGGCGTCCTGCAGGATGTTCGGGTCGCGGCGGACTTCCTCGACCACCACGGCCGCCATGCGCATGGTGCCGGGGATGTTCTGGCCGCGCACGATGGCCATGATCGTGCTGATCTTCGTCTTTACCGGAATCGTGATGCGGTTCGAGCGCAGCGTCATGACGGGAATGTCGCGCTGGCCGTCTTCGTCCAGTTCACCAAAGGAATGGACGACCGATTTCTCCCGGAAAAGCGTAAGTGTGCCGATCTCAACCAGGCCTATGCCGTTTCCTCCGGGATGCGCCGCGACCTATTTGAAACGACTATATTTTATCGCGCGGGGCGCAGGAAGGTCTTTCAACTGCCGCGCGTGGGATTATTCCGCACTGAGACGTTGTGGTTTCAGCGCGGCGGCGTACTCGCCGGCCATCTCCACCAGCCGTCCCACCAGCGCGGTGATATCGTTCTTGAGCACCGCGAATCCGGGACGGGGTTCGAGGGTCGCTTCGTCCATATAAAGGTTTCGATTGATTTCCAGCTGCAGCACATGGGTGCCGTTCCCAGGGTCGCCGTAGTGCTGTGTGGTGAAGCCGCCGGCATAAGGATTGTTGCGTGTCACCCGGTAGTGGCGCTGCGACAGGAAGGTCTCGACGGCATCCGTGATCATGGGCGCGCACGACAGGCCGGTGCGATCGCCCAGCACCATATCGATGGTGCGCGGATCGCCGACCGCCGTGACCGGCAGGCCCGTCGACGGCATGGAATGACAGTCGATCAGGATGCAGACGCCGAACCGCGCATGGGCGCGCGCGATCAAGCCGGCCAGGGCGCGGTGATAGGGGCGGTAAACCGCCTCGATCCGCCGCTCGGCCTCCTCGAAATTCAGTTTGGCGCGATAGATCTCGCGCCGTGTCGCGACGATGCGCGGGATGGTGCCGAGCCCCGCGCCCACACGAACCGAGGTCGTGTTGGCAAAGTCGGGCAGCGCGTCGTTGAACATCTCCGGATCGAGTTCATAGGGCTCGCGGTTCACGTCCAGATATGCGCGCGGATAAAGGGCCCGCACCAGCGGCGCGCCGAAGTCCGGGGCCCCGGAAAAAAGCTGATCGACGTAACAGTCCTCCGAGCGCCGCAGCATGGCGAGGTCCAGCGGCGACGAAGCCGCGAATTCCGGCGGATAGAATGCGCCCGAGTGCGGCGAAGCGAACACCAGGGGCACGCTGTGCCGGAAAGGCTCCAGGACCTCAATAGGGCTCGCGGGCGTGGATTCGGCTAGGGACACAGGGGGACAACGGGGGCTGTAAAGGGCTGGAAAGCATGGATTGTAAGGCCATCCATCGGGCCCATTCCAGCCTTTCCGCTCAAAGCTGCGGACGAGGTCTTGCACTTCCCAAAACTTGCCTATAAACAACGCCCTCCGACCCCTGCCGGCCTTCAGTGGCGAGCGCAAAAGCGGGCGCGTAGCTCAGCGGTAGGGCGCTACCTTGACGAGGTGGCTTGAAGGTCGGAGACGGATGGTGCGGGCGATTAGCTCAGCGGTAGAGCACACCCTTGACATGGGTGGGGCCACAGGTTCGATCCCTGTATCGCCCACCATTTTCTGAGAATTTGCAGCGCAAATTCTCAGAAAATGTCCCGCCGACCCGTCCGCCGTAGCTTTAGCGAAGGCGGACCTCGGAAATCCAATCAGATCCGGTTAGCGCGCGGCGAAAATCCCGCCGAGTGACAGATCGCGTTGCGCCGGCGGGGATAGGCTCCACGGCGGATTTTCACGTTTGAACGGCCTGTACGATCTCGGCCATCAGCGCGTGCAGATTCTCGCGGTGGCCCGTACGCCCCGCCGGCGCGCTGTCGTCCGACGTCATGGCCACGGTGAGATCCAAGGACGGCGCGATGTACAGCATCTGTCCGCCGAAGCCCCACGCATAAGGCACCGTGTGCCCGCCGATCTCGCGCACGAACCAGCCGTAGCCATAACCATCCCCGGTGAACCGCGAGTTGGTGCGGGGCGTCCAGGAGCTTTCGATCCACGCGGGCGAAATGAGCTGCTGTCCGTTCTTCGCCTTGCCGAATGTGCGGAAGAGTTCGCCGAACGCGAGGAGCGATCGCGCGCTCATCGCCATCTGATTGCCGCCCATGTAGATCCCTTGCGGATCGCGCTGCCAGTCCCCGATGGCAAAACCTTCTTGCGGGCCCAGCCACGCGCGCGCGAGGTCCAAGGTCGAGCGTTTGCCGGCCCGTGTCAGGATGGCCGACAAAAGATGCGACGAGCCGGTCGAGTACAGCATCTCGCCGCCCGGCGCGTCGTCGAAGGGCTGAGCCAGCGCGGCGCGCACCCAGTTCTTGCTCTGCACCCAGCGGCCGTAGTTGGCGCCCGATGTGCGCGCGAGGCCGGCCTGCATCGACAGGAGATGACCGACGGTGATCTTGTACAGCAGCGGATCGGGTTTCGCGGGCAGATCGGCTTCCAACAGCGCGGCGATGGGTTGATCCACGCCGGTCAGCAGGCCTTTGTCGATGGCGATCCCGACCAGCGCGGCGATGATCGATTTGGAGGCGGACTTGATATTGGTCGCCGCGCTCGCCTTGTGGCCGCGAAAGCCGCGCTCGGCGAGGACCGCGCCGCGCTGCGCGACCACGACCGTTTTGAGAGGCCGCAGGGCGCCCGCCTGGTCCAGCACCTGTGAGACGGAGGCCGCGCCGGCGGCAAAAGCCCCGCGCGGCAGGGCCAGAAGCAGTGCGAACGAGAGGGCCGAGCGGCGATCCATGGACTTGGTTATAGCAAGAGACCGTGCATAGTTTATGCAGAATTCGCCGACTTTTGTGCGCAGATTTCCGTTGAAAAACCGCAGTTACAATGGAAAGTATCGCGCCAAGACCAAAGCGAAGAACAATCGTAAAATTGACCGGCAGGACGCATGGACTTCAGGCTGAGCGACGACCAACTGGCCTTTCAGGAAACGGCGCGCAAATTCTCGCGCGATGTTTTCACGCCTAACGCCGGGCGCTGGGACGAAGAAAAGCATTTCCCGGTCGATGAGCTGCGCGAAGCCGCCGCGCTCGGGTTCGGCGGCATGTATGTCTCGCCGGATTACGACGGCACCGGTCTGGGCCGTCTCGACAGCGCGATCATCCTCGAGGAACTCGCCGCCGGCTGCACCTCCACCGCCGCCTACATCTCGATCCACAACATGGTCGCGGCGATGATCGACCGCTTCGGCGCGGAACCCTTGAAAAAGAAGTTCCTGCCCAAGCTGTGCTCCATGGAATGGTTCGCGAGCTATTGCCTCACGGAACCCTCGTCGGGCTCCGACGCCGCCTCGCTGCGCACCAAGGCGGTGCGCGACGGCGATCACTACATCCTCAACGGGTCGAAGGCCTTCATCTCCGGCGGCGGCCGTTCCGATGTGTACGCGATCATGGTGCGCACGGGCGACGACGGCCCGAAGGGCATCAGCTGCGTTTTGGTCGAGAACGGTACGCCGGGTCTCTCGTTCGGCGCCCAGGAAAAGAAACTCGGTTGGAACAGCCAGCCCACGTCGGCCGTGATCCTCGAAGATTGCCGCATCCCGGTGACCAACCGGCTCGGCGCGGAAGGCGAGGGCTTCAAGATCGCCATGGTCGGGCTCGACGGCGGGCGCATCAATATCGGCGCCTGCTCGCTCGGCGCCGCCCGCGCGTCGCTCGAGATCGCCACCGACTACGTCCAGACCCGCACCCAGTTCAATCAGACTCTCGCCGGCTTCCAGTCGGTGCAGTTCAAGCTCGCCGACATGGCGACCGATCTGCACGCCGCGCGCCTCATGGTGCATGACGCGGCCATGCGCCTCGACGCCAAGGAGCCCGACGCGACCAAGTACTGCGCCATGGCCAAACGCTTCGCCAGCGATGTGGGCTTCGAGGTCTGCAACACCGCCCTGCAACTGCATGGCGGCTACGGCTACCTGAAGGACTATCCCATCGAGCGCTTCCTGCGCGATGCGCGCGTGCACCAGATCCTTGAAGGCACCAACGAGATCATGCGCGTGATCGTTTCGCGTTATGTCCTGCAGAGCGGCGGCCGCTCATGAGCGACTTGAGCGCCGGCGAAGTCCTGTTCACGCGCAAAGGCGCGATCGGCCATATCCTTCTCAATCGGCCGAAGGCCCTGAATGCTCTGACCCTCAATATGTGCGAGCTGATGATCGCGCAGTTGAAGTCCTGGGCGAAGGACGATGCGGTGAAGGCCATTGTCATTCGCGGCGCCGGCGAGAAGGCCTTCTGCGCCGGCGGCGATGTCGTGCGCCTGTACGAGGACGGCAAGGCGGGCCTCCCGTATCCCTACCAATTCTGGAGCACGGAATACCGGCTCAACACCCTCATCAAGCGTTACCCCAAGCCCTACATCGCGCTCGTCGACGGCATCGTCATGGGCGGCGGCGTCGGCGTGTCGGTGCACGGCGGCTATCGTGTCGCCACCGAGAAGACCATGTTCGCCATGCCCGAAACCGGCATCGGCCTTTTCCCCGACGTGGGCGGCGGCTACTTCCTGCCGCGCCTGGCCGGATCCGCGGGCATGTACCTCGGCCTCACCGGCAAGCGTCTGAAGGGCGCCGACTGTGTCGCGCTGGGCCTCGCCGAAGCGCTGGTTCCGCATGACCGCCTGGATGAGCTCGAAACAAGGCTCGCAAGTGACGCCGTCAGCGACCTTGACGAGATTTCTTATCTCATCGCTCCGTTTGCCGAGCCTGTGAAAAACGCGCCGATCTCCGCCGACCGTATCGCCATCGGCCGCCATTTCGACCTCGGCTCGGTGGAAGCCGTCATGGCCTCGCTCGAAAACGAGGGCGGCGAATGGGGTGCTGAACAAGCGAAAATCCTGCGTACAAAATCGCCGACGGCGATGAAGGTGACCTTCCGCCAGATCCGCGAAGGCGCGAACCTGTCTTTTGAAGACTGCATGAAGATGGAATGGCGCATCGCCAACCGCTGCGCGGTGGGCAAGGACTTCTATGAAGGCGTGCGCGCGCTGCTCATCGACAAGGACAATACGCCGCGCTGGTCGCCGGAGACCCTCGCGGGCGTGACGGACGCCGATGTCGCGGCCTATTTCGCGCCGCTGCCCGGCAAAGAACTCGATCTTTCGAACATCCTTTAGACTTTTTGGGAGAGCTCACATGGCGAACGTCGCATTCATCGGTCTCGGCAACATGGGCGGGCCTATGGCCCAAAATCAGATCAAGGCCGGTCACACCGTGCGCGTGTTCGACCTCTCGCAACCCGCGCTCGATGCCGCCAAGGCGGCAGGCGCATCGGTAGGCGCGACGGCCGCCGACGCGGCCAAGGACGCCGACTGCGTCATCACCATGCTCCCGGCGGGCGCTCATGTGCGTCAGACCTATCTCAGCGGCGGCATTTTCGACGCCGCCAAGAAGGGCGCCATCTTCATCGATTGCTCGACCATCGACGTGCCGGCGGCGCGTGAAGTGATCAAGGCGGCCGAAGACAAGGGTTTCCTCATGGTCGACGCGCCGGTGTCCGGCGGCATCGCCGCCGCCGCGGCCGGCACGCTCACCTTCATGGTGGGCGGAACCGGGAAATCTTTCGCCGCCGCCAAGCCGTTCCTGGAATCCATGGGCAAGGTCATCGTCCACGCCGGCCCGGCGGGCAACGGCCAGGTCGCCAAGGTTTGTAACAACATGCTGCTCGGCATTTCGATGATCGGCACCTGCGAAGCCTTCAAGCTCGCCGAGCGCCTCGGTCTCGACGCCCAGGTCCTGTTCGACATCAGTTCGAAGGCCTCGGGCCAGTGCTGGTCCATGACCTCCTACTGCCCGGTGCCGGGCCCGGTGCCGACGTCACCCGCGAACCGCGATTACAAGCCTGGTTTCGCGGCGGCGATGATGCTGAAAGACCTGAAACTCAGCCAGGATGCCGCCGGCGCCGCCAATATGACGACGCCGATCGGCAAGGCCGCCACCGAGTTCTACGAAAAGTTCGTGAAAGACGGTAATGGCAACGTCGATTTTTCGGGTATTATCCGCGCGCTCTAGTCTTACGGGTCTCTAGTCAAAGCGCGGCGGCGTGGTTCTTTCACTTTTCAAAAGCTATATGGCCAAACGGCGGCGCGACGCCATGCGCGCGCGCACGCCCGAGCGTCAGATCGAGGATCATTTCGCCGAGTTGCCGAATTCGCCCACGGGCCTCGCCGGCGAACTCGCCGCCGCGATGCTCGCGAAAAAAAGCCTCGATACGACCAGGCAGGTCAACGTCCCTTTCCCGGAAGACTATTTCACAGGCGTAAAAGTAATCGACGCCGAGGCGCTTGAGACGCTTCATGTGTACGAGCGGAAGCTCCAGATTTTCCGCGAGCAACTGGTCCATCGCAACACGATCTTCACCATCTCGGTCGCGCGGGGCGTGTCGGTCTGGATCACGTCCATCCACGCCCTGCGGCATCCCGAATTACGGCCGAAGGGCGACGACCTCTGGGCGCGCCTGATCCGCGGCGAACCGGAGCTCGAAGGCGCCTATTTCATGATGCTCCGGCGCGACATTACCGACGTCGAACGCGAATACATGAAGTTCCGCCCGGCCGTGTTCCTCGGGACGTCCCCGGCGCCTTAGGGGCGGGCCGCTTAGATATCCAGCGCCGCGGTCGCGAACTGGGCGTTTTCCTGGATGAACTTGAAGCGCTCTTCCGGTTTGCGGCCCATCAGCTGCTCGACCAGCTTGGCGGTGGCGCGCTGCGAGCTCTTTTCGCTGTCGTCCGCGATCATCACCTTCAGAAGCGTGCGGCGCGCCGGGTCCATCGTGGTTTCTTTCAAGAAACTCGGCGGCATTTCGCCGAGACCTTTGAAGCGGCTCACTTCCACTTTACCGCGGGCATCGAAGTGGCTCTTCATGAGCTGCTCTTTGTGCGCGTCGTTCATGGCATAGGCGATGTTGGCCTTCTGCGTCAGCCGGTACAGCGGGGGCAGGGCCAGATACAGGTGCCCGTTCTCGATCAGCTGCGGCGTCTCGCGGTAGAAGAACGTCATGAGCAGGCTCGCGATATGCGCGCCGTCGACGTCGGCGTCCGTCATGATGATGATCTTCTCGTAGCGCAGCTTGCTTTCGTCGTAACGGTCGCGGATGCCGCAGCCCAGCGCTTCGATCAGGTCCTGCAATTCCTGATTGGCGCGCAATTTGTCGTCGCTGGCCGAGGCCACGTTCAGGATCTTGCCGCGCAGCGGCAGGACGGCTTGTGTTTCACGGCTGCGCGCCTGCTTGGCCGAGCCGCCGGCGCTGTCCCCTTCGACGATGAAGAGTTCGGTGCCGATGGGGTTGGAGCGCGTGCAGTCGGTCAGCTTGCCCGGCAGGCGGAGTTTCTTGGTCGCCGACTTGCGGGACAGGTCCTGGTCCTGCTTCTTGCGCACGCGGTCGTTGGCGCGCGCGATGGCGGTTTCCAGAAGCGCGTTCGCGGAGTTGGGGTCGCCCGACAGCCAATGGTCGAAGTGATCCTTGATCACCGTGTCGACAAGCCGCGAGGCGGACACCGACACCAGCTTCTCTTTGGTCTGGCCCTGGAACTGCGGTTCCTTGATGAATACCGACAGCATCATGCAGGCGCCGCCCCACAGGTCTTCGCCCGTGACGATGCCGGCGCCTTTTGTATTGGTCAGTTCCGCATAGCCCTTCAGCGCGCGCAGCATCGCGCTCTTCATGCCTTGCTCGTGCGTGCCGCCCTCGGCGGTGGGGATGGTATTGCAGTAGGAATTGAGGAAGCCGTCTTCGTCGTCGGGCCAGCACACGGCCCATTCGACGCGCCCGCCGGAATCGTTGGTGCTGGCTTCCAGTTCCGCCTTGCCCGAGAAGAACGGCTCAACCAGGCGCTTGCGGCCGTTCAGCACATGCCGCAGGTAATCGGCGAGGCCGTTCTCGAAATGCAGCTCTTCTTCCGCCGGCGTCTTGTCGTCGCCCTTGAGCAGGCTCTTCTCCACCGACCAGCGCACGCGCACGCCTTCGAACAGATACGCCTTCGAACGCACCATCCTGTAAACGTTGGCGGGCCGGAATTCCGAGCCTTTATCGAAAATCGTCAGGTCCGGCGTGAAGCGCACCGTCGTGCCGCGGCGGTTCACCGAACCGCCCTTGGTCAGCTTCGACGTGACATGGCCGCGGCTGAAAGTTTGCGTGTAGAGCGTCTTGTCGCGCGCGACTTCGATGGTCAGCTTCGTCGACAGCGCGTTCACGACGCTGGCGCCCACGCCGTGCAGACCGCCGGAGGTCTGGTAGACCTTGTCCGAGAACTTGCCGCCCGAGTGCAGCGTGGTCATGATGACTTCGAGCGCCGACTTCTTCGGGAACTTCGGGTGAGGGTCGATGGGGATGCCGCGGCCGTTGTCGCGGATCGTGACCTCGTTGTCTTCGCCCAGGTGCACTTCGATGGTGCTGGCGAAACCGGCCACGGCTTCGTCCATGGCGTTGTCGAGCACTTCGGCGATCAGGTGGTGCATCGCCTTTTCGTCCGTGCCGCCGATGTACATGCCCGGCCGGCGCCGGACAGGCTCAAGCCCTTCCAGGACTTCGATGTCCTTCGCCGTGTAGCCGCCGCCCGATGCGCGCGGCTCCTTTTCTTTCTCTTTTTCTTTGGCGGGACGGGACTTGGAGGAGAAAAGGTCGGCCATAAGCTCTAAATCTTAAGGAGGACAGGGGCGGTGCGCGCCGGTAAAGTATGAGCCTTCGCGCCCGCACACAATATCTTGCGTTTTTCCAAATAAGTTGAAGGCCATGCCCGAAATGAGCTCTGAACAGCCTCAAGGCGAATTGGCGCTGCGCGTCTACGCCATGCCCGCCGATACCAACGTTTACGGCCAGATTTTCGGGGGCTGGGTGCTCGGCCAGATGGACATCGGCGGCGCGATCGCGGCGGGTCAGGTCGCCGGCGGCCTGCGCATGGTCACCGTGGCGGTGGACGCCATGAAGTTCCACAAGCCCATCAATAAAGGCGATGAGGTGACGATTTACACGCGGATCGGGCGCATCGGCCGCACGTCCGTCGCCGTCGATATCGAATGCTGGGTCCGCCGCCGCACGCCCGGCGCGCCGGTCACGCAGCTGAAGGTGACCGAAGGCCGCTATACCTTCGTCGCCGTCGACGAAAACGGCAATTCCATCGAGATCAAGAAGTAGGCTTTTGTCCGTCATTCCCCGGCGAGCTCTTGCGAGACCGGGGAATCCATCCATCAGCGAGTGTTCTGCGCGATGGATCCCCCGGTCAAGCCGGGTGGTGACAGTTTATTGGCCGTCCCTCTTGAACGGCCCCAGCTCCGTCAGCTCTTCCATCTGCTGCGTCACTGCGGCGCGCTCGCGCGCCAGGAAATCCGCGACGGCGTTGCGGAATCCACGGTCCGCGATCCAGTGATTTGAATAAGTGCTGCGCGGCAGATAGCCGCGCTGGATCTTGTGCTCGCCTTGCGCGCCCGCTTCCACCCACGCCAGCTTCTCGGCGATGGCGAAATCCATGGCGCGGTAGTAGCAGACCTCGAAGTGCAGCATCGGATAGTCGACGGCGGTGCCCCAGTTGCGGCCGAACAGTGTGTCGCCGCCGCGCAGGTTCAGCGCGCCGCAGACCGGCTCGCCGTTTTCCTCGCCCATCACCAGCACCACGGCGTCTTTCAGCCGTTCGCCCAACAGCGAAAAGAATTCGCGGTTGAGATAGGCCTGACCCCATTTGCGGTCCGACGTGTTCATGTAGAAGCGGAAAAAAGCGTCCCAGTGCCGCTCGGTGATGTCGTCGCCGGTCAGGGTGGAGATCTTCACCCGGCTATTGGCCACGTCACGCTCGCGCCGGATGGTCTTGCGTTTGCGCGACGACAGGGCCGCCAGGAAATCGTCGAAGCTTGCGTAGCCTTCATTCTTCCAATGAAATTGCTCCGACAAACGCGGCATCAAGCCTTCGTCCGCCATCAGCTTATGTTCCGCTTCCGTCGCGAAGGTCACATGGACCGAGGAAACCTTGAGTTGGCGCGCGAGTTCCATCATGCCCTCGGCGAGGGCGCGCTGAAGCGCCTCACGCTGTGGCGTGTTTTCAGCGACGAGAAGGCGCGGTCCGGTCGCGGGCGTGAACGGCACGGCGCATTGGAGTTTCGGATAATAACGCCCGCCTGCGCGCTCATAGGCCTGCGCCCAGCCCCAGTCGAAGATGTATTCCCCGTAGGAATGAGTCTTCAGATACAGCGGCGCGCAGCCCACCACCCGCCCGTCTTCTTCCAATATGAGATGTTGAGGCGCCCAGCCGTTCTCCGCGCTGACGGACCCGGACTCCTCCAGCGCGCTCAGGAAGGCGTGCGTGACGAAGGGATTATGTGTGGGCGAGCCGGCCCCCGCGCAGGCGTCCCACGCCGCCGCATCGACGCGATGAATATCGGAAACGACCTTGAGGGAGAAACGATCCGGCAACGGCCTTACGCGACCTCGAAAAGTGCGTCCACTTCCACGGGCGCGCCGCGGGGCAGGGACGGGGCGCCGACGGCGACGCGGGCATGACGGCCTGCATCTCCGAACACTTCCACCATGAGATCGGACGCGCCGTTGATCACTTTAGGGTGATCGGTGAAGTGGGCGTTGGCGGCCACGAAGCCGGTCAATTTCACGACGCGGGTGATTCGGTCCAGATCGCCGTCGCAGGCCGCCTTGGCTTGGGCGAGCAGGTTCAGGCCGCACAGCCGGGCCGCGTTCATCGCCTCTTCCAGGGTCACGTCCAGCCCCACGATCCCGTGATAATGGACGGCGCCGTTCAGGAGGGGGATCTGGCCCGCCACGAAGATCAGGTTTCCGGTTCTCACGAACGGGATGTAGTTCGCCACCGGCGTCGCCGCCGCCGGCAGGGTCAAACCCAGCTGTTTTAGGCGTGTTTCGATCGTTCCGGCCATGCTTGGTTTCCCCGTGGTCGATTTGCCCCCACATGGTCCCGATTCGAAGCGCGGCCGGTCTCGGACGGCCTGCCCTGCGAACTTTGCAATCGCGACCCTGGGGGTGTTTGTGCTAATCCCCGCCCCACATTACGACGGTCCCGGCCGGCGAGGCCAGACCCAGACGGAGATGATTCAAGTGGCGGAACGTCTTTCCCTTCCCAAAAGCAAGATCAACGTCCTTCTGCTCGAGAACGTTCACAAAAGCGCCGTCGAACTGTTCAAGCGCAATGGCTACAGTTCGATCCGCACGGTCAATGAGGCCCTCGACGGCGATGCGCTGAAAAAGGCGCTGAAGGATGTCCACATCCTCGGTATCCGCTCGCGCACGAAACTGACCAAGGAGATGCTCGCCGCCGCTGAAAAGCTCATGACCGTCGGCGCGTTCTGCATCGGCACAAATCAGATCGACACCAAGTGCGCGAAGAAGATGGGCATCCCCGTTTTCAACGCGCCGTACTCCAACACGCGCTCGGTCGCCGAACTGGTGCTGGCCGAGATCATCATGCTGTTCCGCGGCGTGCCGCAGCGCTCCTGGGGCGCGCACGAAGGCGCGTGGGACAAGTCGGTGAAGGGCGCCCGCGAAATTCGCGGCAAGGTGCTCGGCATCGTCGGTTACGGCCATATCGGGACCCAGCTTTCGGTGATCGCCGAGGCCATGGGTATGCAGGTGCGTTTTTACGACATCATCGAGAAACTCGCGATCGGCAACGCGCAGGCCTGCCGTTCGTTCGACAACCTGCTCGCGACGGCCGATGTTATCTCGCTGCATGTTCCCGAGACTCCCGAAACCAAGAACATGATCACCGCCGCCAAGCTCGCGAAGATGAAGAAGGGCGCCTTCCTCATCAACGCCGCGCGCGGCAACGTGGTCGAGATCCCGGCCCTCGTGGACGCGCTGAAATCCGGTCACATCGCGGGCGCGGCCCTCGACGTGTTCCCGAAGGAACCGAGCGGGGCGGACGAGAAGTTCAAGAGCCCGCTCCAGGGCATGCGCAACGTCATCCTCACGCCGCACATCGGCGGCTCGACGGAAGAGGCGCAAGCCAACATCGGCGCCGAAGTCGCCGAGAAGCTGGTGAAGTATTCGGACAACGGCTCGACCATCGGCGCGGTGAATTTCGTCGAAGTCGCGCTGCCGCAGCAGTCGGACACCACGCGCTTCATGCACATCCACCGCGACGTGCCGGGCGTCATGGCCAAGATCTCCGAAGTGTTCTCGCGCCGGAAGATCAACATCGCCGGCCAGTACCTGCGTACGGATGGTGAAATCGGCTACGTGGTCACCGACGTTTTGGGCCGGGTCGAAGTCGGCATGGGCATCCGCAAGGAACTCGCCGTCATCGAAGGCACCGTCCGCACCCGCTTCCTGTACGAAGCTCCCAAGGGCTAGGGCGACCCGTCGCGCCGAAGCCTTGGCGAAGGCGGACGGCTGGAACACGGCCTGCATGTGAAGCGTTGCATTCGGTATGCAACGCCGGCAATTGTTTACCCGCATCGCTTTCGGCGCCGTCGGCGTGGTTGCGATTGCGCTGTTCATACTCGCATTGGCTGATTTCCGCGGCTTCGCCGAACGCCGCATGAGCGCGGCGCTGGGCCGCCCCGTGACCATCGGCGCGCTCGACGTCGATATCTTCCCGCTCGAATTCGTGGCTCGCGATGTGAAGGTGCCGCCCCGCAAGGGCGAGGATCGGCCGGCCCTCGATGCGAAACTCGTCGAAGCGCGCATCGCCTTCTGGCGCCTTGTCTTCGGCGACGTTGTCCTGCTGCGTCTGGTCGTGGCCGAAACGACGGGCATGTATGCGCGCGATGCCGGCGGCCACACCAATTGGAGTACGACGGACAAGGACGCGGTCCCCACCGAATTCCCCGAGATCCGCGATCTCACGCTGCGCGATGTCCGTATCCGCGTGCGCGATACCGAGAGCAAGAGCGACCTTCAGTTCGACCTCTCCACATCCGAGCCCGCGGACGGGCGCGAACCGGCCCTGCTTGTGAAGGGCCTTGGCAACTATCGGGGCGCGCGCACCACTATCGCCGCCACCGGCGGCTCGATCCTGACATTGCGCTCGGCCGAGACTCCGTATTCCATCGACCTGAGCTTCGTCTCCGGGGAGACGCGCATCGCCGCAAAAGGCACGGTGACGGACCCTGTGAATATCGCCGGGCTCAACATCGCCTTGAACATCGAAGGTCGGGACACGGCCGATCTCTACCGCCTGTTCGGCATCGCGCTGCCGGCGAGCCCGCCTTACACCTTCACCAGCCATCTCGACCGCGCGGGCCAGACGTGGATTGCGAAGAACCTGATTTGGAAGCTCGGCTCCACCGCGATGGACGGCACGCTCACCTGGGATATCACGCGGAAAACCCCGCGCCTCGAAGGCAATCTCCACGCCACCATCCTCGATATGAAGGATATGGCGGGCTTTATCGGCGGCACGCCGGGCACGGCTGAAACCCCCACGGAGGTGCGCCGCGAAGCCGCGCGGAAGGAACTCGACCGGCGCGCGGTGCCCGGTCGGCAGCAGCCTGTCGTCGCCGCGGAACTCGTCATTCCGGATAAGCCCATCGATCTCGAAAAGCTGAAGAGCATGAACGCGCGCGTGAGCCTTGTGGCCGACAAGGTCACGAGTTCCGGCATCCCGCTCGACACGCTCACCGCCGAACTCGGTCTTGAAAGCGGAAAACTGACCTTGAGCCCCTTGCGCTTCGGGGTCGATCCTGGACATATCGCCATGGACATCAAGGTCGACGGCAATGCGCAGCCGGTGCGTGTCGATATCGCCGGTCAGGTGCAGGCCTATCCGATCAAACGCCTGATCGGGAAGTCCGGCGAGAAACTTGAGAACACCACCTTCGGTTCGATTGGCGGGCGCTTTGAACTCCACGGCGCCGGCAACTCCGCGCACCGTCTCGCAGCCTCGTCCGACGGCGGCGTGGGCCTTATTGCCGGCGGCGGCCAGCTCAGTCTGCTCTTCGTCGAGTTCGCCGGCCTCGACCTTGCCGAATCCCTCGGCCTGCTGATCGGCAAGGACAAACCCGTCGACATCCGCTGCGGTGTCGCCGACTTCAAGATCAAGCAAGGCGTCATGACCGCGGATACTTTTGTGGTCGATACCACCGACACGATCTTCCGGGGCGAGGGCGCCGTCGATCTGGGCCGCGAACTCATGGATATGAATATCCGTCCCAAGCCCAAGGATATCTCATTGGTCACCTTGCGGGCGCCGATCCTCGTCAAAGGCACCTTCGCCCAGCCCCACGTCGGCCCCGACATGAGCAAGGTCATCGCCAAAGGCGGGTTGGCGACAGCTTTGGGTGTGCTCCTGACGCCGCTCGCCAGCTTGCTCGCCACCCTCGACATCGGCGGCGGCAAGGACGCGAATTGCTCTCAGTTGTTCTTGGAAGTCTCGCCGAAATAAGCGCGTCCCGTCACGCCGGCGCCGCGAGCGCTGAAAATCGAGCGCAGGCTTCTTGGAAAAAAGGGACGCCGGTTTTTTTAGAATTGAAGTTTGGTTGTAATGTACCATATACTACCCAATATTGGCATTTTTGGATAGTATATGGGTCTTTTATGGGCGCCAGATCCATTGAATATGATACGGCTGAAGCTGCTGAGGCGACCCGCATTGGGGAGCTCATTCGCCGCGCCCGCGTTGCTCGTAATATCTCGCAAGGTGAGATGGCGCAGCGAACAGGGGTCACTCGGAAAACTTTTGCTGCGCTTGAACAAGGCTCGCCCACGGTAGCACTGGGTGTGTTTGTGCGCGCACTCGATATCCTGGGCTTCAAGAACCATTTGTCGTCCACGATTCGTAATGCTCTCCATGAAGACGATCTCGTGGGACTTTCAGGTCGCAAACGTGCTGGCTCGAAGCATGACGCCGCTGACTTCTAAGACATTTGATAAACTGATTATTTTCGAAGACGTGGCGGGTGCAACAACACCGGCTGGTCTTTTGCAGGTCGTCAGCCCGCGCGAAAGCGCGTTTACCTACGCAACGAGTTGGCGACAAGCCGGGCGCCGCCCGATTGATCCGGTAAATCTTTCCGTACGGCCGCGTGCGCATCATTCAGCGCCCGCAAGTCTGCCTCTCGTTCTGTACGATTCCTGTCCTGATGGATGGGGAAAAGGCATTCTAGAATCCGCCTTTCCCGATCATCGCTTCCGCCCCGTCGACTACCTTGCCGCTGCGGGTCATGAGCGAACGGGGTCCCTTCAAGTCGGCTTCGATGTAGCCGAAGGCCCACGCAGTTGGCGTCCTTCCGTGACCCAAATACGTGAACTGCCACCCCTCGATATGATGCATCTTGAAGACCTTATGGCTGCTGCGAAGGCGCAAGAAGAGGGAGAAGCGGCGCCCGAGCACATCCAATTGCTCTTCAGAGGAAGCGCCGATGTGGGCGGAGTTCGTCCGAAGGCGCGGCTGATGAAAAATGGCGAAGGATGGATCGCGAAATTTCCAGGAATAGCGGACCCGTTTGACGATCCACGAGCCGAGGCGCTTTCTCTCGATCTTGCGGCTGAGTGTAAGATCGATGTGCCTGAGCACGACATGATCGAGCTTCGGAAAAAGGCGGTCCTGCTGGTCAAGAGGTTTGATCGAGGTCCGCAAGGCAGGCGCTATGGATATATGTCCGCTGCGACGCTCGTAGGAGAAATGCCTGGCGGCAATGATGATGGCTCAACTTACACCTACGCCGATGTCGCTATCGGAGCGCGTAAGTTTGGATTTGCGCCATGCGAGGAAGAGATATTCCGTCGCATGGTTTTCTACGCTTTTATCCATTGCACGGATGATCATTTGCGCAATACCGCCTTCATTCGCAGGGGCGATGAGTGGAGTTTGTCTCCTGTTTTTGACGTCGTTCCACACAAGAAGGAAGTTCACACAACGCGCGCCTCCCGCGGAACCCACCCGATTCCGGATCCAGCCCGGGTGTTTGAGAGTTTTCCAGCTTTCAAATTGGAGCGAGGCAAAGCACTGGAAATTTACGATGAAATCGTCGCCGGCGTGAGGCGGCTTCCTGAGTTCTTGGATCGCCGGAATATCGCATCTAAGGACCGCCGGACATTGATGGGGCTTATGGCGCATGCTCTAAACCCGCCCGCCGTTCAAGGTTAGCGCCACCTCGTAGGGGGTGGGTTGTTTGCCGGAATAACGACGGCTACGCCGTCTTCTTCTTGAACAGCGGCAATGACCGCAGCGGCGTTTCGCCGGGCACTGGGAACGCCGGGCCCAGTACCTGGCGCCATTCCACGGCGGCGTCGATCAGCTTGCCGGTCTTCAAGTGATGATCGGCCAGCGTCACGCGCCAATAGGCGGCCTTGGCCTTGCCGTGCCAGCTGTCGCCGATCTCCAGCGGGGTCGCGCCGCCGGGCGGTTTCACGGCGCACGGTGTGCGCTTGCGGCTCCAGGCCCAGAAGTCGATCAGGGCGCGTTCCAGTTCATAGGGGCGCGGCGCGCCGGCGTAGAACTCCTGCGCCAGCTGCTCGAGCGCGAAAGGGCTGACGGTCGCCTCGACGTTGGCGCGCCAGGCTTTGAGCGCGGTCAGAAGCAGGCGCGGGCGTCCGCCATACAGACTGTCGGAAAGTCTCAAGGTGGCGGCCTCGGCGACGGGATTGGAGATGATCCAACCGCCGGCCTGCGGGGCCGCCACCCCGGTCCCCCCCGGGATCAGAAACGCTTGTCCGTGCTCGCGCGCGGGCATGACGCGGATTTCGACATCGTCCTGCGGAACGACAACGGCGTCGTCGGTGAGGATCGTTCCGGGAAACCGGTTCTTGAGCACGGCCCAGACGACTTTAAGCGCGTCGCCGGCCTTCGTGGCCGCCAGCTTGGGCGGCAGCATGTACATGACGTCGATGCGCGAGATCGGGGCTAATGCGGTCCGTTTGCCGACGCCGCCCACCACAAAATGATCGACGCTTGTGTCGCCCCTGGGATAGAGCTCGCCGCGCAGCGCCGCGACCGCCGGCACGCAAGCGCCGCGCGCGACGCCATAGGCCGTATGCCCCGGCACGGCGCGGCGCAGGAACACGCCGAAGCAGCCGCCGATGGTGATCTGCGCTTCATCCGGCGGGAAGCCGGAGATTTTCACCGGGTCCACCGGTGGCCGCGCTGCAAGGGCTGGAGGACCCGGCATCGGTATGTCTTATGAGCATCCGCTCGTCGTTCCACATGTGTCGCACTTGAGGCAGGTGCCGTTGCGCAGCAGCGTGAAGTTGCCGCAGTCGCCGCAGGCGTCCCCTTCGTACCCCTTCATGCGGGCCATATGCATGGCGCTGCGGCGGGATTCGGTGACTTCGGTGACACGCGTCACTTTCACCTCCTCCTGCGCGAAAGCGCCTTGCGCCAGCGCGGCCGCGCTGCCCGTCATCGTGACGCTTTGGCCCGCAACGGGGGCGCTCAAGCTCGACAATGCGTTCGCGATGGGGCCCGTGGCCGAACTGGCGGCTTCCGCACCCTGTCCCTGCGGCTTCAGGAAGTACAGGTTCGACGAGCGAATGAAGGCTTTCGACACCGACTTCTCGGCGATCTGCAGAAGTTTGTCCGCGTTCTTGCCTTCTCCCATGGCGTCGGGCTGCATGTCGGCATCGGTGGCGTGCGCGAGATCGTTGCGGCCCAAATAGCTCACGGCGAGTTCGCGGAACACATAGTCCAGCAGCGAGGTGGCCATCTTGATCGACGAGTTGCCCTGCACCGCGCCCGCCGGTTCGAAGCGGGTGAAGGTGAAGGCGTCGACATATTCCTCGAGCGGCACGCCGTACTGGAGGCCGATGGAGATCGCGATGGCGAAATTGTTCATCAAGCTGCGGAAGGCCGCGCCTTCCTTGTGCATGTCGATGAACACTTCGCCCAGCTTGCCGTCGTCGTATTCGCCGGTGCGGATATAGACCTTGTGGCCGCCGACGACGGCTTTTTGGGTGTAGCCCTTGCGCCGATCCGGCAGGCGCTGGCGCTCGCGTTCGATCACGCGCTCGATGATGCGCTCAGCGACGATTTCGGCGCGCGAGGCGGTCGGCGCCGCGGCCACGGTGGCGACGGTGTCTTCGTCATCGGCCTCCATGTCGCTGTCGCTTAAGACCTGAGCGGCCAAGGGCTGAGACAGCTTCGACCCGTCACGGTAAAGCGCGTTGGCCTTGAGGCCCAGCTTCCACGATTTCATGTAAGCGTCTTTGCAGTCGGCGATGGACGCGCTGCTCGGCATGTTGATGGTCTTGGAGATGGCGCCCGAGATGAACGGCTGCGCGGCGGCCATCATTCCAATATGGCTGTCGGCGGGCAGCGCGCGTGTCCCCTTGCGGCCGCAGGGGCTCGCGCAATCGAACACCGCGAGATGTTCCGGCTTCAGGTGCGGGGCGCCCTCCAGGGTCATCGCGCCGCAGACATAGGTGTTGGCCTCTTCGATGGCCGCCTTGGTGAAGCCGAGGGCTTCGAGCATGTTGAAGGCGGGATCGTCGAGTTGTTCGGCGTCGAAGCCGAGCTTCGCGATGCAGAACTCCTCACCCAGCGCATACTTGTTGAACACGAACTTGATGTCGAACGCGTCCTTGAGGGCGGTTTCGACGGCGGCCAAGGCCTTCTCGTCGAAGCCGCGGTCGGCCAGCGCGGCCGGATTGATCGCCGGCGCGCCCTTCAACGTCGCGCGGCCCAAGGCGTAGGTCGAGATCTCGCCGATCTGCTGCTCGGTGTAGCCCAAGGTACGCAGAGCCAGCGGGACGATCCGGTTGATGATCTTGAAGTAGCCGCCGCCCGCGAGTTTCTTGAACTTCACCATGGCGAAGTCCGGCTCGATGCCGGTGGTGTCGCAGTCCATGACCAGGCCGATGGTCCCCGTCGGGGCGATCACCGTGACTTGCGCATTTCTAAAGCCATGCGCGGTGCCGAGTTCCAGCGCGCGGTCCCAGGCCTGCTTGGCGGCGGTGACGAGGGCGCTGTCCGGGCAGTCGGCGGCATTCAGCGCCACCGGCTTGATCGCGAGTCCTTCGTAGCCGTCATGGGCGCCGTAAGCGGCGCGGCGGTGATTGCGGATCACGCGCAGCATATCGGCCGCGTTCTTTTCATAGGCCGGGAAGGGGCCGTGTTCTTCGGCGATCTCCGCCGAGGCGGCATAGGACGCGCCGGTCATGAGCGCGCTCATCGCGCCGCACAGCGCGCGGCCTTCTTCGCTGTCGTACGACAGGCCGTTGGCCATCAGGAGGCCGCCGAGGTTGGCGTAACCGAGGCCGAGGGTGCGGAAGTCGTAGGACAGCTGCGCGATTTCCTTGGAGGGGAACTGCGCCATCACCACCGAGATTTCCAGCGCGAAGGTCCACAGGCGCACCGCATGCGCGAAACCTTCCGTATCGAACAGGCCGTCCGCTTTGCGGAAGCTCATCAGGTTCAGCGAGGCGAGATTGCAGGCCGTGTTGTCGAGGAACATGTACTCGGAGCACGGATTGGACGCGTTGATGCGGCCCGACGTGGGGCAGGTGTGCCAGTCGTTGATGGTCGTGTCGTACTGCAGGCCCGGATCGGCGCACTGCCACGCGGCCTCGCCGATGCGTTCCCACAGGGCGCGCGCCTTGATGGTCTTCACGGTCTTGCCGGTGATGCGGCTGGTCAGTTCCCAGTCGGCGTCGTCTTCAACGGCCTTCAGGAAGGCGTCGGTCACGCGCACGCTGTTGTTGGAGTTCTGGCCCGAGACGGTGCCGTAAGCTTCCGAATCCCAGTCGGTGTCGAACACCGGCAGTTCCAGGCTCGCCGCGCCCTGTGCGGCGAGTTGAAGCACGCGCTGGATCATCGCTTCGGGGATCATCGCCGCCTTCGCGGCTTTGATTTCCTTGCGCAGCTGCGTGTTGGCGGACGGGTCCAGGCGCTTGGTGGAATCGATGCCGTCCCACGACCGGCAGGCTTTGAGGATCAAGTTGAGGTGCTTGGCGGTGAGCTTCGAGCCCGCCACCAGCGCCGCGACCTTTTGTTCCTCGCGCACTTTCCAGTCCACGAAGGCTTCGATGTCCGGGTGATCGGCGTTGAGGATCACCATCTTGGCGGCGCGGCGCGTGGTGCCGCCCGATTTGATCGCGCCCGCGGCGCGGTCGCCGATCCGCAGCCAGCTCATGAGGCCCGAGGACCTGCCGCCGCCGGAAAGACGTTCGCCTTCGCCGCGCAGGTTCGAGAAGTTGGTGCCGGTGCCCGAGCCGTACTTGAACAGGCGCGCTTCGCGCACCCACAGGTCCATGATCCCGCCTTCGTTGACGAGATCGTCCTTAATGCTCTGGATGAAACAGGCGTGCGGCTGCGGGCGCTCATAGGCGCTCTGCGAGGGCAGCAATTTTCCGGTGACGTGATCGACGTAGTAATGGCCCTGCGAGCCGCCATCGATGCCGTAGGCCCAATGCAGGCCGGTGTTGAACCACTGCGGCGAATTCGGCGCGCACATCTGGGTGGCGAGCATAAATCTCATTTCGTCGTAATAGGCGCGCGCGTCGCGGTCGCTGTCGAAGTAGCCGGCTTTCCAGCCCCAGTAGGCCCACGTTCCCGCCAGGCGGTCGAACACCTGGCGCGCGTCGGTCTCGCCGGTGAAGCGGTCTTTCTCGGCCAGCTCGGACAGTTCGGCCGTCGCGGCGACCTTGCGCCACAGGAAATCGGGCACGTCGCCTTCAGCGACCGGCACCAGCTTCGCCGGCACGCCGGCGCGGCGCACATATTTCTGGGCCAGGATGTCGACGGCCACCTGGCTCCACGATTCGGGAACCTGCAGGCCGTCCTGGGCGAACACCACCGAGCCGTCGGGATTGCGGATCTCGCTTGCTTGAGCCCGGAACCCGATCCCCTGGTAGGGGGACTGACCTTCGCTCGTGAAACGCCGTGTGATCCGCATGGCATCGCCCTCTAAAACAAAACAATAAATGCCGCCGAAGCGACGAAAACTCCGCACGGGCTTTTGGGAAAGCCTCCTACTCGCTTGGTATTCCAAGCTTTTCTTGCGGTCCTCGGAATCGCCCGCCCTGAAACCCTATATATTGGGCCCCCTCGGTGCGACACCCACAAGAGTAGGTGTTAACCCCCACCACTTCAATAAAGAACGCCCTGTGGATAACGAGGATACTGAATACAAGAAATGGGGTCAGACTCCATTTCCGGGGCTTAACTTTGACCCCATTTCACGAGGGGCCTTGAACGAGCGCCCACCGCGCGACACATCTGCGGAACACGCCTTTGGAGGTTCTGATGATCCGCTTCGCGCCGCTTCTGCTCCCGGCTCTGTTCGCGTTCGCGTTCGCGCCCACGGCCACCCAAGCCGAGGAAGTCGGCTGCGTCTCGACCACCTTCCGCTATCTGGGGGCCGCCAACGACAAGATCTGCATCGAGGCCTTCAAGGACCCCGACGTTCAAGGCGTGGTCTGCCACCTCAGCCGCGCCGTCACCGGCGGCATCAAGGGCAAGCTGGGTCTCGCCGAGGACACCTCGGACGCCTCCATCGCCTGCCGCCAGGTCGGCCCCATCACGCTGCCGGAAAAACTGAAGGACGAAGACGATGTCTTCGAGGAGAACCGCTCGCTGTTCTTCAAGGAGCTGCACGTCGTGCGATTCTACGACAAGGCCAACAATACGCTGGTCTATCTCAGCTACTCCGACCGCGTGATCGAAGGCTCGCCCAAGAACGCGATCTCCACGGTTCCGATCATGCCCTGGGGGGGAAATAAGCTGTGAAAGTAATCCGCAAAAAAAAGGGCCGGTGCACCGCTGCACCGGCCCTTTTCTTAGGGATCGCGCGGGTTATTTCTTCTCCGGCGCCGCGCCGCCCGTCGCCGTCGAACCCGAGGCGTTTGGACGCCATTCGGGGCGCTGACGCAGCTGCATCGCCGTCATGTCGACGCGCACCTCGTTGCCGGCGTCGATCGACTTCAGATCGGCCCAGCGCACTTCCACGTCGCGCCCGCCGAGACCCATGAAGCCGCCGACGGTCACGATGACGCTGTCCACGCGGCCGGTGGAATCGAGCAGCACGTTGTCGATCTCGCCGATGGTCTGGCCGGCCGGATCCTTCACGTCCGCCCCGATCAAAAGTGAAGCGAGTCTCATCTAAAACCTCCATGTTGGATCCAATCCAACCCGGATATGCAACGCGCGGACAAATTTCCGTGTTCCCGGTTGCTGTGCACCGTCAACTTGCACGCTTCCCGTGGAACGCTTATTCCGCTAGAGTAATCAAGTATTTAGCGAGTCCCGCGGAACGGTTGTCGCGGCGGGGGAAAACCGC
>JADZAK010000092.1 GCA_020852595.1 Rhodospirillaceae bacterium
ACGACACCGGCGCTGGCGCCGGAGATGATCCGATTGCGCCGGGGGAAAAGCGGGGCCTGAGGCTCGGTCCCCGGCGGCATCTCGGAAACGACCGCGCCGGCCTCGGCGATCCGTTCATGAAGCTTCGTGTGCTCGGGCGGATAGATAACGTCGGTGCCCCCGGCGAGAACCGCCACGGTCCGCCCGCCCGCGACGCTCAAGGCCCCCTCGTGCGCCGCGCCGTCCACACCGCGCGCCATGCCGGACAGAATCACCAGCCCTTCGGTCGCCAGGTCTGTCGCCAGGATGCGCGCCATCTTGCGCCCGTTCACGGTGGCGTTGCGCGCGCCGACGATGGCGATCATGGGTTCGGCGAGGACCTCGGTCCGGCCTTTGACGACGAGTAAGGGAGGCGCGTCCTCGATGGCCTTCAGCGGCGCGGGATAATGCCGGTGTTGCCAGGTGACGTAAGTGAGCCCCAGCCGGCGCGCGGTTTGAAACTCCCGCTCGGCGTCCGCCGCCGGGAACAGCTTCAGAGGCCGTCCGCCGGTGCGTACGAACTCCGGCAGGCGTTCGACGGCTTCACTGGCGGTGGTGAAGCGTTCGAGAAGTTGGCGGAAGGTTTTAGCGCCGATCCCTTCGCCGCGCGCCAGCCTGATCCAGGACAGAAGTTCCTGATGCGCGCGGTCGGCCATGGATCACTTTTTCGCGCCGATGCGCGGCTCTTCGCCCTTGAGCAGCCGCCGCAGGTTGGAGGCATGGCGGACCCAGCCCAAAACCCCCAAAGCGGCAAAATCGATGGCTTCGTAGGGAAAGCCGAAGAAATAGGCATAGACCGGCGCGAGTGCGAGCGCGACCAAGGCCGAGAGCGAGGAGATCCGCGTCAAGGCCGCGACAATGATCCATGTCGCGCAGGCCATGATGCCGATCACAGGCGCGGCGGCGATCATCACACCGAGGGTCGTGGCAACGCCCTTGCCGCCCTTGAACTTCAGCCACACCGGAAAATTGTGCCCGAGGATGGCGCCGAAACCGCCGATCAGCGGAACAAGCGGATCGTCGGTGAGAAGCTTGAGGGCGACCACGACGATCGCGCCCTTGCCGCCGTCGAGAAGGAGCGTGGCCAGGGCGAGCCCCTTGCGGCCGGTGCGCAGCACATTGGTCGCGCCGATGTTGCCCGAACCGATGCTGCGGATATCCCCGAGCCCGGCGAGTTTCGTGATCACGAGGCCGAAGGGAATCGAGCCCGCGAGATAACCGCCCGCGAGCGCGGCGATATAAAGCAGGACGGGGATCTCGGGGGACATCAGGCCTTCGCCGCGCGGCGGGCCGGCGCTTGCGCGGCGCCGAGCACGTCATAGACCACGCGTCCATCGACGACCGTGCGCAGGACGCGGCCCTGGACGGGGCGTCCGTCGAACGGCGAGTTCTTGGACTTCGACTTGAACGCGTCCGCGATCACCTTCCAGCCTTCGTCCGGATTGAAGATCACGAGATCCGCCTTCTGGCCGCGCGCGAGGCGGCCGGCCTCAAGGCCCAGCAGCTTTGCCGGCGCGGACGTCAGGCGCCGCATGACTTCGATCAGCGGCATGTCGCCGTTGTGGAAGAGGTCGAGCGAAACCGCGAGCAGGGTCTCGAGGCCGCTGCCGCCGAAGGCGGCCTGCGGGAAGGGCAGGCGCTTGCTGTCCTGGTCGTGCGGGGCATGGTCGCTGGCGATGGCGTCGATCACGCCCGATTTCAGGCCCGCGACGATGGCCTGGCGGTCCTGTTCGTTGCGCAGCGGCGGCGAGAGTTTCGCGAAGGTGCGGTAGTCGCCCACGGCCAGTTCGTTCAGCGAGAAATAGAAGGGCGCCGTGTCGCAGGTGACGTTCAGGCCCTGTTTCTTGGCGCGGGCGATGATCTCGACGCTATCGGCCGTCGAGATATGCGCCGCGTGATAACGCCCGCCCGTCATGGCGGTGAGGCGGATATCGCGCTCAAGCATGATGATCTCGGCTTCGCGCGGGATGCCCGAAAGGCCCATGCGCGTTGCGATCTCCCCGGCATTCATGACGCCGCCCGCGAGTGTGGGCTCTTCGGGATGCTGAACGATCATGAGGCCGAAGGTCGCGGCATATTGCAGCGCGCGGCGCATGACCTGCGCATCCGCCACGGCGCGGGTCGCATCCGTAAAGGCCAGTGCGCCGGCCTTGGACAAGAGGCCCATCTCGGCCAGTTCTTTGCCTTGCAGGCCTTTGGTGACGGCGCCGTAGCAATAGACCTTGGTCAGCGCGAGTTGGCGTGCGCGGCGGGCCACGAATTCCAGCGTCGGCTCATCGTCGACGACGGGATTGGTGTTCGGCAGGCACACCATCGTGGTGACCCCGCCCGCGACGGCGGCTTCACCGGCGCTCTTCAGGCTCTCTTTATGTTCTTCACCCGGTTCGCGCAGCTGAACGCGCATGTCCACAAGGCCGGGCGCGAGGCACATGCCTTCGCAATCCACGATTTGCGTATCGGCGGGCGCCTTGCCGTCGAACAGCTTCGGTCCGACGTCCAGGATTTCCTGGCCGCTGGTGAGCACTTCGCCCTTGCCGTCAAATCCCGAGGCGGGATCGACGACGCGGGCGTTGATGTAGGCGATGCGGCCGGGCTTCGCGACGCTCATGATGCTGCCTTCCGCGCTTGGATATCCCGGTTATTGAGCGCGAGGATCTCGAGAACGGCCATGCGCACGGCGACACCGAGTTCAACCTGTTCGCGGATGACGCTGCGTTCGAAATCGTCGGCGACGTCCGAATCGATTTCCGTGCCGCGGTTCATGGGGCCCGGATGCATGATCAGCGCATCCGGCTTGGCCTGCGCGAGCTTCGCGCGGTCCAGGCCGAAGAAGTGGAAATATTCGCGCACCGAGGGAATGAAGCTGCCGCGCATGCGTTCATTTTGCACACGCAGCATCATGACGATGTCCACATCCTTGAGGCCGGCATGCATGTCGGTGAAGACCTCGACGCCCATCCGGTCCACCTGGCTGGGGATCAGCGTGCGGGGCGCGATGATGCGCACGCGCGCGCCCATGGTGAGCAAAAGCAGGAAGTTGGACCGCGCGACGCGGCTGTGGAGAACGTCGCCGCAGATCGCGACGAGAAGGCCGTTCAGCTTGCCTTTGCGCCGGCGGATCGTCAGGGCGTCGAGCAGGGCCTGGGTCGGGTGTTCGTGGCTGCCGTCGCCGCCGTTGACCACGCCGCAATTGACCTTGTCGGCCAGCAGTTTGACGGCGCCGGAGTCGGGATGGCGCACCACCAGGACGTCCGGGTGCATCGCGTTCAGCGTCACCGCGGTGTCGATCAGGGTCTCGCCCTTGGCGACCGAACTCGATTCCACCTGCATGTTGATCACGTTCGCGCCCAGCCGCTTGGCGGCGAGTTCGAAGGACGTGCGGGTGCGGGTCGAGTTCTCGAAGAACAGGTTGACGATGGTCCGGCCCCGGAGCGCGTCGGACATCTTTTCCGGCGCGCGGTTCAGCGCGACGTAATAGTCCGAACGGTCCAGTAAATGATTGATTTCAGCCGGGGTTAGCCCCTCGATGCCGAGGAGGTGACGATGCGGAAATACAGGATTGAGCATAAGCCCGGACTATAGGCAGCAGGCCGCTCCGAGGCAACCCCTACGCCTGATAGCGCATCGCATCGAGCGCGCCTTGCAGGATGTAGGCGGCCGCCGTTTTATCCACCAATTCGGCGCGGCGTTTCCGGGAAAGATCCGCCTCGTCCGTCAGCATGCGTTCAACGGCGCTGGACGACAGGCGCTCGTCCCAAAAGGCGACGGGGAGGTCCATCCGTTTCAGGACTTCGCTCACGAACGACCGGGTGGCCTGCGCCCGCGCCCCCTCGGTTCCATCCATCTGAATCGGCAGGCCGACGACCAGCGCCCCGACCTGGCGGTTTTGGATGACATCGGCGAGTTCGGCCCAGTCCTGGGTGAACTTGCGCCGGGCAATTGTCTTCAGGGGCGAGGCGATCATATAGCCGACGTCCGAGACGGCGAGACCGATGGTTTTGGTGCCGAGATCGAGACCCAAAATCGTCTGATTTCGGGCCAATAGCCCCTTCAAAGCGCTAGGCTTGCAGATCGCCATATCGGGTGTTACGCACATTCCGCCGGCGGGACGCCGGTTTTGACGAGATGTAACTGATGTCATTGGATAAAGCCACTGTTCGGCGGATCGCGACCCTATCGCGGATCGAAGTCGCCGATGCCGATCTCGAGGTCGTCGCCGGCCAGCTTTCCGGCATCCTCAATTGGATCGAGCAGCTCAAGGAAGTCGATACGACCGATGTCGCGCCGATGACCGGAGGGACGGATCTGAAACTCCAGTGGCGTCCTGATGTCGTCAATGACGGCGACAAGATGGAAAAGGTCCTCGCCAATGCGCCCGATGGCCACGACGGCTTCTTCGGCGTTCCGAAAGTTGTCGAGTAAAGGCGCCCCAGTGACTCATCTCACCTCCCTGACCATCGCCGACGCGCGCGAAAAGCTGGCGAAAAAAGAATTCACCGCGCTCGAATTGACGGAAGCGCACTTGGCCGCGATGGAACGCGCCAAGGACTTGAATGCGTTCATCACCATGACGGGCGATCTCGCCCGTGAGCGGGCGCGCGAGTCCGATAAGCGTTTGTCCGCGGGCCAGGGCGGCACGCTTGAGGGCATTCCGCTCGGCATCAAGGATCTGTTCTGCACGGAAGGCGTGCTGACGACGGCCGCCTCGCACATTCTTGACGGCTTTACGCCGCGCTACGAAAGCACCGTCAGCCAGAAGCTGCGCGACGCCGGCTCCGTGATGCTCGGCAAGCTGAACCTCGACGAGTTCGCGATGGGTTCGGCCAATATCACCAGCTACTACGGCCCGGTGAAGAACCCTTGGAAAGCCAAGGGCCGCGATGTTGAACTCGTGCCCGGCGGTTCGTCGGGCGGTTCGGCGTCGTCCGTGGCCGCTCATCTCGTCATGGGCGCGACCGGAACCGACACCGGTGGGTCGATCCGTCAGCCGGCGGCGTTCTGCGGTATCGTCGGCGTGAAGCCGACGTACGGCCGCTGCTCGCGCTGGGGCGTTGTCGCTTTCGCCAGTTCGCTCGATCAAGCCGGCCCCATGACGCGCACGGTCCGCGATGCGGCGATCATGCTGCGCGCGATGGCGGGCTACGATCCGAAGGATTCCACCTCGGCGCAGCTTGAAGTCCCCGACTTCGAGGCCGCGCTCGGAAAAGGCGTGAAGGGTCTGCGCATCGGCATTCCAAAGGAATATCGTCCCGCGGGTCTCGGCCCGGAACTCGCCGCGTTGTGGGACAAAGGCGTGGAATGGTTGAAGGCCGCGGGCGCGACGCCGGTGGAAATCAGCCTGCCGCACACGAAATCGGCCTTGCCTACCTATTATATTGTCGCGCCGGCCGAAGCGTCCTCGAACCTCGCGCGCTATGACGGTGTCCGCTTTGGGTTGCGCGTCGACGGCAAGTCACTCGATGACATGTACGCCAAGACGCGCGCCGCGGGTTTCGGAGCCGAAGTGCGCCGCCGCATCATGATCGGCACCTATGTGCTCTCGGCCGGCTACTACGACGCCTACTATCTCAAGGCGCAGAAAGTGCGCGCGCTGATCAATCAGGATTTCACCGACGCGTTTGAAAAGGTCGATGCGATCCTGACGCCGACGGCGCCGACGCCGGCCTTCGGGATCGGCGAGAAGTCCGACGATCCGATCGCCATGTATCTCAACGACGTGTTCACCGTGCCGGCCTCGCTGGCCGGGATTCCGGGCGCTTCGGTGCCCGCCGGCCTCAGCGCGGACGGTTTGCCGCTCGGCCTCCAGGTGCTGACGCGCCGCTGGGATGAAGAGACGTTGTTCCGGGTCTGCCAGGTTCTGGAAGACGCCGCTCAATTTCCATTGCTGCCGGCGGTGTAGAGGACGCGATGGGTTACATCATCAAAGGCGAAAAGCATAATTGGGAGCTCGTGATCGGGCTCGAGGTTCATGCGCAGGTCATTTCAAAAGCCAAGCTGTTCTCGGGGTCCTCGACGGACTTCGGCGGCGGGCCGAACACGCAGGTCTCTTTCATCGACGCCGGTATGCCCGGCATGCTTCCGGTGTTGAACGGACACGCGGTCGAGCAGGCGGTGAAGACGGGGCTGGGGCTGAAAGCGAAGATCAACCGCCGCAGCGTTTTTGCCCGTAAGAACTATTTCTACGCCGATATGCCGCAAGGCTATCAGATCAGCCAGTACGATCAGCCGATCGTCGGCGAGGGCACGCTCGTGCTCGATATGCCCGATGGCTCCCTGCGCGAAATCGGGATCGAACGGCTGCATCTGGAGCAGGATGCGGGCAAGTCCATTCACGATCTTCACCCGCACAAGTCGTACATTGATCTCAACCGCTCGGGCATTCCGCTGATGGAAATCGTCTCGAAGCCGGATATCCGCACGCCGGAAGAGGCCGGGATTTATCTGAAGAAACTGCGGTCGATCCTGCGTTATCTCGGCACCTGCGACGGCAACATGGAAGAAGGCTCCATGCGCTGTGACGCAAACGTGTCCGTGCGGCCGGTGGGCTCGACCGAACTGCGCACGCGCTGCGAAATCAAGAACGTGAACTCGGTGCGCTTCGTGATGCAGGCCATCGAATACGAAGCGCGCCGCCAGGTGGATTGCTACGAGAGCGGCGGCACGGTCGATCAGGAAACGCGCCTGTACGATTCCAACAAGGGCGAAACGCGTTCGATGCGCTCGAAGGAATTCGCGCACGACTACCGCTATTTCCCCGATCCCGACTTGCTGCCGATCGAGTTCGACGAGGCTTTTGTCACGCGTCTTCAAGGGGCGCTTCCGGAACTCCCCGATGACAAACTGGCGCGCTTCACCAAGGACTTCGGCCTGACCGCTTATGATGCGGGCGTGCTCGTCGCGGAGAAGGAGAATGCCGAGTATTTCGAGGAAGTGGCCAAGGGCTGCGATCCGAAGCTGGCGGCGAACTGGGTCATCACCAATCTCTTCGGCGTGCTGAATAAGCGCGGGGTGGAGATCGGCGACAGTCCCGTCAGCGCGAAAAATCTCGGCCGGCTGATCGAACTCATCTCCGACAACACGATTTCCAGCCGCATGGCCAAGGAAGTCTTCGAAGCGATGGTGGAAACCGGCAAGACGCCGGACGCGATCGTCGAAGAGCGCGGCATGAAGCAGATCACCGATACCGGCGCCATTGACGCCGCCGTCGATAAGATCATCGCCGAGAACGCCGACAAGGTCGCGCAGTACAAGTCGGGCAAGGTTCAGATGCTGGGCTGGTTCGTCGGGCAGGTGATGAAAGCCACCCAAGGCAAAGCCAATCCGGCGATGTGCTCGGACGCGCTGAAGAAAAAGCTGGACGCTTGAGCGAGCCCACACCTCAAAAGCCCTCGCGCCGGATCAAGAGCGGAACGGTTTTCGTTCTCGGCCTCGGGGTGTGCGCGGCTATCGGTCTGCTGCTGTATCAGCCTTATCTGCCGAAAGCCTGGCTGCACGACTTCTCCGGCGAGATCGCCGTGCGGGCCGCGCCCGATCCGACACCGCCCGAGGTCGAGGACACGCGGCAAGTTCAGCGGCGCGAGACGCCTGCGCACCCTTATATCTGCGCGACCGATTTCATTCGCGTCCCCTGGGACCGCATGGTGGTCGTGACGTCGGTGGAAGACATCCTTACGCATCCGCTGCTGGCCGATGCGGCGTGGGGCGCGCTTTCACGAGATGACGTTGCCGCGCAGATGAAGACGGACAAGCGCTATCAGCTTATCGTTCTCTTGAAGGATCGCGCGGTCGTCGACGCGCAGCTCTTCTTTACCTTCTGGGGCGATCTCTCCGCGATCGCGCGCCCGGAAGGGTTCAGCCGCGCCGAGGCCGTGTTCACCGCCTATAGCGACGAGGGGATTTATTTTGTCCAGCCGGCCGCCGATGTGCCGGCCAATGTGTGCAAGACGCCGTAATTACCTGGGCGGCAGCTTACCCTCGATCTCCATGTAAACGCGGCCGATGGCGAGATCCTGTTTGCCCTTCGTCTGCGGCACTTTCGCGAACGTCCCCCAGTTCGCCTGCTTCGAGGCCTCGCACACCGGCGGCTTGCCTTCGTTGGTGCACGACAGTCCCAACCCATGCAGGCGCTTTCCTTCCGCGACGATGTATTCCTGAATTTTGAGGGACGCGTCGAGATCGCGCTTCATCTCGTCCTTCGTGTCGACGAAGCCGTGACCCGGGATGTACCACGAC
>JADZAK010000093.1 GCA_020852595.1 Rhodospirillaceae bacterium
GGAGTGGGACACCAGCGACGTGAACGTTGAAGTCGCAGTCAAATTGGCCGATGAGACCCACCGTATTCTGGCCGGCATGGCGAACGCTCTCGAGCTTTTGGCGGTAGGTCTCCGACCGATCGCCGGGGTTCAGCCGTCGACTTTGGCGGATCAGCTGACGAAAGGCACCTAGCGGGCCGCCTGCCGACTGTGCAAAATTCCTGGCGGTGGAGCTGGTTTGGACACGGCCCACCTCCTTCTTAGGGGAAAGGCGCCGTCTTTAATGGACGGCGCCTTTTCTGTGCGGCGAACGGCGTTCGCCTGGGTGCCTTCCCTCGTGGTAAGATCCGGACTGGAGGGTTGCCATGTCCGTGACCGTGCAAGCGTACTCCATACGCAAAGGCAACAAGCTGCGCCCAGCTGGCCGAGTGAAGGTGCCCGCGTGGTTATACGTCGCCGCCGCGAAAGAAGAACGTGAGAACGTCGATGCCGCGGCCGACGCTGCAAAGCTGAAGCAGATCTATGAACCCAGACGCCGTGCGAAACGAAAATGATGTCAGCGAAGGAGTATTACATCCGCGCGGTTTTGCCGATGGTGGACATATTTCATGAACAGCAGCAGCGTTCGTTGACCGATCGGCGGCCGGAGACGCGAGACCGGGTAGAGGCAACGGCTCGCGCTGCGGCGATCGCGCTCGCGAACGTTCCTGACTATCTCACCGTTGAGCAGAAAGGCGGCGCGCCTGCGGGCACTTCGGAAGTCGAGGCCTTGCGGCGAGCGTTGGCGCCGGGCGTTTCTGCCATGGAAATTCTAAACGACGTGGCCGACGCCACGAAGCACAGCCGCCTTCGCAACGAATCCCGGTTCGTTACATCCGCGACTGGGATCGCCGTGGAGTATGCGGCATGGGATCAAGTGGCCTGGGGCGAAGCGAGTTGGTCGGAAGACGTTTACGTTACTCGCGCAGATAGGTCTGAATCTCGGTCGATGGCGGTATTGATCGACGACGCGGTGGCGTTTTGGAATAGGTATTTCCAGGTTTAACTGCGGCCTGTGTAAGCGCCAACGCGGGTGCCGGTCCGTCTTGTGTCCTCGGTGCCGCGGGTCTATTTTCAAGAACGGGCCGCTAGGGGCGCGAACCCCCTGCCGACCTCCTCTTATGAGAGCCGGATGGTGATCTCCAAGGTGAGCCATCCGGTTTTTCATTTTGCGGAAGAAATCTGGCGCGGCGTTCGCCGCGACCTCCGACCGGCTTTCTGCAGGCGTTCGTCGATTAGGTCCATGACAGCCTCATAGCTGACATCGGCCGCCGGCTGCGCGGTGCGGCGCCCTTTCCGCGGCGCTTCCGGCGTAGGCAGCGTTTCCCAAATCAGCCGCAGCTGCTCCTCAGAGATCCTCCACGGCGCGTTCGGCGCCGGTGAGGTTTTCCGGTATAGCGCCCGGCCAAAATTGTCGACACCGCGGAGGGCGCGAAGATGGAGCCGCAGCGTTTTCTCGGAAAGGTGAAGGCGTTCCGCGGCTTCACGCAGCGAGAGGACTTTCAACGGTGGGGACCCGGCCGGCGGCATTCCCCAAGGGTAAGGGAACACCGCCTTCACGGCCAGAGCCTGCAGGCCTGCGTTTAGCGTCCAAGGAGACGTGCCACGTCCGCGCGGAGGCTTTCAATAAGCGCCGGCAGTGGGCCCTTCTCGGCCAGAGGACTCACGCGATCGAAGAACGCCTCAAGTTTCATGGCCAAATCCGCCGACGTTTGTGCGGGCGTGTTAGCCAGTGCTTCCAGGGAGCGTAGAGCCACGGTTTCCGCGTCGAACTTCGCGCGAACGGCGTTCGCCGCTTGCCGATCGGCTCGAGCGTCCGCCGCGGCGGCGTCGCGAAGCGCCGCCCGCGCCGCGGGGATGCCAGCGACCTGGTCCTTTCTGCGCGGCCGGCGCGGCGCGTATTGGGCCAAATCAACGCCGGGGAACGCCACAACATTTGGAGCGTTCATGCGCGCGCATCCGCGAGGCCGGCAAGCAGGCTGCGCGACAGTGTGCCCTCTCGCATGGGGTGGCTCGCAAACGTTTCGGCCAGGAGCATCGCCTGGGCCAAGAGGACGCGCGGATCGCTGCTGCGGGTTTCCGCGAGCAGCTCGCCGATCTCGTCGAGTGCAGCCTCCACCGCGAAGCCTACTTGCATCAGCGCGCCCTGCCCGGCCCCGCTCTTTTGCCAGGATCGCAGCACGCGCGCCCGCTCGATCTCCGCCATCACATCGGCCCGCACCGGTGGGTTCCAGTCTAAGCCTGCGATATCGGCCTGAAGCCGTCCGAGGTAAATGCGGACGGCGTCACGCACTTCAATGGGCGCGCGATCGTGATCGTTGGTCGACTGCCAAGCCATCAGCGCCTCGATGTCTTCGATCGCGCCCGTCAGATCGTCAATGTGGGGGAATGCATCCCGTATCATCACCGGTCCTCCAATGGTAGATTTCGGCTGGCGTCACATTGATACCAGCAGTATCATTATGGCACCTTCACGCAATCGATACCAGTGGCATCAAATGGCAGATGATGAGGACGACCGCCTAACGGGCGAGCAGATTCGCGCCGCGCGTGCGCTCCTACGGTGGGACCAGCCGGATCTCGAAACAAGGTCAGGCGTGTCCCTGCCGACAATTAAACGCCTTGAGCTGATGGAAGGCCCCTGCGCTGGACGTCCGGCGACGATTGATGCACTCCGTACCGCCCTCGAGAAAGGCGGGATCGAGTTCATCCCAGCGAATGGCGGCGGCGCCGGCGTGCGATTAAGGAAGCGCAGGAGATGAAGCGGAAGCTGACACCTGGAAGTCCGACCCGGCGGAAGCGCAGCGACGTTGTGGCATCAAGCATGATGGATGCGCTCTTTAGTCGGTGGTCTATCCCCATCATCGAATTGAAGCGTCGGTGCAACGCTGCCCAGAATGAACTGCATAACGTTTTGGAGAAACGTGCCCGGTCCTCTCCCAGGCTCGTTCATGCCGATCGACTATTTGGAGTTTGGGACAAAGATGCAGCCGGGAACTATTTGACGGACCTAGTTCCTTTTCTCTACCGAGAGAAGCAGTACGCGTTCGCCGCGCGCGAGATCTATCTGACTGGTTTGGCGGCGCGTTACCTCAGCCAGATTCGTGACCAAGTCGAGGCCGGCGGTGTTCTGAAGGCCGAGCTGCTAGAGCTTGTGCTCGAAGCCGGCGCCGCCTTGAAGCTCTTAGGTTATGAATTCCAGTTCGAAGCCGATCGCTGGGCTGAAGCTGTCTTAAAGGTAAAAGCCCATTATGAGGATGAGGAGGCCGCAAAGAGCCCGAATGGGAAGGCTAACGCGCGCCTCGTAGCTGAGCATGTTGCGCGTGCTTTTGGAAAGACCGTGAACTCTACGAACGGTTTCGCGCTGATTAGAAGCGCGATGCAAGAATTGGAAAACAAAAGGAACACAGCATAGTAAACCTTACACGCTGATAGCTTGACCTTGATTTCATAGACATCTTCGACCGTCGCGCTAACGTCCCTTCTTGTCGAGATCAGGGATACAGCGCGATGACGCAGTCAGGTTTTTCGCCGGAGACACCGGCACACAACAGCGCGCGGCGCCGCCACATCAGCGCGGACCGCGATCTCGACAATCGCCCTCACCCCCACGGCGGCGCCGCGCGCGACACCTCCAACATCACCAATGTAATCGGAGCGAACGCCGTTCGCTCCTCGAAATGCGCGCCGGCGCCGCATGCCCGCGCGGCTGGGCCTGGCATACCCAGTTACGCGATGGGCGCCGCCGGCGCGCAGCCCTCTCCTCGCTTAGTGAAAGGATCTGCGCATGTCGCATGAAACGACAGGTCTCGAGGCCGCCGCGCGGCGGTTGGCGAGCATGCGGAGAATCAATGAGCCCGTGCGCATAGGGTCGCGCGAAGAAGGTGTCGGCGCTCCTGTGATCGCCGCGCGAACGGCCAACGTGTTCGTCGCAAATATCGGGGAACTCGGTTATGAGGGCGCGCTCGACCGAGCCTGGCGCAAAAGCCAACGCGCCTTTGGCGGAGATTACGCGGCTTTCATAACCGCCCTTAGCGCAAGCATCACGGAGAGTCTTGAAGAAACGTCATGCGAAATGCGCGCCGACGAGGTGTTTCCGCGGTCGATACCTTGCTCGGCCGCCGGGAAGCGCGTCTCCTCGCCGGCGCGCAGCCATGATGCGATGACAACGAGCGAGACCGCGAAGCGGACTACACATTCTGAGCAAGCACTCCGCCAACGTTGGGAGGCCTCTGCGGATCTGCGGGAGGAGTTCCAAACCTTCGCGGCCTTTGCAGCGTACGAGCAGGCCGCCGCGGAAGGGCGCGCACGAATCATCGGCGGCAAACAGAGGAAATGATTATGCGTATCAGGGTTCGCCCGATGCCGGCCAATTATCGCCGCCTCCGCCTGCCCGCGGGTTCGCTAATCGACCGTCCCAACCGCCTGGTGATCGACGCGTTCAAACAACTGCTGCAACCGCGCGGCGGCGAGCTTTTTGAAACGCTGGCCGACATTGAACTGCCGCCAGGGGCGGAATTCTCCAGCGACATCCGGTTTCCGCGCAGTCGGGTCGAAAGGTTGAAAGCCTAAGCGAACGGCGTTCGCTTGTGCGATCGGGGATTCAGGTAACATGGCTGACAGAGAAATCATTTACCGCTACGGGCAGGAAGGGCTGGAGGATCTCCAGCGCAAGCTGCTCGAGATGGCCGGCGCGGCTCAGACCGCCGCAAAGCATATCGGCGAAGGCAGTAAGACTGGTTCCGCAGGCCTCAAGGCGCTCGACGAAGCTACACGCCAGGCTAAGGGTATTGTCGAAGACTTTGCCGGGAGGGCCGGGCCAGCCGGTGCCATCATTGCCAAATTGGGCCCCGCGGGCCTGGCTGCTGCCGCGGGGATTGGGGCGGTAACGGCCGGCATGGGGTTCGCCATCCGTGAGGCTGCCAAGGCCGAGCGCGAAATGGCGAAGATTGAAGATCGCCTCCGCGCGCAAGGCGGCGCCGCGCGCACATCGGCCCGGGCACTTGACGGCTACGCCAACGCGGTCGCCCGCACAAGCTCCGCGACAGAAGCCGAGCTTAAGGCCGTCATCCCCGAGATCCTGGGTTTTCAAAACATCATCGGTTCGACCTTCAAGGACGTCCTTCAGTTCTCGGTCAACGGGATCGGCTCACTGTCGAGCAATGCGATCGCCTTGGCAAAGGCGCTGAACGATCCGTTCAACGAACTGCAGGCCCTGCAGAAGGCCTTCCCCGCCCTTACCGACGCGCAGCTCGAGTCCATCAAGGCCACTGCGCAGCAGAATGGCGTATTCGCGGCACAGGCCGAGATTTTCGCCGACCTCCGAGCGTCAGTGGGAGGCGCCGGCACCGCGGAAGCTAACACGCTGATCGGCATGTATGAGCAGCTGCGCAAAGCGGCTGACCATTGGACAGAGGCCGCCGGTTCCAACATCGTTCGCCTCCAGGGCTTCCGTGATCTTGTTGGGGACATCACTGGATTTATCGAAAAGCAAGCCGAACGCTGGGGGCCAGAGGGGCAGATTAAGCGGCGTGAAGCCCAGCTGAGCGTCATGAATCCGCACGATCCGCAGGCAAAACGGATTCACGAGGAGATCGATGCACTGCGCCTCCTGATCAAGGCGCAGGCAGACGAAGAGGCTGCCCTTGAACGTTTACGCGCAAGGCAGCGCGAATATGCGGACAGAAACGATAAGAACGCTCGCGCCATCAAGGCCGCTGAAGAAGAGGTCACACAGTACCTCGAAGGTGTTGCCAAGAAGGCGAAAGCCGAGGAAGACCTCAATAAGAAGATCGTCGAACAGCGGCAGGAAATGTACCGCCAGCTCGCTCTCCAGCGCGAACAAGAATCGCGCGCGTTCGCGGCCGACATGGAGAAGCTGCGCATCGATTTGGAGAAGTCGCTTAAGGGCCCCGATGCTGAGTTCCAGACGCTGCCGCAGGTGCAGGCCTGGATCGATGAAACGGCTCGTGCCGCCGAACGTGTTAAGGCCATCAATGACGAAACGGCGCGCGATTCCTATCGCGCCTGGCGTGAGATGTTCGTCGATGTGCTGTCGAACGAC
>JADZAK010000094.1 GCA_020852595.1 Rhodospirillaceae bacterium
GAGAACTATCTCGTCACCGGGCTCGCCAATACGAGCCTCGGTTTCATCGAGCTGTTTCCAGGAATGCCGCGAACCTTCGGCCTGACGGTCGCTGCCTCGTTCTAGTTTCTCCCTCCCCCTTTCAGGACAGGGCTGTCGCCTCTGCCCGGCGATCCGTCAATTAAGTATACTGTCCCCGCAACTAGTTTCGGGGACAGTATACTTAATTTTGAGGGGCGCCGCGCGCGTGTTTTCTGTTTTTTACGCAACGGAAAACGACCCTTCCCTGAAAGGGGAGGGTCAGGGAGGGGTCGTTTCAATGTTCCGGTTACGCCTGAAATCCATGACAAAAAATGCCCTCAAGGCGCATGTTCAGATCACCAGATCGGCGGGCGGGGCGATCCGCGCTTCGCGCCAGGCGTGGCCGTGCAGGAGGCAGGCGTCACAGTGGCCGCAGGGCTTCGTGACTCCGTCTTTTTCTTCGGGCGCGTAGCAGCTCCAGGTCTCGCCGGCCTTGAGCCCGAGTTCGGAGGCCAGGGCGGCGATCTGCGGCTTGGACATGTTCACCAGCGGCGCGACGATGCGCGGCGGGTTGGGCACGGCTTCGGCCCACATGGCGCGGAAGGCGTCCAGGAACGAGCCGCGGCAGTCCGGATAGCCTGAGAAATCGACCGCATTCACACCGAGCCACACCTCCGTCGCGCCGGTGCCGGCGGCGTCGGCGCAGGCGAGCGCAAGGAACACGGCGTTGCGTCCCGGCAGGAAGGTGGGCGCGATGCCCGCTTTCATCTCGGCGACCGTGCGGTCCTTCGGGACGTGGATCTCGGGCTTCTGCCAGCTCACGTCGGCGATGCGGCGTTCGACACCGAAGCGCTCGCACTGCTTGTTCGCGTATTCCAGCTCGACCTGCTGGCGCTGGCCGTAGTTGATCCCGAAGCTGTAGGCGTCGCGGCCGCGCGAGCGGGCGAGCAGCAGGCAGACCGTGGAATCGAGCCCGCCGGAGTGAAGAACGAGGGCCTTCGGGCGGACGGATGTCTTGCTCATACAACCTCAAAACGGCAGGACTCGCCCAGCGTCGGCCTGCGCACCGTGATGCTGGCGAGTTGCGGGAGGAGCAGGCGCAGCTCGCCCGCGATCCACGCCGCCAGATTTTCAAGGGACGGCGTTTCAAGTCCCGGAATGTCGTTGAGGTAATGATGGTCGAGCTTGCCGCGCACGCTCTGGATCGACGCGGTCACCTTCTCGAAGTCCACCACGCAGCCGGTCGTGTCGTCGGGCTCGCCGCGCAAGGCGACCTCGACGCGGAACGAATGTCCATGCAGGCGCGTGTTCTCGTGGCCCGCCGGCTTATGCGTGAACGCATGCGCCGCCTCGAAGCCGAATTCCTTGATGATCTCGAACCGTCCAGCCATGTCTTACGCGATCCCTAGATACTTATGTGTCTGGACGGACAGGCGCCATTTCGGATGGGCGAGGCAATAGGCGACCGCGTCCTTACTGTTGGCGTCCCGTGTCGGACCGTCCATAGGTTGCAAAAACCAGTGACGAAAAGCGAGCGGTTCGTAGCGCTCCGGCGCCCCGCCGTCTTGCGGATAAATCAGCTTGAGTTCGTCGCCCGCGGTCACGATCAGCTTGGCGTCGGCCTTGGGGCTGACGCAGATCCAGTCGAGGCCGGGGGGCGCTTCCACGGTCCCGTTGGTCTCCACGGCGATCTTGAAGCCCTTGGCGTGCAAAGCGGCGATCAGCGGCGGGTCGAGCTGCAGAAGGGGTTCGCCCCCGGTGCAAACCACGAACTTTTCGCCGCCGGCGCCGTCCCATGCGGCCGCGACCGCCGCCGCGAGGTCTTCGGCGGTCTTGAATTTGCCGCCGCCGGTCCCGTCCACGCCGACAAAGTCGGTGTCGCAGAACTTACAGGTGGCGTTGGCGCGGTCCGCTTCCAGCCCGCTCCACAGATTGCAGCCGGCGAAGCGGCAGAACACGGCCGGTTTGCCCGTGTTGGCGCCTTCGCCCTGCAAGGTATAGAAGATCTCTTTGACGCTATAAGTCATCGCCCGCGCGGTGCGTAAAGGCCCATCCGGGGCCGAATGTGGACGACCACATAAGCCTTTGGCTCCCAAGAATCCAGGGTTGGACGCGCGTGGGGCCATTGAAGACGGCCGCGTGACACCGGGGTTTTTCGCCTCCAGTCACAAATATTTCACAAGGAACAGCAGGTTCCACGGCATATTTAACCCTCGCAGCCATGTTAGATTCTCTGACTTTCGCGACTTTCAGCCGGGACGAAGCATGAACCAGGGCGAACACTCACACATCGTATCGGGCTTCGATAACGATCTCGCGCAGCTCGAGCGCAAGGTGCTGGAGATGGGCGGTTTGGCCGAAGCGCAGCTGCGCGACGCCATGGAAGCCCTCGTGCGCCGGGATGCCGAGGCGGCCGAAAGCATCATCCGGCGCGACAGCGACATCGACGAGTGCGAGCGCAAGATCGAAGCCAGCGCGTTGTCCATCATCGCGCGCCGCCAGCCCATGGCCAACGACCTGCGCTACGTGTTCGGCAACGTGAAGATCGCCGGCAGCCTGGAGCGCATCGGCGACTACGCCAAGAACATCGCCAAGCGCAGCCTCATCCTGACCCGCGCCAACATCCAGATCCCGCACGACATGGCCGCGCTCGGCAGTCTCGCCCAGCGCACCGTGCGCGACGTGATGGACAGTTTCACCACCCGCGACGCCCACAAGGCCGAAATGGTGTGGCAGCACGACCACGAGCTCGACGACCTCGTCGCGCGGGTGATGCGCCAGGTGATCTCGCGCATGTCGCAGGACCTGATCTCCAGCGCGTCCAAGGCGCCGGAAGACGTCGAATGCTCGACGCACCTTCTGTTCGTGACCAAGAATCTCGAGCGTGTCGGCGACCACGCGACCAACATCGCCGAAGTCATCCAGTTCCAGCTTTCCGGCGGATGGAAGACGGGCGAACGCCCCAAGGGCGGCGACAACCTGCAGGTTGTCGGGCGGTAGTTGAACAAAATCGTCGTCCTCGCGCTTGACGCGAGGACCCGGCGTTTCCGGCGCATGGTGTGCGGCAAGTGCCGCGCTACGATGTCTGGCGCATTTCCAGGCTGAAGAACGTCTGGGGCGGGATGTCTTTTCCATCCCCATCGATGTGCGAAACGCTCAACGCTCCCGACCAGCCGCCGTCGCGCCAGTTCAGGAAATAGCCGACAAGGCGCTCGTCGCCGCCGTTGGTGGTGCGCGTCTCGTCCATCGCCTTGCGGAACACAAAGCCGTCGTGGGTGGAAAGGCCCTTCAGGAGGTCGGCCATGACGTCGTTCACCACATCGCCGTAGGAATCGAGCACGCGCAAGGTGCAGGTCGCCGGCGCCTTGGCGAGCAGTTGCAGCTCCGCGCCCTGATTGGTCAGCACGACCCATCCGGAATCGCCCGGCTTGCCATCGAGCAGGGACTGCACGCCCTCCGCCGACAGGGGCACGGCTTTGATGTTCCGCTCGGCGATGACGCGTTCGATCCGGTTGGGCGCGCCGCGCGTGCTGATGCACAAGCCGCCGAAGAACGCGACCGCTTCCTCCGAAATGGCCTGGCGGGCTTCCCGTTCCTGCGTCCACGCGGGCTCCGCCGCGAACAGGACGGCGAGTGCGACGGCGGCGTTTGCGAGGGCACGCATCGTTTTCACGCTATGATTTGAGATTCTCGACCATGCGCGCGACCAGGCGGAACATGTCGTCCTGTTCGCCGGCGCTCATGCGCGTGACGGTCCGGTTCGAAACCGCGCGCGCGGCCTCCATCACCTGCGTCTGAATGTCCTTCGCGCGCGAGGTCAGGAACACATGCGAGCGGCGGCGGTCGTCGGTGTCGGCCTTGCGCTTGATCAGCCCGTCGCGCTCCATGCGGTCGAGCGTGTTGGCCATGGTCGGCTGCTCGACGTTGATGCGCCGGCACAGCTCGGCCTGCGTCAGGCCGTCTTCCTCGAACAGCATCACCAGCGGCGCGAACTGGCCCGGCGCGACGCCGAATTCCTTCAGCGCGTCCTGCAGGCAGCGGTCGTAAAGCCGGTTGAGAAGGCCCAGTTGATAACCGAGAGAGTCGATGCGCCGGATGGCCATGAGGAGGCTGCCGCCGTTATTTCTTGCTGTAGCCTTTGGACGTCATGCAGTTCTCGAAGTCGCGCCCGTAGTCGTCTTGCGTCTGGGTGCGCTCGAGCATCTGCATCGGCGTTTCACCGCGGCTCATGCCGGGGTTGGGATCGGTGTTCGCGCCGTAGGTCGCGCGCTGGCGTCCGGCGCGGGCGAGGGTGTTTTCTTCGGCGCGCTGGGCGCACTCGCGTTCGTCGGCGGCCGCCTCGGGTCCTTGTTTGCGCGGATGCGTCCAGGTGCTTGCACAACCGGCGGTGACCGCCAGAGCGCTCAAGCCGGCGGCGAACAGAAGCGCCCGCCCCAAAAGCCGCTGCTTTCCCTTGACCGCCTGTAACGGACCTGTTTGTTTCGCCACCTTAAGTCTCCCAGCCGAACGTACCAACGGTGAGTGTCGCATGGCCGGCCCTATTCAATCTAGTGCCCCGCAATTCATGTTTGAGGACCTGGCGCTGGGGATGTCCGCCAGCATCACGCGGACCATGACGGATGAGGATATCCGCAAGTTCGCCGAGGCCACGGGCGATACCAATCCCATCCATCTCGATGAAGCCTTTGCGGCGCGCTCGATCTTCAAGACCCGGATCGCCCACGGCATGCTGACCGCCTCGCACATCTCGTCGGTTTTCGCGACGCGCCTGCCCGGGGCCGGATGTATCTATGTGTCGCAAGGCTTCAAGTTCAAAGCCCCCGTGCGCATCGGGGACGATGTCGTGGCCCGGGTCGAAGTGACCGGCTTCGTGCCGGAAAAGAAATTCGTGATCTTCAAGACGCAGTGCCTGGTGGGGGAAAAAGTCGTCGTCGAGGGCGAAGCCGTTCTCATGGTTCCCGCGCGCGGCTAGAATTGGCGATGCACGTCTTTCGCACATGGAGCGAAGTCCCGGCCGCCCTCAAGGGCGGCGTGATCGCGCTCGGCAATTTCGACGGCCTTCACCGCGGCCACCAGGCCGTGATCGGCCGCGCCGTGAGCCTCGCGCGCAAAGCCGGCGTCGCCGCCGCGGTGATGACCTTCGAGCCCCACCCGCGCATGTTTTTCAAGCCGGATCAGGAGCCGTTCCGTCTCTCGCCCTTCCGCATGAAAGCCCATGTCATCGAGGCGCTCGGCGTCGACTATCTCTACGTCCAGACCTTCGACAAGGAATTCTCCGAGCGTACGCCGGAGAATTTCGTCTCTGAAATCCTCGTCGGAGGTCTCGGTCTCTCGCACATCGTCGTCGGCTACGATTATGTCTTCGGCTATCGGCGCAAGGGCAACGTCGAGGTGCTGCGCGAACTCGCCGCCAAATACGGCTTCGGTGTCACCGCCGTGGAAAAGCTCAGCGAGGGCGAGGAGCGTTTCTCGTCCACCGCCATCCGCGACCTGTTGCGTGATGGCCGCCCGCGCGACGCCGCGCGCATGCTCGGGCGCTTCTGGGAAATCGAAGGCCGCGTGGTGGCCGGCGACAAACGCGGCCGACAACTCGGCTTCCCGACGGCGAACCTCGAGTACCGCGACTACCTGCATCCCAAGAAAGGCGTCTACGCCATCCGCGCCGGGGTCGATCACGGGGCAGGGACGGTGTGGCGCAACGGCGTCGCCAACTTCGGCAACCGTCCGACCTTCGACAAAACCGATGTGCTGCTTGAAGCGCACCTGTTCGATACGAACGAGGACCTCTACGGCAAGCACCTGCGCGTGGCCCTCGTCGAATACATCCGCGCGGAAAAGAAGTTCGACGGCCTGGAGGCCCTGAAAGCCCAGATCGCCGCCGACAGCGACGAGGCCCGGCGGTTGCTTGCGGGTTTCCCAAACGCTACGGCGCCGTTTGTGGGCTACACCGCCTGACCCACACCGCTGGTCACCCCGATGATCCGCCGAAGCTGCGGAGCAGCGAAGGAGGATCGCCTGCGACGACAATTAAATGTAATATAAATCAATATGTTAAAGGTTAAAACGCGCGCCGCATTGCTGCTTGCGGGTATCCCTGATATCCAAGCGCGCTATGTCATTGAATTACGCAGAGTTGGCGCGAATTAGCGGCCCCATTCCGAAGTAGGAATGGGGATACCCGCCGCTTTTTTCTGCCCCCTCTCATAAGTGGACTCTGCGCCATGGCCGACCAGGCTGATTCTAACGCTCCCGACTATCGTTCGACCGTCTTCCTGCCCACCACCGACTTTCCGATGAAAGCGGGCCTTCCGCAGCTCGAGCCCAAACTGCTCGAGCGCTGGAAGAAGATGGACATGTACAAGAAGCTGCGCGAGGTCTCGAAAGGCCGCGAGAAGTTCGTCCTGCACGACGGTCCGCCCTACGCCAACGGCCATTTGCACATCGGTCACGCGCTGAACAAGATCCTCAAAGACACCATCACGCGCGCGCGCCAGATGACGGGCTACGATTCCAATTACGTGCCGGGCTGGGACTGTCACGGCCTTCCCATCGAATGGAAGATCGAGGAGCAGTACCGCGAGAAGGGGCTCAACAAGGACGACGTGCCGGTCGTCGAGTTCCGCAAGCAGTGCCGCGACTTCGCCGCCAAGTGGATCGAAGTGCAGAAGGAGGAGTTCAAGCGCCTAGGCGTCGTCGGCGATTGGGACAATCCCTACAAGACCATGGCCTATGAAGCCGAGGGCCACATCGTCAAGGAAGTCGGCAAGTTCCTGATGAACGGCGCGCTGTACCGCGGCTCCAAACCGGTCATGTGGTCGGTGGTGGAAAAGACCGCGCTCGCCGACGCCGAAGTCGAATACGACGATCACACCTCGACCACCATCTGGGTGCGCTTCAAGGTCGCGAGGACGCCCCTCGCCGCGATCAAGGATGCGACGATCGTCATCTGGACGACCACCCCGTGGACCATGCCGGGCAACCGCGCCATCGCCTATGGCCCGGCGATGGAGTACGCCGTCGTCGAAGTGAAGGCGGTCACCGAGAAAAGCCTCGCGCGCGTCGGCGAAAGGTTCGTCGCCAACGTCGAGCTGCTGCCGGATGTGCTGAAGAGCGCGGGCATCACCGAACACGCCGAGGCCGCGCGCTTCCGGGGCGCGGATCTCGACGGCACGTTTTGCCGCCATCCGCTGCACGGCAAGGGCTACGACTTCGACGTCCCGCTGCTGCCGGGCGATCACGTCACCACCGAAGCCGGCACGGGCTTCGTGCACACCGCGCCCGGCCACGGCGAGGACGACTACTATCTGTGCATGAAGTACAAGATCGCGGTGCCGGAAACCGTGGCCGGCGACGGCACATATTATCCGCATGTGCCGCTGTTCGCCGGCAAGCATGTGTTCAAGATCGATCCGGATATGCTCGCGGCGCTGAAAGACGCCGGCGCGCTGCTCGCCCACGGCAAGCTGGTGCACAGCTATCCGCATTCCTGGCGCTCCAAGGCGCCGCTCATCTTCCGCAATACGCCGCAATGGTTCATCTCGATGGAAGAGACGGGCCTGCGCAACACCGCGCTCAAGGCCATCGCGGATACCACCTGGGTGCCGGCGCAAGGGCGCAACCGCATCCAGAGCATGATCGAGCAGCGCCCGGACTGGTGCATCTCGCGCCAGCGCCAGTGGGGCGTGCCGCTCGGTCTGTTCATCCACAGGCAGACCCGTGAAGTCCTCAAGGACCAGGCGGTGATCGACCGCGTCTCCGAGGCCTTCATGACGGAAGGCGGCGACGCATGGCTGACCTCGCCGCCCGAGCGTTTCCTCGGCAACACGTACAAGTCGGAAGACTGGGAACAGGTCACCGACATCGTCGAAGTCTGGTTCGACTCCGGCTCCACCCACGCCTTCTGTCTGGAGGAGCGCAGGGATCTCAAGTGGCCGGCCGACCTTTATCTCGAAGGCTCGGACCAGCATCGCGGCTGGTTCCACACGTCGCTGCTGGAATCCTGCGGAACCCGCGGACGCGCGCCCTTCGACGCCGTGCTTACCCACGGCTTCGTGCTCGATGAAAAGGGCCGCAAGATGTCCAAGTCCCTGGGCAACGTGGTCGCGCCGCAGGACGTCATGGCCCAGTCCGGCGCCGATATCCTGCGTCTGTGGGTGGTCGCGTCCGATTATGCGCAAGACCTCTCCATCGGTCCGAACATCCTGAAGCAGATGAGCGATCTCTATCGCCGTTTGCGCAATACCTTGCGTTATCTGCTCGGCAACCTCGCGGGCTTCAGTGAGTCCGAGCGCGTCCATGCGCTCGATATGCCGGAGCTGGAGCGTTTCATCCTGCACCGCCTGTGCGAGCTCGATCGCCTGATCCGCGACGCCTGCGACAAGTACGATTTCCACGGCCTGTTCAACGAACTGCACAACTTCTGCGCCGTCGAGCTCTCGGCCTTCTACTTCGATATCCGCAAAGACGTCCTGTACTGCGATGCGCCGTCGTCCTTGCGCCGCCGCGCCTGCCGTACGGTGCTCGATACGCTCTACGACTGCCTCGTGAAGTGGCTCGCGCCCTTCATCTGCTTCACGGCCGAAGAGGCCTGGCTGGCGCGTTACCCGTCGGAAAACGGCTCGGTGCATCTCCAGCAGTTCCCGAACCTCCCCGCCCATTGGCGCGACGACGGTCTGGCGCAGAAGTGGGCCAAGGTCCGCGATCTGCGCCGCGCCATCACCGGCGCGCTCGAGCTTGAACGCGCCGCCAAGAAGATCGGCGCATCCCTGCAAGCCCATCCGAAAGTCTGGGCGCCGGCCGAATTGCTCGAGGTCGCCAAAGATTTGCCGATGGACGACATCTGCATCACCTCGGCCATCACCTTGCAGCCGGGCGCGGCGCCGGGCGGCGCGCACAGCTCGCCGGACGTTCCCGGCGTCGGCGTGGTCGTCGATCTCGCCGAAGGTGAGAAGTGCGCGCGCTGCTGGAAAGTGCTGCCCGACGTCGGCAAGCACAAACATCCCGCGGTCTGCGAACGCTGCTCCGATGCGGTCAGTGAAGTGAAGGCGTAGGAATGGCGGCGCCCTCCCTCCCGCGTGCCGGACTTGCCTGCGCCGTCGCCGGCGTGGTCCTCGACCAGGCCTCGAAGGTCTATATGGTCGAGCGGGTCTTCCGTCCCGAGGGCGTCACCGAAACGCCGTTCGTGAGCCCGGTGGTGATCGACGTGCTGCCGTTCTTCCAGTTCCGCCTGTCGTGGAACGAAGGGATCAGCTTCTCCTTGTTCAACTCAGGCACGGAGACGGCGGTCGCCCTTCTGCTGGCGGTGACCATCGCGATCACGATTGTGATGACCGTCTGGATGTGGCGGGCGCCGCGCTCCTGGCTGCAGATCGGCTTGGGGCTCATCGTCGGCGGCGCGCTCGGCAACATCATCGACCGCGCAAGTATCGGGGCGGTCGCCGATTTCCTGCATGTTTACTGGCAGGACTGGCACTTCCCGACATTTAATATCGCGGATACCTGTATCACCATCGGTGCCATAATTGTGCTGCTTGACGCCTTGTTTGAGCGCCCGCACGATGGCAAACAAGAGCCCGCCGAACGCGGCGCCTAATTCAACGAGGACGACGATGCGTTATTTATCCATTGCGATCATGCTTGTGGCGGCTGTCAGCCTGACGGGCTGCGACAGAACCCGCCGCGCGCTCGGCCTCAACAAGACGGTCCCGGACGAATTCGCCGTGGCGACGCCTGCGCCGCTGGCAATCCCGCCCGATTTCAACCTGCGTCCGCCCGCGCCCGGTTCCGAGCGCACCCCGGAAGCGACCCCGGCCGAACAGGGCCGCGCCGTGCTCCTGGGCCGCGCGCGCCTGCTCGATTATCAGAAGCGCGGTTTCTCGAACGGGGAAACGGCCGTCCTTGGCGCCGCCGGCGCCGACGCCGTGCTCCCGGACATCCGCAACACCATCGCCAAGGAAGTGTCGACCTTCGCGCCGGAAGAGCGCGCCTTCTCCGACCGCCTCCTGTTCTGGCGGGACGGCGGAAGCGTCGCGGGCACGATCGTCGATCCGGCCGCCGAAATGAAACGCCTCAGCCAGAACGCCGCTGAAGGCAAGAAGCCCAACGAGGGCGCCTCGGTGATCATCCGCCGCGGCAGGAACAGCACCCTCGGCATCTTCTAAAGAATAATCGATCGCGACCGCACTTAGAGCGGCGCCGGATCGCCCGGCGCCGTTTCTGTTTCCGCGAGGATTTTGTACGTCTGCCCGAACAGCGTCGACAGGAGGAACAGGCCGACGAGCCCTGTCGCCGCGTCGATGGCCGCGCCGACGTAGGGCGCCGCCGCGTGCGGCTCAAAAAGCTTCTCGAGGCCGATGCCCGCGAGGCCCATCGGAACAAGGCAGCACATCAGCGCCAGCACGGCTCCTGTCAGCCGCCAGGCGATGGGCGCGCTCATGTGCCACGCGCGTTTAAAGCTCGCTTGCGTATCGAGGGCCGCCATCGCGATGACCAGCGACAGGCGCGTGACGACATAGAGCACCCACGCCAGCGCCGCGATTCCGACCGGCGCGGCGAGCGCATAGGCGCCCACGTCGCCCCACATCGTCTTGCCGATGGCCCCTGCCGCCGCCACCGGGATGGCGGCGGCGACGACGGCGAGGAACAGCGGAAACACGAACAGGATCTGCCACAGCACCATGCGTATTTCGAGGCGCGTGAACGCGTAGATCGGCCGCCGCCCGGCCTGCTCGCCGTAGACAATGAGGCGGTACCAGGCCACGGCGGGCGGGATGCCGATGAGGAAAGCGAGGATGTCGCCGCTGAAACGCGCCACGGTCCGTTCGTCCGGCGCGACGTTGAGATACAAAAGGGTCCAGGCGAGGCCGAGACCCAGGATCAGCGGGATGATTCCGTAACGCTCCATCAGCCGCCGCTGGCGCCAGCAATAGGCGAAGGAGTCCGTCACGGCGCGCCAAACCTGGAAGTTCTCCGTAACTTTGTTCACGACGCCGTGACCCCTGCTTTTGTTGTTACCAAGCTTAGAATCCTGGAGCCTTGTTTTCTATCTTAGTTGTAACCCTGGATTTACGCCCGCGCGTCCGGCGGGCTATGGTTTGCATCCCTCCGCCTGACTGTCTCAGGGATCATCATGCTCCGCATCGCCGCTCCCCTTTTTGCCGCCGCCATTTTCATGGCCGCGCCGCAAGCCCGCGCCGAAGTCTACGGCGCGCAGACCTTCACCCTCGCCAACGGCATGCAGGTCGTGCTGATCCCCAATCACCGCGCGCCCGTCGTCAGTCATATGGTGTTCTACAAAGTGGGCTCCGCCGACGAGCCGGCCGGCAAGTCGGGCATCGCGCACTTTCTCGAACATTTGATGTTCAAGGGCACCAAGAAATATCCCGAAGGCGCGATGACCGAGATCGTCGCGCGCAACGGCGGCAATCAGAACGCCTTCACCACCACCGACTACACCGGTTACTACCAGAACATCGCGGTCGACCGCCTGCCCCTGATGATGGACATGGAATCGGACCGCATGCGGAACCTGGTCCTTAGCGAAAAGGACATCGCGACCGAGCGCGAAGTCATCATCGAGGAACGCCGCATGCGCACGGACAATTCGCCGTCGGCGCTGCTCGGCGAACGCATGGCGGCGACGCTGTGGATGACCAACAAATATTCGATCCCCATCATCGGCTGGCTGGAAGAGATGCGCGGTCTCAATCTCGCCGACAACCTCGGCATCTACCGCCAATACTATTCGCCGCAAAACGCGATCCTGGTTGTCGCGGGCGACATCACCCTCGATAAGCTGAAGCCGCTGGCCGAGAAGTATTACGGCGTCATTCCGAAAGCCGAGAACTTCAAGCCGCGCGAACGCTCGACCTTCCTGTACGACAAGGCGGACTCGCGCATCACGCTGCACCATGAGCGCGTGACCCAGCCGTCCTGGAGCCGCCAGATCATCGCGCCCAGCTATAACGTCGGCGAGCGCACCGATGTGCATGCCCTCGAAGTGTTCAGCGAGATCATCGGCGGCGGCTCGACCACCAAGCTCTACCGCAAGCTCGTCGTCGAGCAGCAGGTCGCCGCATCCTTCGGCGCCGGCTACGACACCGACGCGGTGTCCTATGGCAGCTTCTTCGTCTCCATGACCCCAAGCCCGGGCGTGAGCATCGCGCAGGCCGAAGCGGCCTATGAAAAGGCGCTGGCCGAATTGCTGGCGAATGGAATCACGGAAGCCGACGTCCAGCAGGCCAAGAACCGCTTCGCCGCGCGCCTGGCCTTCGCGAAGGACTCGCCGATGTCCGCCGCCCGCGCGGTGGGCACGTCGCTGGCGTCGGGAATAAAGCTCGAAGACATCGAGAATTGGCCCGAGGCCGTGAACAAGGTCACGCTCGCCCAGGTGCAGGCCGCCGCGCGCCGCCTGTTCGCCGACAACTCCTCGGTCACGGGAATCCTTTTGCCCCCTGAACAGACTGCCGGAGGGCCGACGCCATGAACCACGCCGTGAAAAAGTTTTTCCTCCTGGCCGTCGCGATCGTCGCCTTCGCCGCGCCGGCCTCCGCGCTCACCGTCCGCGAAGTGAAGAGCAAGGGCGGCGTCGGCGCCTATCTCTCCGAAGACCACACCACGCCGATCATCGCCATCACTTTCGGCTTCAAGGGCGGCAGCGCCATCGATCCGGACGCCAAACTTGGCCTGTCCGGCATGGTGACCTCGCTGCTGGACGAGGGCGCGGGCACGCTCGATTCCTTCGCCTTCCAGACCGAGTTGCAGGACCGCGCCATCACGCTGCGGTTTAGCGCCGACAACGACTATGTCACCGGCAAGATCGTCACCACGACGCCGAACGCGCCCAAGGCTTACGAACTCCTGCGCCTCGCGCTGACGCAGCCGCGTTTCGACCAGGAGCCGGTGGAGCGCATCCGCCGCCAGATCCTGGTCGGCATCCAGTCGCAGCTTGAGAATCCGGGCCGCATCGCCGGCCAGCGTCTCATGGAGGAGTTGTTCGGCAAACATCCCTACGCCCGCGAGGACGACGGTACCCCGGCCTCCATCAAGGGCATCACCACCGACGATCTCAAGGGCTGGGTGAAAAGCCGCTTCGCGCGCGACCGCCTGGTGGTCGGCGTATCGGGCGACATCACCGCCGCGCAGCTTCAGACGGTGCTCGATCAGGTCTTCGGACCGCTTCCCGCCACCACGGGCCTGAAGGCGGACGTGCCGCCGGCGCCGATCGTGGGCGCTGGAAAAGTCGTGCGCATCGCCAAGAACCTGCCGCAGAGCGTGGTTTACATCGGGCAGAAGGGCCTGATGCGCGAAGACCCGGATTGGTACACGGGCCTGGTGGTCGACTATGTGTTCGGCGGCGGCAGTTTCCAGTCGCGCCTCATGGACGAAGTGCGTGAGAAGCGCGGCCTCGCCTACAGTGTCGGCACCGGCATGGCGCCCTACGACGCCGGCGCGGCCATGATGGCCTCGGTCGGCACGCGCGCCGATCAGGCCGAAGCCAGCCTCCAGGTCATTCGCGATGAATGGGTGAAGATGCGCGACGGCGGTCCCACGCAGGAAGAGCTGAACGACGCCAAACAGTACCTTACCGGCGCCTGGCCGCTGCGGTTCACCTCGACGGGCTCCATCGCCGACACGCTGCTCGCCGTGCAGCGCGACAACCTCGGGCTCGACTATATCGACAAGCGCAACGGCTATATCGATTCCGTCACGCTCGATCAGGCCAAGGCGCTGTCGAAGAAGCTCTATGACCCCGACAATCTCGTGGTCGTGGTGGTGGGGCCAGACTTGTCGGCGGCCAAGCCCGGCGCGGCGCCCGCGGCAAAGCCGGCGCCGGCCAAGGCCAAAGCGAAGCCGTAATTACTTCGGGGCCTTCGCCGCGGTCGCTTCGATTTCCACCAAGTAATATGGCGCGGCCAGCGCGGCGACCTGGATGGTCGAACGCGTCACGAGATTCTTGTTGGTGGCCGAACCGAAGTACATCTTGTAGGCCTCGTTCATCCCGGCGAAGTCCATCTTGCCGCCGAGCTTCGGATCGCCGACCAGGAACACCGTCATCTTCACGACGTCCGACATGGCGTAACCTTTCTCGCCCAGCGCCGCCTTGATGCGCTCCATCACGGCGACGGTCTGGGTCTTGGTGTCGCCGAAGGCCTCGAAGCTGTCCGTCTTGCCCGCTGTGATCGGGGTCGGGGTCAGGCCCGACAGGAACAGGATCTCGCTGCCCGCCGGAATGGTCGCCGACTGCAGGATCAGCGCGTTGCCGGCATTCGGCGTGCGGGCGATTTCGGCGGCGGACGCGGACAGCGCCGGGACGGTCATCGGCGCCGCGGCGACGGCAACGGCAATGGCGGCGGCAAGGCGGGTTTGCATGGTCACGAAGGCTCCCATTTTTGAAGTTTGGCGGGCGCCCAGTCTGCAAGGGGCCGGGCCCGCGCGCCACGGTGGATTTACAGCCCGGGCGGGAATTCTAAGTAGTTGATTTTACACCATTCCTATTCTCAAAGTTTGGCAGGCTGCGCCCGGATTGATAAGGTGCCGGGCCCCTCAGTTCTGAACCGGGATTTTGCGTTACATGAACTCATCGTCCCTGACGGCTCTGCCGGCCTGGCAGGCGCTTAAAGCTCACGCGGCTGTCCTCGCGGGTCAGCATATGCGTGACCTGTTCGCCGCCGACCCGGACCGGTTCGCGCGCCTCTCGTTCTCTTTCGGGCCCATTCGCGCCGACTACTCAAAGAACCGCGTCACGCTCGAGACCCTCAGCCTCCTGGCCGAACTCGCCCGCGCGCGCGGCGTGGAGGCGGGGCGCGCCGCGATGTTCGCCGGCGCGCGCATCAACACCACCGAGAACCGCGCCGTGCTGCACGTCGCGCTGCGCAACCGCGAAGAACGTCCGATGACGGTGGACGGCGTGGACGTGATGCCCGAAGTGCGTTCAACCCGCGCGCGTCTCAAAGCGTTCAGTGATGGGGTAAGGAACGGCCAGTGGAGGGGCGCCACGGGCAAACAACTTCGTCATATCGTCAATATCGGCATCGGCGGCTCGCACCTGGGCCCGATGTTCGTCGCCGACGCGATGAAGGATCTCCAGGCGCCGGAGATGTCGGTGACGTTCGTCTCCAATCCCGACAGCGCGCAACTCGCCGAAGCGCTGGCCAAGCTCGAGCCCGCCGAAACCCTTTTCATCATCTGCTCGAAAACCTTCGCCACCGCGGAAACCACCGCAAATGCCGATGCCGCGCGCGCCTGGCTCACGGCGCGCTTGGGCGAAACGGCGGTCGCGAAACATTTCGCCGCCGTGTCGACCAACGTCGAGGCCGCCAAGACATTCGGCATCCATCCCGACGCGGTGTTCCCGATGTGGGACTGGGTGGGCGGGCGTTATTCGGTGTGGTCGGCCATCGGCCTCTCGGTGATCCTCGCCTGCGGTTATGAAGCCTTCGACCAGCTGCTCGCCGGCGCCGAGGCCATGGACCGTCACTTCGAGACCGCCTCGCTCGAACAGAACCTGCCTGTGATCCTCGCGCTCATCGGCGTCTGGTACGCCGACTTCTTCGACGCGCCGGCCGTCGCGGTGATGCCCTATGATCACCGCCTGAAGCTTTTCCCGTTCCATCTCCAGCAGCTCGACATGGAGAGCAACGGCAAGGCCGTCACCAAGGACGGCGCGAAGGTCGAGACCAAAACCGGCCCGATCGTTTTCGGCGGCGGCGGCTCCGACAGCCAGCACTCGTTCTTCCAGCTTCTGCACCAGGGGCCGCGCCTGATCCCGTGCGACTTCATCATCGCGCTGAAGGGCGCGGGCGGCCCCAGCCGCGACCTCCTCATGGCCAACTGCCTCGCGCAGACCGAAGCGCTTTTGAAGGGCCGCACGGCGGCCGAGCTCGCCTCCACCCCCGAAGCGCTGCGGCCGCACCGGGAATTCCCGGGGAATCGGCCCTCCAACACCCTGCTTTTGGACGAATTAACCCCCTATGTGCTTGGCATGCTGATCGCCTTGTACGAACATAAGATTTTCGTCCAGGGGTTGATTTGGGGGGTTAACTCCTTCGACCAGTGGGGGGTAGAGTTGGGCAAGGAACTGGCCAAAAGCCTGATGCCGGCCCTGCTTGATAAACCCGCCGCGGCCGAGGGGCTCCTCAAAGCCCGGGACAGCTCGACCGCCGGCCTCGCGCTCGCCTATCTGCAGGCGAAGGCGCAACAGTGAAAGCGGACGCTTTGAAAGCGATATCGTGACTATTCGTCTTCTGCCGCCGAACCTCGTCAACCAGATCGCCGCCGGCGAAGTGGTTGAGCGGCCGGCCTCGGCCCTGAAGGAACTCGTCGAGAATTCCATCGACGCGGGCGCCACGCGTATCGATATCGTGCTCAACGACGGCGGCCGTTCGCTGATCGTGGTCACCGACAACGGCTGCGGCATGACGCCGCAGGAATTGATCGTGGCCGTCGACCGTCATGCGACGTCCAAGCTCCCCAGCGACGATCTGCTCGACATCAACTATCTCGGCTTCCGCGGCGAGGCGTTGCCCGCCATCGGGTCCGTCGCCCGCCTTACGGTGACCAGCCGTACCCAGGACGCGGATTCCGGCTGGTACGTCGTCGTCGCGGGCGGGCGCAAAGACGGCCCGGTCCCCGCGCCGCATCCGCGCGGCACGCGCGTCGAAGTGCGGGATATCTTCTATGCCACGCCCGCGCGCCTCAAATTCCTCAAAGCCTCCTCCACCGAGCTCACGTATGCCGTGGACGCCATTGAACGTTTGGCGATGGCGCATCCCGATATCGCCTTCACGCTGACGGCCGACGGCAAGCAGCGCCTCAATCTGCCCGCCGGTCACATGCAGGGCGATCTTTTCGATGTGCATCTCGAACGCATCGCCAGCGTGATCGGCAAGGACTTCGGCGCCAACGCGGTGCCCGTCGCCGCCGAGCGCGAGGACATCAGGCTGTTCGGCTATATCGGCGTGCCGACCTTCAATCGCGGCAATGCGCTGGCGCAGTACCTGTTCGTCAACGGCCGGCCGGTGCGTGATCGCCTTTTGCACGGCGCCGTGCGCGCCGCGTACCAGGACTTTTTGGCCGCCAACCGGCATCCCTACGTCGTCCTGTTCCTCGAAGTGCCGCAGCGCGACGTCGATGTGAACGTGCATCCCGCCAAGGCCGAAGTGCGTTTCCGCGACGCGGGCCTCGTGCGCGGTCTGCTGGTCGGCGCGCTGAAACACGCGCTGGCCGAAGCGGGCCACAAGGCCTCCACGACCGTCGCCGGCGCCGCGCTCGGCGCGTTCCGTCCCGGTGACGGCCGCGTGTTCTCGGGCGGCGGTCCCATCTCGTACGCCGCGGCGCAGATGGCCTACACCATGCAGGCGCCGGAGGACGGGCAGGGGCTGGCGGAGAACGAAGCGCCGTCTCTGTTCGCGTTGGCGCCGTCCGCGCCCGATGCGACCCCGGTGCAGGTTGTCGAGGCCGACTACCAATCGCATCCTTTGGGAGTCGCGCGGGCCCAGGTGCACGAAACATATATCGTCGCCCAGACATCGGACGGCATCGTCATCGTCGATCAGCACGCCGCCCATGAGCGCCTCGTGTACGAGCGCATGAAAACGGCGCTGGCCAACGGCGGCATCCATCGCCAGATCCTCCTTATTCCCGAAGTCGTGGAACTCGACGAACCCTCCGCGGCGCGCATCGGCGCCCGCGCGGCCGAATTCGCCGAACTGGGCCTCGTGGTGGAGCCTTTCGGCGCCGGCGCGGTCGTGGTGCGCGAAATGCCGTCGCTCCTGGGCGAAACCGACGTGCCCAGCCTCATCAAGGATCTCGCCGACGATCTCGCGTCGGTCGATGAAGCCTTGACCCTCAAGGACAAGCTCGGCGACGTGTGCGGGACACTGGCCTGCCACAGCGCCATTCGGGCGGGCCGGCGTCTCAATGGGCCGGAGATGAACGCCCTGCTGCGCCAGATGGAAGTGACGCCGCATGCCGGTCAGTGCAATCATGGACGGCCGACGTATGTGGAATTGAAGCTCAAGGATATCGAGCGTTTGTTCGGGCGCCGGTAGGATATCCGCAGAGGGGCGATAGGGGCGAAGCTGAGATGCTCGGGGAATTCTTACGCTACATCACGACGTTCGCGCCCGAGCGCGTGCGCAAGTTCGGCTATTTGAAGCGCCTGATCGCGCTCGAATTTCGCGCCAAGCGCTGCGAAAGCGCCTGGGCCGAGCATCAGCGCAATTGCAAAGCCTTCATCACCAAGGCGGCCGATCTGTGCGCGGAGCAAAAGCTCGCGGTCGTTCTGGGCTCGGGGCTTTTGCTGGAAGTGCCGCTGAAAGCGCTCTCCGACCGCTTCGAGAAGGTGATCCTGGTCGACATCTTCCACATGCCGCAGGTCGTCGGCGAGGCGCGCAAGCATTTCAATGTGAAGACTCTCACCGGCGACATCACCGGGGTGTTCAAGGCCATGAAAGAGCGCCGCGCGCCGGGCTCGAACCATCCGGCGCCGCCGCCGCTCATTCCGCATTTGAAAGAGGCCGACCTCATCGTCTCGTGCAATTGCCTGACGCGGCTGGCCAAGCCCTTCACGGACCATTTCGAGAAGGAGCGCGGTTTCTCCGACCTCGATTCCGACAAGGTCGCCTACCAGATCATGGAACGTCACGCCAAAGCCATCGCGGAAGAAGCGACGGGGGTCGGCGTGATCATCACCGACACCGACCGTTTTGCGATGCAGGGCGACAATATCGTCTCGCGTACGGATCTCTTGAAGGCGCTCAAGCTTCCCGTCACGGCGACTCTTGGCCACAACGAGGAATGGGATTGGCTGGCTGCGCCGCATCCCGAGGACCATCCGACGCACGACTACATTCACACCGTCGTGGGCAAGGTCTATCAGCGCAACATCTCGGAAGAAGACAAGGCGAAGGCGGCGGCCGAGGCCGAGCTTCCGCCGGAACTGCAAGATGACCTGCCCGCCGAGGCCGCCGCCGACGATATCCCCGATATCGGCGCCATCGTTCCGGAGAGATAAAACTAAGCCGCCTTACGCGGCCTTCCCGGTCTACGGATATTTGCCACCTCATCGAGACCGATGCCGCGGTTCGTGGCCGCGCGCAGCATGTCGTCGAACGCCTGCGAGGGCGCGTCGAACAGCGCGCGGTAGCCGGCGCGGCGCGCTTCGTCGTCCGCGCCAAGGCGCAGGTACGTGTCGTGCGGGGTCACCAGCGCGTCTTCGCGGCCCGTGGCGTTCGCCTTGTAGCTCGACCAGCGGTAAACGTCGGGCGAGGCGGCCATGCCGGCGCGCACGGGATTCATTTCGATGTAGCGCGAACAGCCGAGGAAATAATCGTCGCGGTCGATGACGCACGCACGGTAGCGGCCCTCGTAGAGCGTTCCGCTGCGTTCGTTCACGGCGTTGAAGTAGCGGGTGTAGCGGATGCCGAGCGACTGCATGGCCCGCGCCAGCGAGTCCTTGGACTCGAGAGTGGCCAGCAGGTGGAAATGATTGCTCATCAGCACGTAGGCGTGGAGCGAAAGCCCATAGGTCTCGGCGGCCTCTAGCAGCCAGGCCAGGAACTGGCCGCTGTCCCTGGCGGTCTCGAAGATCCGGCCCTTGTTATTGCCCCGCTGGATGACGTGAACCGTCATCCCGGGCGAAAGTCCCCTGAAACCCATGCCGGAAATTATATCAGATATAATAAAAAATTATATCAGAGATAATTTAGCGAGCCGGTCCAGCGGTACAGCATCACCGCGATCTGGCCCGCCGTGCGCCGGTCGAGCGGCGTGAAGCCTTCGGCCTCGGGGGGCACGTCGCTTTCGTCCATTTCCACGGCGATCAGCGCGCCCGGCTTCAACCAGCCCTGGCGCGCGAGGCTTGCCATGGCCGGGCCCGGCAGGCCCTGCTCATAGGGCGGATCCAGAAGCGCGATGTCGTGCGCGACGGCGGCTTTGGGCAGGTTGGTCGCATCGGCGCTCATGAAGCTGACGCGGTCCTCGGCGCCGAGGGTGGCGACATTGCGCCGGATGAGCGCCAGCGCCGCCATGTCCCGCTCGATGAAGCTCGCATGGGCCGCGCCGCGCGACAGCGCCTCGAGACCCATCGCGCCCGTGCCCGCGAACACATCGGCCACGCGCGCGCCCGCCAGGGCGATGCCGCTTCCGGCCGCGCCGTGCATCAGGCGATTGAACAGGGATTCACGCACGCGGTCCGTGGTGGGACGGATGGAACTGTCGCTCGGCGCTTCGATCAGCCGTCCACGCCACACGCCGCCGATGATGCGCAGGCGACTGGGTTTCGCGGGCGCCTCTTTTTTTCTCACCGGCGCTTCCGTTTGCGTGACAGGCCCTTGGGCGCGGCATTGCCGAGCTGCTGACGCACCACATGGCCGGGCACTTCCTCGACGCGGCCCGGTTCAAGTTTGCCGAGCTGGAACGGACCGTAAGACACGCGGATCAGGCGCGTCACCGACAGCCCCAGGAACGCCATCACCTTGCGGACTTCGCGGTTTTTTCCTTCGGTCAGGGACACGCTGATCCACACGTTGCTTTTCGCCGGGCCCTTGCTCGGATCGGTGTCGCCGTCGAGGGTCGCGATGATCTCGCCGTAACGCACGCCTTCCACCGTCACGCCGTTCTTCAGGCGGTCGAGCATCCTGGCGTCCACGCGGCCATGCACGCGCACACGGTACCGGCGCGCCCAGCCGCGCGCGGGCAATTCCAGTTCGCGCGAGAGGTCGCCGTCGTTGGTGAGCAGCAACAAGCCTTCGGAATTGAGGTCGAGGCGTCCGACGCTGACCACGCGCGGCATATCCGGCGGCAGCGCGCCGAACACGGTGGAACGGCCCTTTTCGTCCTTATGCGTGGTGACGAGGCCGACGGGCTTGTGGAAACGCCACAGGCGCGCGCGGTCGGCGACCGGTAAACGCTCGCCGTCCACGAACACTTCGTCGTCTTCCGTCACGGTGCGCGCGGGCGTTTTCAGCACTTCGCCGTTCACGGCGACGCGCCCGGCTTCGATCCACTTCTCGGCGTCGCGGCGCGAGCACAATCCGGCGCGCGCCATCACTTTCGCGATGCGTTCGCCCTTGCCGGCGGGTCCGTCGCCGTCCGGCTCATCCGCGGCGGCGGTCTTGGTGGGCTTCTTGGTCATGAGCGGCAGGCGTCCACGAAGGCCGCGAACAGTTTCACGTCCGCCGGGCTGATGTGGAATTCGGGATGCCACTGCACGCCGATGCAGAACTTGCGCGCCGGGTCCTCGACGCCTTCGATCACGCCGTCCGGCGCGACGGCGTCGACCATCAATTCCTTCGGCATGCTTTTGACGGCCTGATGGTGCGCGCTGTTCACCGGCAGCTTGGTCTCGCCGCCGACAACTTTGTGCAGCACCGTGCCTTCTTTCACCGTCACATCGTGCCCGGCCTGATGGCGCGGGTTCGGCTGCTCGTGCGCCAGCGGATTGGCGATCTCGTCGGGGATATGCTGGATCAAGGTGCCGCCGAGGGCCACGGCGAGTAATTGCTGTCCGCCGCAGATGCCGAGGATCGGTTTATCGGCCGCCAGCATCGCGCGCGTGATCGCAAGTTCGAAATCGGTGCGGCCTTCCTTCAGGGTGACCTTCGGATGGCGTTCGTCCGCGCCGAACAGCTTCGGGTCCACGTCGAAGTTGCCGCCCGAGACGACGATGCCGTCGATCATCTTGGCGTATGCCTCGACCAGGCTCGGTTCGTGCGGCAGCACGACGGGCACGCCGCCCGCCTCGCGCACCGCCGAACAATAATTCTGCCGCAGGGCATACCAGGGATATTTGGAGTAACCGCCGGGCTCTTCGCTGTCGGCGGTGATACCGATGATGGGCTGTTTCATGGGCCTCTCTTAGCATGAAGGCCGCGACGCCTGAAAGCATCGCGGCCTTAAAGTTTGCTGCGCCCGCCGGGGATTGCTTAGAGCAAATCGTCCAGATTCACAGGGAGGGGCGCCGGTGCATGGTAGGCCGAGGGCCCGCGTTTTTGTTTCGGCAGGCCGACAGCGGCCGTGCCGTCGTTCGTGCGCATCATGGCGGCGGCGAAGTCCTGGCCCTGGAAGCCCGCCGGCGACATCAAGGCGCTGAACGCATCCCGATCGCCCTCTTCGTCTTCCAGCATCTGCATGGGACGCGCGGCGATCATCTTCGCCATTTCCTGCATCACCATCATCTGCACCATCTTCTTGGTGATGTCGGGCTTTTCCTCGGCGACGCGGTTCGCGCCGTGCGCCACATACTGCGCCGCCGCTTGGGTGCGGGGAGCCTGCACCGGCGCTTCCGGCATCGCTTCCGCCGCGTCGGCGAAGCGGTTCAGCTGGTTCGAGAAGCGCTCGCGGATCAAATCGACCACATCGGTGACGCTGCGCGGCTTGCCATCGGGCGTCGTGAACACCGCGCGGTTGGCTTTCGCGGCCGCCGGCAGCACACTTGCGCCCGCGACGTCGGGGTTTTCCTGCGCCGCGTTCAAAAGCATCGCCGCGCCGGACGCGCCCAGGAAGTGCGCGAGGTAAAGATCGGCCGCGTCGGGCAGGCGGCCCAATGAATCTTCAAGGCTGGCGGCATTGTCTTGGGCGTAGGCGGCGGCCATGAGGCCGGAGGCTTCCGGGTCTTCGCGCAGGTCGAGCAGGCGGCGCTCGGCGGCGGCGTCTTTCACGACGGCTTTGCCGTTGTCCGTGACGCTGATCTTGTCCGCGAGATCGCCGTAGCCGTACTGGCTGCCGTAGCGATGCATCATGTCGAGCCATGTGCCGCGTGTGAATTGGAACAGACCGGCGGCCGACGAGGTGGAGGCCTGCGCTTCCGGATTGAGGCTGCTTTCCTGGGCGGCCTTGGCCACCAGATACTGGAAGCTCACGCCGCTTTTGGCCGAGGCGACCTTGAGGCCCGCCAAGGTGGAGCGTTCCACGGCCTGGCCTGCAATCTTCACAAGGTCATTCAAAGGTTGGACCATTGAGCCCACTCCGGCTAATGCTGTCTGCCGAAGGTAGTTTCCAAATCCTTAGCAATCGTTAATGCGCAGGTAAGTCTTTGGATTCAAAAGAATATATGAATCTGGCCTACCGCGAGGCCGCCGCCGCCGCCGCCCGGGGCGAAGTGCCCATCGGGGCCGTGGTGGTCGGCCCGTCGGGTGAGGTCCTGGCCGCCGCCGGCAACGAGGTCGAAGCGCGTAACGATCCGACCGCCCATGCCGAGGTCCTAGCCATCCGCGCCGCCGGTGAAAAATGGGGCGCGCCGCGTCTGCCGGGCTGCGATCTCTATGTCACCCTCGAGCCGTGCCCCATGTGCGCGGCCGCGGCGTCCTTCGCCCGCATCCGCCGCATTGTCTTTGGCGCTTACGACCCGAAGGGCGGCGGCGTCGAGCATGGTCCGCGCATCTTCAGCCAGCCCACATGCCATCACGCCCCGGAGGTCGTGGGCGGCGTGGAGGCCGGCCGCGCCGAACAGATGCTCAAAGGTTTCTTCGCCGCGCGGCGCTAACCAATGCTAGAGTTGCACCCATGAACAAGGCACTTCTCACGGCGGCCCTGATCCTCGGTCTCACCGCGCCCGCGTTCTCCGCGGAGCATGGCGGCGGGGAAGAGAGCCCCGTCGGTTACGGCGGCGCCAAGATCCAGATGATGCCGATAATGGCGCCGTACCGTGTCGGCAAGGAACTGCGCTATCAGGTGCTCACCCTGCGCCTCGTGCTCGCGCCGAACCCGGAGACGGAACGTCCGGCCTGCTTCATGGTGCCGATCCTGCACGAGAAGATCCTGCTCTACCTGCATAAGGCCAAGCTGCAGCAGGCCGACTTCTCCGGCCAGCGTTTGGACGTGCTGAGGGAAAAGCTGCTCGACGTCGCGACCTCCAACACCGACAAGAGCTACTTCACGGCCGTGGAATTCCTGGACGACCAGTCCATGCTGCCGAGCGCCGGCGGCTCGAAAGCCTCGGCGACCTCACTCGACCCGCGTTCCTCGACGCTGACGTCGCAGTGTAAGTGACGAACACAAAACCCGTCATCCTTGGGCCGAAGGCCCGGGGATCAAGGGTTCTCTCATTTCTGTTTTATAAACCCGAAACCCCTGGATGCTCGCGGGCTGCGCGCGCAAGCATGACAGCCTAGTTTTTCTCCCGCGCCACCGCGCGCCAGCCGATATCGCGGCGGCAGAAACCACCCGGCCAGTCGATCAGATCGACCGCCTGATAAGCGCGGGCTTGCGCCTCGCGCACGTTCTTGCCCGTCGCGGTGACGGCGAGCACGCGGCCGCCGCTCGCGACGATGACCTTTTCCGCGCCGCGCGTTTCTTCCTTGGTGCCCGCGTGGAACACCTTCACGCCCTCGAGCGCATCCACGCCGGTGAGGCCGCCGATGACGGTGCCTTTCTCCGGCGTGCCCGGATAACCGTTCGCGGCCATGATGACCGTCAGCGCGACCTCGTCGTGCCAGCGCACATCGAAGTTCGCGAGCTGGCCGTCGGCGGTGGCCAGCAGCGCCGGAAGCACGTCCGACTTCATGCGCATCATCAGGCATTCGCACTCGGGGTCGCCGAAGCGCGCGTTGAACTCGATCACCTTGGGACCCTCCTCGCCGATCATGAGGCCGACGAACAGCACGCCGGTGAAGGGCGTGCCTTCCTTGGCCATGCCGTCCACCGTCGGGATCACGATCTCTTTCATGATGCGCGCATGCATCGCGGCATCGACGACGGGGGTCGGTGAATAAGCGCCCATGCCGCCCGTGTTCGGGCCGGTGTCGCCGTCGCCGACGGCCTTGTGATCCTGCGCGGCCGCCAGCGGCAGCGCGGTCTTTCCGTCGACCAGCACGAAGAAGCTCGCTTCCTCGCCGTATAGGAACTCCTCGATCACCACTTCATTGCCCGCCGCGCCAAACGCGCGGTCGGTCATGATGGAATCGACGGCGGCGTTCGCTTCATCGACCGTCTGGCACAGGATCACGCCCTTGCCGGCCGCGAGGCCGTCGGCCTTCACGACGATCGGCGCGCCTTTTTGGGCGACGAAGGTCTTGGCCGACTCCGCATCCTTGAAGCGGCCGTAGGCGCCGGTCGGGATATTGTATTTGGCGAGCAGGTCCTTGGTGAACCCCTTGGAGCCTTCGAGCTGCGCGGCGGCCTTGCGCGGGCCGAAGGACTTGATGCCCGCCTGGGTGAGCCGGTCCACCAGGCCCGCCACCAGCGGCGCCGCGGGTCCGACCACCACGAAATCGATCTTTTCGTCCTTGGCGAATGTGACGAGGCCGTCCAGGTCCTCGGCGCCGATGGCCACGCAGGTCGCCGTTTCGGCGATGCCCGGATTTCCCGGCGCGCAGAACAGCTTGCTGCACAGGGGCGATGCGGAAATCTTCCAGCACAAGGCATGTTCGCGCCCGCCGCCGCCTACCACCAAAACCCGCATCTTTTCGCCCCGTTCCTTTGAGTTCGCGGCAGTGGCATAACAGAGCCATGAGCGACATGCCATCCCTCGAGACCCCTCCCGCTTCCGACCATAATGCGCCGGCTCTGACGGTCTCCCAGCTGTCCAACCGGCTGAAACGCACGGTCGAGGACGCTTTCGGCTACGTGCGGGTCAAAGGCGAGATTTCCCAGCCCAAAGTGGCCGGCTCAGGCCACTGTTATCTGCGCCTGAAAGACGAGGACGCCGTCATCGACGGCATCGTCTGGCGCGGCGCCATGGCCAAGATCGGCATCCGGCCCGAGGAGGGCATGGAAGTCATCGCCACCGGCAAGCTGACCACCTACCCGGGCCGCTCCAGCTACCAGATCATCATCGAAAGCATGGAACTGGCCGGCCAGGGCGCGCTCCTGAAGCTGCTCGAGGACCGGCGCAAGAAACTCGCCGCGGAAGGCCTGTTCGACGAAGGGCGCAAGAAGCCGCTGCCGTTCCTGCCCACGGTGATCGGTGTGGTGACCTCGCCCACCGGCGCGGTGATCCGCGACATCCTGCACCGTATTCGCGAGCGCTGCGGCTGTCATGTGATCATATGGCCGGTGCGTGTGCAGGGCGAGGGCGCGGCCGATGAAGTGACGGCGGCGATCAACGGCTTCAACGCGCTGCCCGAAGGCGGCGCGATCCCGCGTCCCGATCTTCTCATCGTCGCGCGCGGCGGCGGCAGCTTGGAGGACCTCTGGTCCTTCAACGAAGAGAATGTCGTGCGCGCCGCGGCCGCCTCGAAAATTCCGCTCATCTCCGCCATCGGTCACGAGACCGATTGGACCCTGATCGACTACGCCGCCGACCGGCGCGCGCCGACGCCGACGGGGGCCGCCGAAATGGCGGTGCCGGTGCGCCTCGATCTCCTGGCGAATGTGCAACAGCGTCATGGACGGCTGGTGCAAGGGATCACGCGCCTCCTGACGGAACGCAGTATCCATCTCGAAGGCCTGATCCGCGGTATCCCGCGCCTCGACCATATCGTCGCGCAGAAGACGCAAGATTTGGACGTTCTCGCAGAACGTCTCGCGCTCGGCCCGCGCAGCTTGCTGCAAACCAAGGGGCACGAGCTCGCCGTCATTTCGGCGAAGCTCGATCTCGACCGCTTCGGGCGCGATATCGAGCGCCATGTCTCCGATGTCGAAAAACTCGCGCAGCGCTTCGCCCGCGCGGCCGCGCGCGGGATCGAGGATTGTGCGGCGAAGCTCGAATCCTTCGCGGCGCGCCTGGACTCGAGCTCGCCCTTCAGCCCGTTGAAACGCGGCTATGCGCTGGTGCGCGACGCCGGCGGCGATCCGATCACCGCGGCGGCGGCCATGGCGGCGGGCGCGATGATCGAAATCGAATTCAACGACGGCAAGGTCGGCGCGCGTGTCGAAGGCGGCGGCGCGAAACCGCAGACCAAACCGGCGCGCAAGCCCGATCCCGGTCAGGGAAGCTTGTTATGAAAAAGCTGATCCTCGCGGCGCTGCTGTTCTCGACACCCGCGCTCGCGCTCGACGTGAGCATCGGCGGCAAGCTGGAGCAGGGTGGGCTCGTCATCGGCACGGCGCCGCCGGGTTCGGCCATTACATTTGGAGACCGCACGGTTCCCACGGCGGCCGACGGCACGTTCCTCGTCGGCTTGGGGCGGGACGCCGCGGAGGCCGCGCCCTTAAAAATTACCGCGCCCGACGGCGAGACCGAAATCCGCACCCTGCAAATCGCCAAGCGTGACTGGCGCATCGACCGCGTCAACGGCGTGCCGCAGAACCTTGTCACGCCGGACCCCGACACCGCCGCGCGCATCGCCGAGGACAGTAAGCTGTTGCGCGCCGCGCGCGCCGTGCTCGAGAAGGAACCGTTCTACCGCACCGGCCTGATCCGGCCCGCCGACGGACGCATCTCGGGCGTCTACGGCAGCCAGCGCATCCTCAACGGAACCCCGGGCAGCATTCACGGCGGTCTCGACATCGCGAACCTGACCGGCACGCCCATCAAGGCGGCGGCCGACGGCGTCGTCACCCTCGCCAATCCGGGCCTTGTGCTGTCCGGCGGCACGGTGCTGATCAATCACGGCTACGGCCTGCAGACCAGCTACATCCACATGAGCCGCCTCGACGTGAAGGACGGCCAGCATGTGAAGCAGGGCGATGTGATCGGGGCCATCGGCGCGACGGGCCGCGTCACGGGCCCCCATCTGCACTTCTCGGTGCTGTGGTTCGACACCGGCCTCGATCCCGAGACCGTCCTCGCGCTTATGCCGGCGAATAAATGAGTAATCGGTCATCCTTGGCGCGAAGCGCGGGGGATGACGGTATAAGTTATTGCCCCTTGGTCAGCGCTCTCCCGAGCAGCGCATCGAGCGCTTCGGGGCGCTCCCACTCCACATCGACCGTGAGAACGTCCACCTGCTGGCGCTGATCGGGTTCCAGCCGCACGGCGTCTTTTTCAGTCGTGACCGGAATCGCTCCGATCGCGAACGCTTCGTCGAGGATGGGCTGGATATCGGCGACATCGAAGGCGTAGTGGTCGTCGAAGGGATGGAAGGCGTTCACGCGCGCGCCGATTTCACGCAGCGAATGGTAGAATTTTTCCGGATCGCCGATGCCGGCGAAACCGACCACGCGCTGGCCCTTGAGGCGCAGACGTTCCGGCCCCGGCACGAGGCGCGCCCACAGCACCGGCAGGTATTCGGCGAGGTCCTGCGCGATCCCGAGGCGGTCTTCGCCCATGATCACCGCGGCTTGCGCGCGCGCGAGGCCGCCGCGGACCGGCTCGCGCAAGGGGCCGGCCGGAAACAGGCGCCCGTTGCCGAAGCCGGTGCGTCCGTCGATCACGACCAGCGAAAGGTCTTTCGCGAGGCTGGAATGTTGATGTCCGTCATCCATGACGAGCACGTCGGCGCCGTCCGCGACGGCCGGTGCCGCCGCCTGCGCGCGTTCGCGCGACACCCACACCGCGCCGCGCCGGCTGTGCAGCAGCGCCTCGTCGCCGACATCGTCCACCGTATGCGTGCGCGCATCCACGCGCACGGGGCCCTTCACGCTGCCGCCGTAGCCGCGCATGACCACCGCCGGCGTGCGTCCTTGCGCGGCCAGGCGGCGCACGATCGATCCCACAATCGGCGTCTTGCCGGTGCCGCCGGTGGTGAGGTTGCCGACGCAGATCACCGGCACGTCCGCCTTCACCAGCGGCGCGCGCACGGCGCGGCGCGCGGTGATGCCGCCGACGATCTGGCCCACCGGTTCCAGAAGCCGCGCGAGCGGATTGTCGCTTTGCCAGAACTCAGGCGCGCGCATCGGCCAATTCCGCGGGCATGATCGGGCTGTGGCCCACCATTTCGTCGGCCTGGGCGCTCACGCGCGTCAGCTCGGCTTCCAGACGCGCACGCAAGGCGCCGGTGTCGGCGCCGCTTGTGACGGCGATGGGCTCGCCCCATACCATCGCGCCTTCACCAAAGGGCAGCGCGACGATCAGCCGGTCCCAACTGCCCAGCACCACGCGCCGGCTCACCGACACCGCCGCCGGAACGATGGGCGCGCCGGAAAGCCGGGCCAGCGCGATGGCGCCGTCGGAGGCGCGCATGCGCGGTCCGCGCGGCCCGTCCGGCGTGATGCCGACGGACACGCCGCTCTTGATGAGGCGCACGAGGGCGCGCAGCGCTTCGCTGCCGCCGCGGGTCGAGGAGCCCGCGACCGTCTCGATGCCGAAGTGCTTCACCGTGCGCGCGATCAGCTGCCCGTCGGGGTGCGCGGAAATCAGCATGTGGAAGGGCCGCGCCGACGGCCAGCAATAGGGCATCATGGCGAGCCGGTTGTGCCAGAAGGCGACGATCACGGGCGTCTCGCCCGCCCAGGCGCCGCGCGCGGCGTCTTCGCCGATGGTTTTCCAGCGGGTCGTGCGCCGCACCAGGCCGATATGCGCCGCCAGGGTTGCCCCCACCATGCGCTGCACGGCGGGTGTGCGGCCGACGCGTTTCAAAAGCTTGCCCAAAGAGGGTTCCGTCTCGTGTTATCCTGTCGTCCAAGACAATAGTGAGACAGCCTCGCTCTCGCCACCCGGGAAACACATGCCTTTTGTGCGGATTCTGCTTCTGATCGTCGCGGTGCTGGCCGTGGGCGTCATCGGCCTCGCGGTTTTCAGGCCCAGCCCCGAGATCCCGACGCCGCAGGCCGAAAGCGCGCCGCCGGTCTCAAGGCCCCTTCCGGCCGCCGCGCCGCGCCCGCCCGAGGCGGTCATGTCGCCCGCCGACGCCTCGAGCCCCGCCGAGATCACCGCGCGCGAAGCCGCCGAGGCCCAGCGCCGGCTCGAGCAGGAGCAGCAGGAAATGAACCCGGACTCGGTGCCGGTGGAAATGATGCCCCCGGGCGACCCGCCGGCCGTTAAATAATTTCCGGCGATCCGCCGGCCGCGGCGTGCTACGGGAAGGCCGAGTATTGTCACGATAGGACGGACATGAACGGCGAGAATGACGATTACGCCTACGATGAAGTGACCGGGGAATGGCGGCCCGCTTCCGAAATCGCGGCGGAGAAAGCCAAGGCCGCGGAGGTTCGCGACGCATCGGGGAACGTGTTGGCTGACGGCGACTCCGTCATCCTGATCAAGGATCTCAAGGTCAAGGGCGCCGGCCAGACTCTCAAGCAGGGGACGGTCATCAAATCGATCCGGCTCACGGGCGATCCGGACGAAATCGACTGCCGTCACGACACGATCAAGGGCCTCGTCCTGCGCACCGAGTTCGTGCGCAAGCGCTAACTCGCCGCCGCCGCCTGCTCCGCGAAGTAGGCCGCCGGCGGAAACGGACGCAAGTTGTCCAGGAACTGCGCGGTGCTCGCCGCCCAGGAATATTTCTCGGCATGGGCGCGGCAGGCTTCGGGCGAGGCCTTCAGCGCTTCACGCACAGCCGTCGCCAGATCCTCGTGCAGGCATCCGACGGGCGCGTCGCCGATCACATCGCGCGGCCCGGCGACGGGATAGGCCGCGACAGGAACGCCGCAGGCCAGCGCTTCGAGCAGGACGAGACCGAAGGTGTCGGTGAGGCTCGGGAACACGAACACATCCGCGGCGGCATAGAAACGCGCGAGGTCCTCGCCCTGCTTCACGCCCACGAATTTCACCTCGGGATATTTTTTCGCCAGCATGTCCATCTGCGGTCCGTCGCCGACCACGACCTTGCTCTTCGGCTCGGGCAAGGACAGGAACGCCTCGATATTCTTTTCCACCGCGACGCGCCCGCAGGTGAGCGCGATCGGGCGCGGCAGATCGAGGAAGCCTTTCCCGCGCGGGCGGAACATCCGCGTATCCACGCCCCGGCTCCAGCGCCTGACGTTGGAGAAGCCCCGGCTCACCAACTCATTTTCGACGGTCTGCGTCGCGACCATCACCGCCGATGACGGACGATGAAACCAGCGCAGGCCCCGGTAGGTCCACGTCGCCGGGATCGGCGCGCGCGCTTCAAGATACTCGGGGAACTTGGTGTGATAGGCGGTGGTGAAGGGGATGTCCCGGCGCAGGCAGTAGCGCCGCGCCGTGAAGCCGAGCGGCCCTTCGGTCGCGATATGCACGACGCACGGGCGAAGGCTCTCGATGGCGCGCGCCATCTTGCGGCCCGGAAACAGCGCGAGGCGGATTTCCGGATAGGTGGGGCACGGCACGGTGTTGAACTGGTCGGGCGTGATCATCACCGCCTCGTGGCCCCTGGCGTCCAGGTGCCGGCGCAAGGCCGTGAGGGTCCGGACAACGCCGTTCACTTGAGGGTGCCAGGCGTCGGTGACGATGAGGATGCGCATGAAGGTTCTTAGGTCGCCGTCTCGGGGGTGGGAGACCGGGAAGGCAATAACAAAGGAAGGGAGGGCAGGACGCCGCGCATCTCGGCCCAGTCGATGATTTCCCAGCGGCCGTCGTAGTGTTCGGCCAGCGCGGTGCAGCTCTCGACCCAGTCGCCGTCGTTGAGATAGGCGATGCCGCCGATGGTGCGGATTTCCGCGTGGTGGATGTGACCGCACACCACGCCGTCGACGCCGCGCTCGCGCGCCATGTGCGTCATGGTCTCTTCGAAATTGGAGATGAACTGGACCGCGTTCTTGACCTTGTGCTTCAGGTACTTGGACAAGGACCAGTAGGGCCGGCCCGTCATGCGGCGGAACGCGTTGTACCAGGTGTTCAAGGCCAGCGCGGCGGCGTAGGCGTGATCGCCCAGCACCGCGAGCCACTTGGCGTATTTCATCACGCCGTCGCATTCGTCGCCGTGCATGACCAGGAACCGCTGGCCGCCGACGGTGACATGGATGTCGTCGCGCCGGACTTTGATTTCGCCGAACGCGTGGTCGACGAAGCCGCGGCCGAAAGAGTCGTGATTGCCCGGGATGAAGATGACCTCGGTGCCCTTGCGCGCCTTGCGCAGCAGCTTCTGCACCACGTCGTTATGGGCCTGCGGCCAGAACCAGTTCTTCCTCAGGCGCCAGCCGTCGATGATGTCCCCGACGAGGTAGAGCTTGTCCGATTCGGTGTGTTTGAGGAAGTCGAGGAGAAAATCGGCTTTGCAGCCGCGCGTACCCAAATGAATATCGGAGATGAAAAGCGTCTTGTACGTCAGCGAGGGGCCGATATCGCGCAATACATTCTCCTAATATTCCAGTGCGCGAACTCCATTTATGTGAGGTCGAATCTCCTGCCTAGGGGGTGGCCCCCTGTCTTCGCCAACTCTTCACGCGGTTGAAACAGAACTGTCACTTTCTGCTAGAATCGTTCCGCGGTATGCGGGAGGCTCCATGAAAAAGTCCGAGTCTGCGGGCGATTCAAGCGCGTCCCGCCGTCATATTCTTGCAATATTCAATCCGGCCGCCGGACGGAATCGGCGCC
>JADZAK010000095.1 GCA_020852595.1 Rhodospirillaceae bacterium
ATAGGGTTTCGGCATGACTGCTGGCCTCCCATCCAGCAGTCAGCTTGAATCACGAATCAGCCCTGGTGGGAATCCCCAGATTCAAAGAAACCGCAAGACGCTCTAGAACGGACCACGGCGGACGAGAATGGCGGAGAGGGTGAGATTCGAACTCACGGAACCCTTGCGGGCTCACTGGTTTTCGAGACCAGCCCAATCGGCCACTCTGGCACCTCTCCGCGAAGGCACACTCTATATACAAGTGAGATATAAGTGAGCGCGCGGCCGTTTTTGGCAGGGGCGGAAACTAACCGAAGACAGCCCTCACCGCAACAGCGCGGTGCGGACGCGGAACAGCCTTTAACCGGCTGAATTTTCGCCGGTTTTGGCCGGGACCTCAGGCCCTTGGCCGTTCAGGGGCCCATTCACAGGCGGGGCGCAGCGGGCGAGAAGGTCCCGGTAATGGTCCCGGACCCGCTCGAGGTTCATGCGATTCAGGAAGGCCGAGTAGGCGATGTAGGAGACCAGGAACCGCAGGTCCCGCGCCCAGGGCGGCAGGAACTGCGGGAAGACGCACAGCCCGTGCGCGGCCAGGGTGGTGATGGCGGGCATGTCCTCGATGTCCATCTTGCCGGCGAACAGGAGGCGGATGGTGTCCACGCGCGTTTCCTGCACGGCGATGCGCAGGAAGTTGTGCACGCGCACAAGGCCCTCGAGATAGACCGAATCCTTCGTGAAGGGCGCACCGCCTTCCACCATGCCGCCGCGCACGATGCGGCGCGCGTTTTCAAAGGCGCTGAATTCGTCATGTGTGCGGCCGCCGAAAAATCGATAGAGCTCGAGGAAGTCGGCGCCGTCCATCGCCATTTGAATCGCGAGCACGCGGTCGGCGAGGCGCAGCATACGCGAGGGATCCATGGCGCCGGAGATCAGTTCGGCAAAAACGGCGAGACCTTCCTGGGTCCGCGTCGTGCCGGGATGACCGGCGGCGAGGAACGGAAACGCGTTTTGCGCCGCGCCGTTCAAGGACGTCGCGATATGCACAAAAGCCTCGTGCTGCACGAGTTGCGACACATCGCGGTCGGAGAACGAAGCGTCTTTACGCAAGCGGATATAACGCGCGCCCGCGAGTGCGTTCGATGAAAGATGATCGACGATTTCGATCTTCGGCGCCTGGTCGCCGAAGTGGCGGCCGAGAATCGCGCTCATGCGTCCGCCGAGCTGCGCGGCGGTCAGCGTGTGCGCATCCTTGGCGTCGAGATTGATCTCGAGGTTATGAAAAGAGCCGAGCACGTAATCGAGCATGCGGGCGAGATCGAGCGGGCGCACATTGCATTGCAGAAGATCGGCTTGCGGCGAACCGTAGAGCTGCACCGACTTGACGTGAAACTGTTTGGTGCCGATGCCCGCCAGCATATCGGCGGCGACCGCGATGACGTCGGCGCAGCGTCTCAGCCACAGTTGCACCGGACCGTCGCCGTCGATGAGCGCGCGCGCGCCGGCGAGAATCTCATGGACCGGCGCGGCGTCGAGCGGGGTGTAATCGACCTGGGGAAGCTCCTTGGCGCCGGAGGCGAAGAAGCGTTCGGCGACGTCCGGACCCCAGGCGACGGCCCGGAGGACACGGACCGGCTTTTCGGCTTTCCGCAGGAGCTGGGCGGCGCCGGTGAGCCGTTCGATGGTCTTCGGGGACAGCCGGTCGGGCGGCGAACCGGGCGATTCCCGGGACAAGGCGTGAGACTCGGGGGTTCCGGAGCCTTCCATGGGCTAAGTCCAGGGGTTCGGGAGCGGCAAAGCGGCGCGGAAGGGGGTTTCCGGCTTCAAAATCGCCTGCGGAGCAAGGTTAACCATATCCCCTAACTCATTGTTAATCATTAACAAATGAGTCCCTAAAAAACCGCGCGGCCGGCCTTATAGAACGGCCTATCGCCATTGACTTGGCAGTCCTCGCAGTATATTCACCCCGCTTCCGGCGCGGACCCTTTCATCCCTTGCGGATTCGAAGGCCGCCCTTTTCGTTTGGCTTAAGGTTCGACCATGTTCGCAGTAATCAAGACGGGCGGCAAACAGTATCGCGTCACGAAAGACGACGTCATCGCCGTGGAAAAGTTGGACGCCGACGCCGGCGCCACCGTGGTGTTCGACAACGTTCTCGCCCTGGGCGACAAGATCGGCGCTCCCGCAGTCGCCGACGCCAAAGTCGCCGCCGTGGTCGTGCGTCAGTTCCGCGATGAAAAGAAGATCATCTTCAAGAAGCGCCGCCGTAAGCACTATCGCCGCCGTACCGGCCACCGTCAGAACCTGACCCTGGTGAAGATCACCGACATGGGTCTCGGTCTTGCCGTGACGGCCACCCCGGCCGCCGCGAAAGAGAAGAAAGCCGCTGCGCCGAAGGCCGCGAAAAAAGCCGCTCCGAAGGCGGCCGAAGGTGAAGCGAAGCCGGCCAAGAAGGCCGCCGCCAAGAAGACCGCTGCAAAGAAGGCTGAAGCCTAGTTTTAGGCTCGCCAGGTATTAGGAGTTAAGCAATGGCACATAAGAAATCCGGCGGCTCGTCCTCGAACGGCCGCGACACAATCGGCAAACGCCTTGGCGTGAAGAAGTTTGGCGGTGAAGAAGTGCTCGCCGGCAACATCCTCGTGCGTCAGCGCGGCACCAAGTGGCACCCGGGCAAGAACGTCGGCCTCGGCAAGGATTACACCATCTTCGCGCTGAAGGACGGCAACGTCGCTTTCAAGACCGGCGCAAATGGCCGCGTGTTCGTGTCCGTTCTGCCGAAGCCGGCAGCCAAGGCGAGCTAACGCAAGCAGATGCATCCCGTCGGCATCCGCCGGCGGCGATTCGAGACAAAAGGAGACGGGAAACCGTCTCCTTTTTTGCTTTTGGGGAAAAGCCCATGATCGATCTGAACATCCGTACGCCGCGCCTTTCCTTACGCCCGTTCGGCAAAGCCGACGCACAGCGGGTCGGGGAGCTGTGCGGCGCGTGGGCGGTGGCGCGCATGCTGGCGAGCGTGCCGTTCCCCATGCCCACCGGACTGACCGATGACTGGATCACAAAACACGACGACGCGCGCGCGAACGGTGACGACTTTCCGTTCGCCATAACGCTGCACAACCGGCTCATCGGGTGCATCAGCCTCGGCAAAAGTCCCGGGCGCAGGCAGATCGAACTCGGGTATTGGATTGCCGTGTCCTACTGGGGCTTCGGCTATGCGAGCGAAGCGGCGCGGGCAATACTCGCGTTCGGATTCGGCTGGCTGGGCTTCGCCACCATTTGTGCCCGTCGCTTCGAGGAAAACGAGGCCTCGGGACGTGTCCTGGCGAAACTCGGTTTCGTGGAAACCGGCCGGAGCTTGCATCCTTGCCTCGCCAGAAAGGCTCAACTTCCGGGCATCGAACTCGAGCTAACCCGCGACTCGTGGCAGGCGAAACAGGTATAAGAGCGCCATGAAATTCCTGGACCAAGCCAAGATCTACATAAAAGCCGGTGACGGCGGAAACGGCTGCATCGGTTTCCGGCGCGAGAAGTTCATCGAGTTCGGCGGACCCGACGGCGGTGACGGCGGCGACGGCGGCGACGTGATTTTCGAAGCCGCGCGCAACCTGAACACGCTGATCGATTTCCGCTATCACCAGCACTTCAAGGCCGAGCGCGGCGAGAACGGCATGGGCAAGAACTGCACCGGCAAGGACGGCGCGGATCTGATCGTGAAAGTGCCGGTGGGCACCGAGATCCTGTCGGAAGACCGCGAGACGGTGCTGGCGGATCTGTCGAAAGACGGCGACCGCATCACCCTCCTGCGCGGCGGCAACGGCGGTTTCGGCAACGCGCATTTTCAAGGCCCCGCCAACCAGGCGCCCGACTATGCGAACCCGGGACAGATCGCGCCCGAAGCCTGGGTGTGGCTGCGCCTGAAACTGATCGCGGACGTCGGCCTCGTCGGCTTGCCCAACGCCGGCAAGTCGACGTTCCTGGCGACCGTGACGCGCGCGCGTCCGAAGATCGCGGACTATCCGTTCACAACGCTGCATCCCAACTTGGGCGTCGCGAAGGTCGGCGAGCTGGAGTTCGTGATCGCGGACATCCCGGGCCTCATTGAAGGCGCGCATGAAGGCGCGGGCCTCGGCGACCGGTTCCTCGGTCACATCGAACGCTGCGCGGTGCTGCTGCACCTCGTCGACGGTACGGAAGAAGACGTGGCGACGGCCTACAAGACGATCCGCGGCGAGCTCAAAGCCTACGGCGGCGGTCTCGCCAAAAAGAAAGAGATCGTCGCGCTGAACAAGGTCGACGCGCTGACCGAAGAGATACGCGAGGAAAAACGCGCCGCGCTCGCGAAAGCGAGCCGCAAAAAACCTGTTCTGCTTTCGGGCGTTTCGGGCGAAGGCCGCGAGGAGATGCTACGCGCCCTGGCCAAGATCGTCGAAAAAGCGCGCGACCCGAACGCGCCCGACGATGAAGATGAAAACGATGAAGACGCGAGCGACGGGAGTTGGCGTCCGTGAGTTTGTCGTCCTTCGTCACCACATCGAAGCGCCTGGTCGTGAAGATCGGCTCGGCGCTGCTGGTCAACGAAGAGACCGGCGCGCTGCACCAGGAATGGCTTGATGCCCTGTGCGATGACATCGCGCGCGCCCATGCGCGCGGCCAGGAAGTGGTGATCGTCACCTCGGGCGCCATCGGAATTGGACGCGGTCCCCTTGGCATGCGCGGGCGTAAGCTGCGCCTCGAGGAGAAGCAGGCCGCGGCGGCCACGGGCCAGATGCGCCTGACTCACGCCTATCAAAGCTCGCTCGACCGCCACAAGATCACGGTCGGCCAAGTCTTGATTACCCTCGACGACACCGAGAACCGCCGCCGTTACCTGAACGCGCGCAACACCCTCGACACTTTGCTGACCTTGCGCGCCATCCCCGTCATCAACGAGAACGATTCCGTCGCCACCGCTGAAATCCGTTTCGGCGACAACGACCGTCTCGCCGCGCGCGTGGCGCAGATGATCAGCGCGGATACGCTGGTGCTGCTTTCGGACATCGACGGGCTCTACACGGCCGATCCGCGCCTGAACAAGGACGCGGTGCTGGTGCCGGAAGTGCGCGAGATCACGCCGCAGATCGAAGGCATGGCGGGCATGACCACCACCGGCGTCGGCTCCGGCGGCATGGTGACCAAGATCATGGCGGCGAAGATCTGCATGGCGGCGGGCTGCCGCATGGCGATCGCGCCGGGCAAGCCCATGAACCCGATGACGGCGCTGGAGAACGGCGGGCGCTGCACCTGGTTCGTGCCGGGCTCGGAGCCGCGCACGGCGCGCAAGCGCTGGATCGCGGGCAACGTGCAGACGCGTGGCACCATCATCGTCGACGACGGCGCGGCCGCCGCCTTGAAAAGCGGCAAGAGCCTCTTGCCCGCGGGCGTGGCCGAAATCGCCGGCGAGTTCGAGCGCGGCGACGCCATCGAGGTACGCACCAAGGACGGTCAGATCGTCGGCAAAGGCTTGTCGGCTTACGCGGCCAACGACATGCGCATGATCAAGGGCCACAAGTCGGAAGATATCGAGAAGATCCTGGGCTATCGCGGACGCAGCGAAGTGATCCACCGCGACGACCTGGTGGTCGGTTTCTAAGAGAAAGCCAGAGATGGACGGACAAGTTCGGAACGATATCGCGGAGATGATGAGCGAGATCGGCCGCGCCGCGCGCGCGGCAGGCCGCGCCCTGGCGAAGGCATCCACCGCCGATAAGAACAAAGCGCTGAACGCCGCCGCCGCGGCCATTCGCGCAAACACCGGGACCATCAAAGCCGAGAACGCCAAGGACATGGCGGCGGCGCGCGCGAAGAACCTGACGCCCGCGCTGATGGATCGCCTGGAACTGAACGACTCCCGCATTTCCGCCATGGCCAAAGGCTTGGAAGAGATCGCCGCACTGGCCGATCCCGTCGGCCAGGTGATGGCCGAATGGACACGGCCCAATGGGCTGGTGATCCAGCGCGTGCGAACGCCGCTTGGCGTGATCGGCATTATCTATGAGTCGCGTCCGAACGTGACGGCGGACGCCGGCGGCCTGTGCCTGAAGGCCGGCAACGCCTGCATCCTGCGCGGCGGATCGGAGAGTTTTCATTCCTCGCAGGCCATTCTGAAATGCCTGCAAGAAGGACTGCGCGCGGCGAACATTCCGCCTGCCGCCATCCAGATGGTGCCGACCACGGACCGCGCGGCGGTCGGCGAGATGCTGACCATGACCAAGTACATCGACGTTATTGTTCCTCGCGGCGGCCAGTCGCTGGTGGACCGCGTGATGCGCGATAGCCGCGTCCCGACCTTCCAGCATCTGACCGGCCTGTGTCACACCTACATCCACGCGAAGGCCGACCCGGCGAAGGCGCGGCGGATCGTGCTGAACGCGAAGATGCGCCGCACGGGTATTTGCGGCGCGACGGAAACGCTTCTGGTGGACGAAGCGGTTGCGGCGAGCATCCTGCCGGCGATCCTCGACGACCTTGCAAAAGCCGGCTGCGAGCTGCGCGGCGATGCAACCGTCCAAAAGCTGGACGCGCGCGTGAAAGCCGCGCATGCCGAGGACTGGGATACCGAGTACCTGGACGCGATCTTGTCCGTGAAAACGGTGAAGGATATCGACGGCGCCCTCGCCCATATCGTCGCGCACGGCTCGGAACATACCGAGGCGATCATCACCGAGGATCAAAGCGCGGCCGAGCGGTTCATGGACGGGCTCGACAGCGCCATCGTCATGCATAACGCCTCGACCCAGTTCGCCGACGGCGGCGAGTTCGGGATGGGCGCCGAGATCGGCATCGCGACCGGCAAGATGCACGCGCGCGGTCCCGTCGGCGTCGAGCAGCTCACGACTTTCAAATACAAAGTACGCGGTGACGGTCAGGTACGGTCGTAGGCGCATGCGCATTGCCGATCGCCCCCCTCACCGCCTCGCGCCGCTCAGCCCCCTCTCCCGCTTGCGCGAGAGGGCTGGGGTGAGGGCGCGGTGACGGCCCAGTCCGTCCATAATAAGTCCGGTCGTGACATCCCCGCGTTCGGAGACCGGCGCCGGGGGCGCATCGGTCTTCTGGGGGGCTCGTTCAATCCCGCGCATGAGGGGCATCTGCATCTCAGCCGCGAAGCCTTGAAGCGCCTGGGGCTCGATGAAGTGTGGTGGCTGGTCAGCCCGCAGAATCCGCTGAAGGGCACGGCCGGGATGGCGCCCCTGGCCCAACGATTGGCGGGCGCGCGCAAGGCAGCGGCGGACCGGCGGATCGTCGTCACGGACCTGGAGCGGCGCCTGGGCACGACGCGCACCGCGCGCACCCTTGGCGCGCTCACGACCCGATTTAGAAAGCTGCGCTTCGTTTGGCTGATGGGCGCGGACAATCTGGCACAAATGCCACACTGGTGGCGCTGGACACGGATCTTCAAGACCGTACGCGTTGCGGTCTTTGACCGTAGTCCTTATTCTTATGGCGCTTTGGCCGGCGCGGCCGCGAAGCGGTTCGGACCCGTCCGCGTGGGCCGGGCGGCCACGGTGTGGCATCGTGAAGTTCCCGTTTGGACGTATATCCCCATGCGGCGCCATCCGGCCTCGGCGACCGCGATCCGCCACGCGCAGAAACACTAAGGAGACGACCATCCCCAAGACCCAAGCCGCTCCCGATCTGGACACCATGCTCGGCGCGATCCTGACCTCGCTCGATGACGACAAGGCGCAGGATATCCTCACCATCGATCTCGTTGGAAAAACCAGCATCGCCGACCGCATGGTCGTCGCGTCGGGCACGTCCGCGCGCCAGGTGTCCGCCATGGCCGAACATCTTGTGCAGGAGCTGCGCGAGATCGGCGTGAAGGCGCAGACCGAAGGCGAAAAACACGGCGATTGGGTGCTGCTCGACGCCGGTGACGTGGTCGTTCACCTGTTCCGCCCGGAGGTACGTGCCTTCTATCAGATCGAGCGCATCTGGTCCTCGCCGGCGGCCTCTGCTCCGCCGCCGAAAAAACCGGCGAAACGCGCCTGAACTCGGGGCCGCTTCACATCGTCATCGCCGCCGTGGCCAAAGCAAAGGCCGGCCCCGAGCGCGACCTTTACGACGCCTACATCGCGCGCCTGCCGTGGCGCGTGGACCTGAAAGAAATCGAAATCAAGAAAGACCTGGCGGTCGACGTGCGCAAGGCCCGCGAGGGCGAGGCGCTGCTGGCCGCGGTTCCTCCGGGTGCGCGCCTCGTCGCTTTGGACGAGCGCGGCCGCACCGAGACGAGTGAAGCCTTTGCCGCGCGCCTCGGGCGCTGGCGCGACGACGGCGTACGCACGGTGGCCTTCGTCATCGGCGGCGCCGACGGCCTGGATGAAACCGTGCGCAAGAAGGCCGACTTTGTCCTGTCCTTCGGCGCCCTGACATGGCCGCACATGCTGGTGCGCGCCATGCTGGCCGAACAGGTGTACCGCGCGCAGAGCATTCTCGCCGGACATCCCTATCACCGGTCGTGACATGACCCAGTTGCCGTACACACACGCTCCGCTCGAACGCGCCGAACTGCTGCGCGGCAGGGAGGACGACGTGCGGGCGCTCACGATGAACGCAAGGGCGCGGTTCCTGGCGGTGTGGAAGGAGGCTCACGCGGTCGATGAGCATCAGCGCGCCATCTCGTTTGGTCCCGAAATTCTCAGCCATGCCGCGACGCACGCCGCCACGGTGATCTTCCTCGGTCTCGCCTGCGAGACGCCCTGGTTCGCGTTGGCGTTCGCGTCCGACGAAGGGCCGCCGGCCGTTGGAGCGGCGAGCTTTGCCGGTCTGCGCGAAATATGGGCCGACACCGAGCAGGCGCTTGCCTCGCGGCTCGTCTACGCGCGCGCGATGGCGATTTGGCACCAGAACCACCCGCGTTGCAGCCGCTGCGGCGCAAAGACGGTGTCGACAGAATCCGGACACAGCCGGACCTGCAGCGCGTGCGGATACCGCAACTTTCCGCGCACCGATCCCGCCGTCATCATGCTGATCACGCAGGGCGACAAGTGTCTGCTCGGGCGCAAGGCTGAGTGGCGGCCGGGGCAGTTTTCGACCATCGCCGGTTTTGTCGAGCCAGGCGAGAGCATCGAGCATTCGGTGCGGCGCGAGGTGGCGGAGGAGACGGGCGTTGTCGTCGGCGCGGTGCGCTACATGGCATCGCAGCCCTGGCCTTTCCCCTCGTCGCTCATGCTTGGTTTTCGCGGCGAAGCGCTCTCGACCGAGATCCGGCGCGACTCGGACGAACTCGAGGACTGCCGCTGGTTCACGAAAGACGAAGTGCGTGCGGCCGAAAGCGGGCCGGGCACATTGCTGCTGCCGCACCGCTCATCGATCTCGCGCTGGCTGATTGAGGGCTGGCGGGATGAGAACTGATTACTCGGACCGGAATCCGTGCGCCGGATAGGCGCCGAGGATCTTCACTTCCTTTGAGAAGAAGCGCAGTTCCTCAAGCGCGAGCGCCAGCGCATGATCTTTTGGATGACCGTCGACGTCGGTGTAGAACTGCGTCGCCGAGAAGTGGCCGTCCACCATGTAGCTTTCCAGCTTGGTCATGTTGACGCCGTTGGTGGCGAAACCGGCGAGCGCCTTGTAGAGCGCGGCGGGCACGTTGCGCACGCGGAACACCAAGGTGGTCACATATTTCACGCCGGGCTTCGGGCGCACATGCTGCGGCTCGCGCGCCATCACCAGGAAGCGCGTGGTGTTGTGGTCGGCGTCCTCGATGTTCGAGGCCAGCGACTTGAGGCCGTAGATGTCGCCCGCGAGTTTCGAGGCAATCGCGGCCACGCCGCGGTCGTCGAGATCGGCGATATCGCGCGCCGCGCCCGCCGTGTCGGCGGCGACGACGGGGTTGAGCTTCTTCGCGCGCATGAACTTGCGGCATTGACCGAGCGCATGCACATGGCTGTAGACCGTCTTCACCGTCTTGAGGCTCGCGCCGGGCACGGCGAGCAGGTGATGGTTCACGCGCTCGAAATGCTCGCCGACGATGTGCAGGCCGGAGGTCGGCAGCAGGCGGTGATTGTCGGCCACGCGCCCCGCCACCGAATTGTCGACCGGGATCATGGCGTAACGCGCGCGGCCCTTCTCGACGGCGGCGAAAGCGTCTTCGAACTGACCGCAGGGCAGCACATCCATGCGCGGGAACATGGCCTTGCACGCGAGATGCGAGTAGGCGCCCGGCATGCCTTGGAAGGCGATGAGGTTGTTCGCCGCTTTTTTAGCGGGCTTCGCGGGCATCGTTATGCGCCGAGAAGACGGCGGGCGCGTTCGAGATCCGCCGGCGTATCGACGCCGAGCGGGATCGTGTCCACCAGCGCGGCGGCCATGCGCATGCCGTTCTCGATGGCGCGCAGTTGCTCGAGACGCTCGCGCACTTCGAGGATCGTCGGCTTCAAGGTGACGAACTTGCGCAACGCCGCGCGGCGGAACGCATAGATGCCGATGTGGTGATAGTGATCGCCCGGACCCGAGGGAATCAGGTTGCGGCTGAAATAAAGCGCGGGGCCCGTGGTGGCGCCCGGTTCGAGCGACAGCGCGGCTTTGACCACGGCGGTATCGGTGAGTTCTTCCTCGACCGTGATGCGCGCGACGACAGTCGCGATATCGATCGCGGGATTGGCGAGCGGGGTCACGGAGGCGGCGACCAGCTTGGGCTCGAGGGTCGGCAGGTCGCCCTGCACGTTCACGACCACATCGAACTTGCCGTGAGGATCGTAGCTTTCGGCGGCGGCGTGGACGCGGTCGCTCCCGGACGGCAGCGCCGGGTCGGTCATGACGGCCTCCCCGCCGGCGGCCTTGATGGTGTCGGCGATGGCCTGGTCGCCGCATGCCACGATCACCGGTCCGGCGTTCGCCTGGACGGCCCGGCGCCACACATGGACGATCATGGGGGCGCCCGCGATCATGGCGAGGGGTTTATTGGGCAGGCGGGTGGCGCTGAGGCGCGCCGGGATGACAATAAGAGCCGGCATGGGTGGGTCTGGCGTCCTGGTTACAGCTGGAAAGCGGCAGCGGGCGTGTGTCGGGCCGGACACATAACAGGACTAAGGCCCTTGTTCCAAGAGGTTATGCCCCCTTTCGGGCCCGGCGCCCCTCCCGCCAAACCCGCGCCTGGGGCGTTGATTCGTATTGAGATTTGGCCTTAGACCGATTATTCAGAGCGCGAATTATGACCCGTGGGGACCTGTAAATGAGTTTTCTCGATAACCGGACGTTCCAGGCCGTCGTAAGCGCCTTCTGGCTGGCTTTTCTGGCCGTCCTGGGTGTGAACATCATTGGCGGCCTGATCATGCCGGAACATGAGACGGTTGAGAAATTTGGCTACCCGGTGGAAGTGCCGGAAGTGCAGACCGCCGCCGCCGGCTCGGTGGACGCCGTCCGTCCGAACATCATTCCGCTGATCGCGGTCGCCACCGTGGACAACGGCGAGGCCGTGTTCCGCAAATGCCAGTCGTGCCACTCGGTCGAAGAAGGCGCGAAGCCGAAGACCGGCCCGAACCTGCATGGCGTCGTCGGTCGCCCGGTCGCCACCCTGGCCGGCTTCAACTTCACCGAGTCGCTCAAGGCGGTCGGCGGCGACTGGTCGTACCAGAAACTCGACGACTACCTGGAAAACCCGAAGCACCTGGCGCCGAAGGGTTCGATGAGCTTCGCCGGCCTCAAGAAGCACGACGAGCGCGCCGCGGCGATCAAGTTCCTGATGAGCGTTTCGCCGTCCGCGCCGCCGCTTCCGGAAGTTCCGGCCGAAGCCCCGGCGGAAGCCGCACCGGCGGACGCCGCGCCGGCTGAAGCAGCGCCGGCTGAAGCCGCTCCCGCGAAGTAAGCGCGCTATAGTTCTCGCGAAAAATATGGGCGACGCCGGGTTCACAAAAACCTGCGTCGCCCTTTTTCATCGCCTCGCTGACACCAGCGGGGCGATTGTGCTTTCGCACTTCCGCAACAATGTCGCGATCGACGCCAAATCCGACGCGACGCCGGTGACCGTCGCCGACCGCGACAGCGAAGCGGCCATGCGTGACCTCATCGCAAAAGCCTTCCCCGATCACGGCATCATCGGCGAGGAACACGGCCGCGAACGCGAGGACGCCGAGTGGCTGTGGATCCTCGATCCCATCGACGGCACCAAATCCTTCATCAACGGCGTACCGCTGTTCGGCACGTTGATCGGTCTCTGGCGCCGCGCTGTTACAAACACCGTGCCGTATCTGGGCTGCATCAACCATCCGGCGCTGAAAGAGCGCTGGCTGGGCGGGCGCGGCGTGCCGACGACCTTGAACGGCGCACCGGCCAGGCCCCGCGCCGGCACCGCGCTCGTGAACGCGGCCGTTTACACAACATCCGCGTCGGCCTTCTCGCCGGTGGAGAAAAGCGCCTTCGACCGTCTTTCCTCCGCGGTGCGGCAAACCCGTTACGGCGGCACCGATTGTTATCATTACGGGATGGTGGCCTCGGGCTGGACGGACCTCGCCTGCGAAGCCGGGCTCAAGTTACACGATTACGCCGCCGTGGTTCCGGTGCTGGAAGGCGCCGGCGCCTGCATCACCGATTGGAATGGGGCCGCGTTGGCCCTAGAGTCGGAAACGACCGTCCACGGCCAAGTGCTGGCCAGCGGCGACGCCGCACTTCACGCGGCGGCGCTCGCCGCACTGCAAGGCTAGTTCCAGCGCGCGAGACTTTTCGAGGAGGATCGAGATGAGCCGTATGCTTGCAATCCTGGGGGCGGCGGCGATCGTCTGCGCCGTAACACCCGCCAGCGCCGTGGTGCGCGGCAAGCCGGTGCACGGCATCGCCATCCACGGCGAACCGAAGTACGGCGCCAATCAACCGTTTGGATATGTGAATGTGAACGCGCCCAAGGGCGGCACGCTCACTTTGTCGAACGCGAATGATGCAACCGTCGACACCTTCAATCCCTTCACGCTGAAAGGCAGCTCCGCGCGCGGCGTCGGCCTGATGTACGACACGCTGATGACCAGCGGGCTCGATGAACCGTCGGGCAGCTACTGCTTGGTGTGCGAGACCATCGAAGTCGCGCCGGACAACAGCTGGGCCGAGTTCAAGCTGCGCAAGGAAGCGCGTTTCTCGGACGGCTCGCCGATGACCGCCGCCGACGTGGTGTTCAGCTTTCAGACCCTTTTGACCAAGGGCGTTCCGTTCTACCGCGTTTACTACAGCGAGATCGAGAAGGCCGAAGCGCGTGATCCGCGCACCGTGCGCTTCACCTTCAAGAACAAAGAGAACAACGAACTGGCCTCCATCATCGGGCAGTTGCCCGTGCTGCCGAAGGCCTATTGGGAAAAACGCGACTTCGAAGCCACGACGCTGCAAGTACCATTGGGCAGCGGCCCCTACATGATCGACACCTTCGAGGTCGGCCGCTTCATCACCTATAAGCGCAATGAGAAATATTGGGCCAAAGACCTTCCCATCATGAAGGGGCTCTATAACTTCGACCGCATCCGCTACGAATATTTCCGCGACGATACGGTGCTGTTCGAGAGCTTCAAGACCGGCGGCTACGACTTCCGCAACGAACGCACGGCGCTGCGCTGGGCGACAGGCTACGACTTCCCGGCCTTGAAAGACGGCCGCGTGAAGCGCCTGGAAGTCACATCAGCCTCGCCGATGGACGCGCAAGGTTTCACGATGAACCTGCGCCGCGCCAAGTTCGCTGACCGGCGTGTGCGCGAAGCGATGAACCTCGCGTTCGACTTCGAATCCTTGAACAAGACCATCTTCTACAATCAGTACACGCGCGTGCGCAGCTACTGGCAGCGCTCGGAGATGGAAGCCAAAGGCCTTCCCAGCGCGGATGAATTGAAGCTCTTGGAACCGTTGCGCGGCAA
>JADZAK010000096.1 GCA_020852595.1 Rhodospirillaceae bacterium
CGATTCCCTTCACCCGCTCCAACTCCCCTCTGAGCACCGAACCCTCGATTCATCTTTTGCGGCCTTCGGCCGCGAGGGGTTCGATTCCCTTCACCCGCTCCAAAATCCTCAAATTCCAATAAGTTACTGGCCGCGCAAGCGGCCTAAATAATTTTTGGCACTGAAAAGCTTACGACGGAGACGCGGTTTTAATTGGACCGAAGATATTCGCCGTTCTTGGCGGCTACCCGCTGCTGTGGGTTGCGCGCTGCTTTGAGATTTTAGCTCAGGACAAAGGGTTCCTCGGATCCAGAGCCACCGCCAAGTTCGATGGTCTAATTCACCCTGTCCATCGGTGCGGCGCCGTATTTATGTGGGAGCTATTGCAGAAGGCGTAAAACGCCTTCTCTCAACGCTATTATTAGCTAGCGCGACCAGCCAACAAGTCGATCTCGAAGTACACTTTTCTGGCAACAACGACCGGCCTATAGGCGCGTCCGGCCCCGCGATCTAGTCGAACAAGCCCAGCATCGGACAGCTTCCTCAACGTGCGCAATACGTTTTGCTCTGCGCGACCAGTTAGTTCGGCGAGCTCGCTAACCGATCGTGGATGCCGCATTGCAATCGTGCGGAGTAGAGCGCGGTTCTTTGCCGACAGCAGTTTGGCGCCGGCTTCTAGCGAGCTAAATCTTACTGGCCGTTCGCGCTTGGCTTTTGCGTCCACCGGCTCGCACCAAACCTTTGGCTCATTAGAAGCCACGGAGCGCTTGCCTTTTACGATGGCAATGGTGTGCTTCTGAAACTCTTTGAACGTTCCAACTTTGGTGGTCATTTGACGCCTCTTTCAGAGAGAATGCGTTCGACTTCGCGATAGAAATCTTCAAGCAACTGGGCCGGGCTCCGAAACTCATACGGGACGATCTTTCGGGGTCCATAGACATGGCGGTGGTCGAAGGTCGTGCGACCGCGGACGCCATGCGCGTTGTCCATCCCGTAGATACGCCGATGCCGAGGATCGTGCAGCGTCAGGCTGTATTTGATCCCGTGGGGCCGATCTTTCGTTGCGGCGACCCGCCGGGCCTCGATCTTCACTTCGTATCCAGCGGCAAACTGGTACGTAAAGCCATCCAAATCCAGAAGCGCTTCAAGTTCGTAATCACTGGCGACCATTATCACATCCTATCATGATGTGATGTATCAGGCACGTTAACGCAAGGTGCAGGCTATGGCCAAGGAAAAGCATGAATTTACCCGGGAGCAGCTTTATGAGCTGGTCTGGTCGGAGGCGATGGTGAAGATCGCCTCCCGGTTCGGGCTCTCGGATTTCGGGCTGAAAAAGATATGTCGCCGCCACGGTATTCCGGTCCCCGGTCGCGGCTACTGGAGGAAGCTTGAGACCGGAAAGCGGGTAAAGAAAACACCGTTGCCGGCACGGGAGAAAAGCCCACCCCTGGTCTTTTGGACGCAGAGCGCGGCCGAAGCCGTGGTCACCGACCAGATCCTGGAGGGCATCAAAGAGAAACTCGACGCGGAGGATCGTCCGGAGAACCTCATCGTGGTGAGCCAGCACCTCAACAATTCTCACGCGCTGACCGTCGAGACGCGCGATCGTCTCAAGAACCTCGATTGGAAATATGGCATGGCGGTATGTCGGTCCCCGAAGCTATTTCGGGTGCGGGTATCGAAGGATATGCCCACCATCATCTAACGTCGAGAAGACAGACGTTTTTGCTTTGAGTTTGCCCGGGTTGGATTTTCGTTGCTGGAATCGGCTGCTCGCAGAAAGTGCCGAAAGCTTAAGACGAAGAACTCGCAAGCGGAGATTGGGCCTTCAAGGAAAGTGCAGCGAGGCTTGAGTGAGAACGGATGGCCCTTGAATTCGCCAGCCGCCGCCCTTATTATGACCTCATGTGGTCACATTGAGGAGGCGGTCTTGAATTCCATCCAAATTCGCGACGCCAAGGCAAAATTCTCGGCGCTCATTGAGGCGGCCGAACACGGCCAACCCACGACAATTACGCGTCACGGGCGTCCGGCCGCAGTGGTGATTCCGGTCGAAGATGCCCGGCGCCTGTACCCGGATGATCGGCCATCTTTTGTCGATGTTCTGCTTTCTTTCCCGGGGGGCGAAGAGTTTGAACGTGACCGCACGCCGCTGCATGAACTCGACCTATGAGTTCTGGCTATCTCCTCGATACGTCGGTCTTATCGCTCATAGCGCCAGGGCGCGCGGTTCCTGAAACCGCTCTTGCTGGCTGGATGCGAGAGCATAGTGAGGTCCTCTTTATCTCCGCTGTTACCGTCGCTGAGATTGAGCAAGGCGTTTGCAAATTAAGACGCGCCGGCGGGAAAGACCGCGCCGATGCATTTGCCCATTGGCTTGATGGTCTGATCGAAAACGGCGGTAGCCGTATTCTACCTTTCGACGCCCGTACGGGTCGGATTGCAGGCAACCTATCGGACCGCGCATTTGCTGCCGGTCGTCATCCGGGCTTCGCAGATATCGCGATTGCCGCAACGGCCGCCGCACACGATCTGTATTTATTGACCCGGAACGGGAAGCATTTTGCTCATCTCGGCATAGCGTTCAGTGATCCCGCTGAGGGGTTGCCGAGCGACTAAATTCTTCGGACGCTTTGGCACGGATTTTTGGCACGGAAAAGTTTACGACGGTGACGCGGTTTTGATTGAACCGCGGCGACGCGCCGGGCCTCGATCATCTTTTTGCGGCCTTCGGCCGCGAGGGGTTCCGCTCGCCGTGATCGCCTATCCGGCGATCACGGACGTTCAGGCTGACTTGCTGACATCTTCGAGCGATTTGACTTTTACCGGCTTTCGATTGGGGAGGCGGACAACGACGTCCAGTTTTCCCCCGATGGCCTCGACGTAATTGCGCAATGTCAAAAGATACAAATCTGTCTGCTTCTCGATTTTGGATACGGCCGGTTGGCAGATCTTCAGGATCTTCGCGACCTTGGCTTGAGACCGCGCCAAGAGGCGGCGGAGCTCGCGCAGAGATTCGACCTCGTTGACCAGTTCCTTGAAGCGGCGATCGATTTCCTTCCGCCGCTTCGGAGGCAATTCATCCAGAATCTGTTTAAGTGTGCGAGTCATGATCACGAACCTATTCGCTTGAGATGTACCGCATAGGTCGAGAGCCGCAACGATAAGTAGTAAACACTCGAAATCTGTTTTTATGATTTCCGCAACTCGGCATTGAAAAGCCGTCGATCACAAACGAATTAGCGCGCGAAACTCATAAAGTTAAATGTAATTTTAAGAGAAAAGAAAAGAGATCATCGATAAAAACGGTACAACTTTTACCTGTTTTTCTTGAGGTCTCCATGACGGGGTTGGCGGATGATTTTCCGGCCGCGCGCGCTTCGCAAGAGCCGATGGCCGGGCTGACGACCGAGGGGCGTAAGCTGCGCCGGCAAGGTTGGCTCGCGGCTCTGCTGCTGGCGATGCGTATCGCCGACCTCTTGGTTGTCTGGCTGGGCGGCCTCGCCGCCCATTTGGTCCGCTTCGGCTTCGTCCCCGTGCCGGGCCTCGAAATGCTGGCTCTTACCTTCGCCGTCATGATGTCGGCCGTCGTATTCAACCTCGGCCGGGCCTATTCAGCAAGCGAGGCGGATAATTTTTGGGCTTCGGCCAGCCGGGTGCTCGGCCATTGGTCGCTGGTATGCCTGTTGTTGATCGCCACGGTTTTCATGGCGGGCGTCGGCGAGAGTTATTCGCGCGGCTGGGCCATTTTGTGGATGACGATCGCCGCGTGCGGCCTGGTCGGCGTGCGCGCGGTCGGCGCGACTCTCATGCGCCGGGCGCGTAGCCGGGGCAGTATGGTGACCCGCGTGGCCATCATCGGCGGCGATCAGAGCGGTTTGCAGCTCTATCACTATCTAAAGCAGCAGGCACACATCGAACTGGTCGGGGTTTATGACGACCGCTTCGCCCGTCTTCAGGACCGCGCGCGGGAGCAGGGTGTCACCCTGATGGGCACCGCGCAGGACTTCCTCAAGTGGGCCAGATATGGAAGCGTCGATTGCGTCGTCATCAATCTGCCCTGGTCGAGCGAGCACCGCGTGCGCGAGATGGTCGAGGTGTTGCAGGAACTGGCCATCGAAGTACAGATTTGCCCGGAAGGGCTGAATTTCGTGGTGCAGAGCTTTCCGCTGCTGAAGAATTCCATCGCCACCACGCTCGGCGGCCTGCCGATGTTCAGTGTATCGCGCCGGCCGCTCGACGGTTGGGGCTGGCTCGTCAAGAATATCGAGGACCGCATCCTGATCGCGTTGCTGGCGCCGTTGGTGATCCCGCTCTGCCTGCTGATCGCGCTGGCGGTCAAGCTCGACAGCCCGGGCCCGGTCCTGTTCCGTCAGCAGCGCAAGGGCTTCAACGGCCGCGAGTTCATGGTCTATAAATTCCGCACGATGCGCGCCGCGGACAGTGTGCCGACCGGCGTCACCAAGGCGACCTTGCGCGACGATCCGCGCGTGACCTTCGTCGGAAACATTCTGCGCCGCACCAGCCTCGACGAACTGCCGCAGCTGATCAACGTCCTGCGCGGGGAAATGTCGATCATCGGCCCGCGCCCGCATGCGGTCGATCATGACGAGCAGTTCGCCCGCATCATCAGGCAATATTACTCCCGCCACCGCGTGCGCCCCGGCATCACCGGCTGGGCTCAGGTCAACGGCCTGCGCGGCACCATCGAGGACGACGTTCAGATTCGCCGCCGCGTTGCCCATGATCTCTGGTACATCGAGAACTGGTCGGTTTTCTTCGATCTGCGCATTCTGCTGATGACTCCCTTCGTGGGGCTGATCAACCGCAACGCCTATTGATCGAGCGGCGGAGTCACTTCGGCGTACTTCCGGGTTTGGCCTTCGCCTTCGGGCGGGTCAATGCGCTCCGATCGGACTGTTGTTGGCGGATCTGGGCGCGCAGGCAAGCTTCGAGAACCTGGTAATCTCCATCGCCCTCGGTTTTCGCCTCATAACTGCAATCGTCCTGAATAGAAGCGAGTATCGAGGGCCAGACGCGCCGGACCGCATCCAGCGCCTCGCCCTGTGCCGACACGCATGCCGCCTTCGTCTCAGGCGAGAAACCTTCCGGCGTGAGCGCCCGGCTGTTGCAAAGCCCGTCGAGATCGTAGCGCGGTGGCCGCGCGTCGGCCCGGACGGGCTTGGCGAAAGCGAATGCCGCGGCGAGCACCAGCCCAACAGTCAGGATGCGGATGCGCATGAGGCCCTCCAGGGGACAATGCCGAGCGCACGGCGTGCGGCGATTGCGGCGCCGGCTCCGTTCACCAGGATTGCCAGTGTGGTGGCCAGGGCGGCGCCGTTATTGAGCCAGAAAGGCGACAACAGCGCGCAACTCGTCAGCAGCACCATCATTGCTATCATATTGACCCGGCGCAGGTCGGCGAGATGGCCGGTCATGCCGAGTAATTCAGGCAGGGCGGTGAAGCAGGCGGCGGCGAACTGCCCAAGAGCGAGGATGCGCAATGTGGTAGCGCCATCCGAAAAGCCGTCTCCCAGAAATCCCAGCAACAGCTCCGGCGCCGCCAGCATGACCAGCACCGGCCCTGCCGTCAGCGCGAGCCCCAGCAGAACCGCGTGGCGTGCGGCCTGCGCCAGGCCCCGCCGGTCGCCGGCGGCATGCAGTCCGGCGAAGGTCGGCGCGGCCATGCCGGCCACGCCGGCGATCAGCACATTGGTCAGCATAGCGACGCGCCAGGCCACGGCGAACAGCCCGACGCGGACGCTGTCGGCCGTGATGCCGAGGATCAGCGCGGGCACCGATGAGATCGCAAGCTGCGTCAGCTCCAGAGTGAACAGCGACAGGCCGGGCCGCAGCAGAGGCGCCGGCGGCGCGCCCGGTTCGGCAAGTTCGGCAGGGTGGGCGAAACGCAGGACCAACAGGGTTCCGATAACGGCGGCGGCGGCAAAGCAGGCGGCGATCAGCAACAGGGTATTGGCCACGTCGCCCGGCGTCAGCCAGGTCACGGCGCAGAACAACGCCGGCCACAGCCAAGAATAGATCATCTGGCTGAATCCGATCCGCTTCAGTCCGGCCAGGGCGCCGCCCGCCGCCGTCGACAGGTTCTGCGGCACGATCGTTAGCGCGCCCAGCAGGATCGGGTAAGCGAGATCCGGCTTGTCCAAAATCCGGCTCGCCAGCGGATCGGCGGCCAGCGCCAAAGCGGCGGCAACGAGCGCCGATGCGCAAAGGATCAACAGATAACCGCGCCCGACAATGCGCCGGACGTCTCCCGGGCGATTCTCGGCGCATGCCACCGCCACTTCGCGCGTCATCGCCTTATCGATGCCGATGCGGCCGAGGCCGGCCAGCAGGGTCATCAGACTGAAGACGATATAGAAGTCGCCCGTCTGCGCGAGGCCGAGCCGCGCCGCCACCAGCAGATGGAAGCCGTAACGGCTCGGCAGGTCGATCAGACGAACAGCGACGCTGACGATCGATCCGCGCAGCAATCCACGACCGATGCCCCCGTTTCTTTCAGCCGTTCTTTCAACCATGACCGCCACGCAGCACGAACAAGGTCACGCTCTGCGGCGGCAGGGCGATCGTGCCGTTGTTCGTGCGGACCGCGGGCTTGGCCGTCAAATTGCCGCCCGCCAGTTGCCAGACTTCGGCATCGCTCGGGCTCGAGAAATTGGCCAGATCGAGCTTGACCGGCACGGCGGCGTCGAGCTGCTTGTTGATGACCACCAGGGTCAGGGCGCCGTCCTTGCGCAAGGCGGCGAACGCCGACACCTTGTCGGGGTCGGGAGTTCGCGCCCGCACGCTGACATCGCCGAAAGCCGAATTCTTGCCGTCGTAATTGCGGTAGAGCTTGAAGGCCAGATAAGGAGGGCTGCCGGTCGGCGGCGTCGCCCAGCGCGCCGCCATATCCAGCCCCTCGCGTCCGAAGATTCCCAGGATGTCGGCCTGGGTGGTGCCGCCGTTCATGGTGTCTTCGGCGCCCCAGTTATATTCGGTAATGGCGATTGGCGTGCCGGGATAATAATAAGTGTCGACCCATTTGCGCAGGGTCGGGATCAGCGCCACCACGGCATTGATCCAGGTCGGATTCTTATAGGTGGTGTCCCACAAATCGCGCGTCGAGCGATTGCGCATCAGCTCGATGCGGGGCGAGGAGGCGTTGTCCTTGTCGTCATATTCGCCGCCCTGCGGATAATAATGCACGCTGACGACATCGACCGGCCGGCCCGCCTGCTTCCACTGCGTGAGCAGCCACGGCAGATAGTCCATGCCTTTCGTTTGGTTGATGCGGTCGGGCGCGCGGTCGTAACCGTGATCGACGGCATGTTGCTGATCGAAACCGCTATAGCGATAGCCGTCCCAGCCCCATTCCTCCGGGGCGACAATGCGCGCCGCCGGATCGACGGATTTCACCATGGCGGCGTAATCCCTCACCAGGTCCGCCACTTCCTGCGCATGGGCGCCGACCGGCCGCACATGGTTGTGCATGCCGTGCCAGGCGCTCGGCTCATTGTCCATTATGTAATAGCGGATTCCGTCCTTGTCGGCGGTGCCCCATCGCGCCACCAGACTGCGGATCCACTCCCGCTGATCCTCCGGGCCATCGGGCTGGGCCGCGTCGTTGGGATCGTTTCCGGTAATGGGAACGCCGTCCAGCGTCCGCCCGTTGCCGGCCTCGGCGAAGCCATGCTCGTCAAAATCCTCCTGCAAGCCGTATTTGCCGATCGAGAAACCCGCCAGCGGCTTGCGGTCGCGGTCGAGTTTGGCCACCCAGCCGATCATCGGCACCGTCATCATCGGCTGAGCGCCCGCCTCCTTGGTCAAAGCGGCGAAGCTCTCCCCATGTTGATCGAAGATGTCCTCGCCGGCGGCGAGGCTTTCATAGAACCAGTCCCTGCCGGCGTTGCGGGCGTTGATGCGCCAGTTATACATACTGGCGCTGTTGCCGCCCGCGCGGTTGAGCGGGACGTTCAACTCCGCGAGCTGCGCCGCGGTCGCGTAGTTGAGGCCGTAGATCAGCGGGCTGATCGGTTTTTTGTCGGCGGCGGCATCGACCGAAACCGTCACCACGATGCTCGGCTCGGCGGCCCGGACAGGCGCGGCCAGAGCCAGCAGCACGAGCGGGAATAGCGCGCGCGGGATCATGCGGCCTCCTTCGGCCATTCAGCTCCATGCTGTTGCAGCCACAACCAGACATAGCCGAAAATGGCGAGGATCACTGCGGTCTCGCCCGGCGTCAAAGTTGGGGGATAGAGGTTGGAGATCAACAGCACGTAGAGCAGATAATCCCGCAAGCTGCCGAGAAAATGGCTGTCGATGTACGGTTGCAAGGCGCGCTGATAGAAAAGCAGGCCGCGGAGTTCGTAGAACAGGAACAGCAGGGCGCCGATCACGCCGAATTCGAAAATAATGCCCAGCCATGTGATGTCGGCCAAAAAGAAGAAGTGGTCGAAGAAGGACGACAGGCTGTCGGTGCTGGTCGGGCTGATGGTGCCGACGCCGAACAGCCAGCGCATCGCGGAAATGCCGAGGAAGCTCGAAGCCTTCAGGATGGTCTGAAAACGCATGTCGAAGCCCGTGGCCGCGCTGTCCAACAAGGCGCCGAAATAGCCGAGAGAGAGCATTACCCCCGCCGCCGTTAGGGCGGCGCCCGAGATGGCGTAGCGCAAGAAGCCGCGGGTGGCGAAGAAGCTGTTGAAGGCGATCACGCCCAGGATGCCGACCATCAACGCTCGGGTCTTGACCAGCACCATGATCAGGACGATGCCGGCCACAACGGCCAGGAGCGAACCGAGCCTGGGTGCACGCAGAAAGCGGCGATAATAATAGAAGATCGCGATAATGCCGAAAAACATCGGCATGCGGATGCGGTTGCCGCGATGGTCGGCCGAGAACAGCGGCCCTCCCCCTTCGGGATAGTGCTCGTTGTACCAGCTTTGCGGAATCACAGCCCAGAGGATCACCAGGCTGGCGAAGGTGATCAGGGCGCAGAGGAGAAATCCCGTCTGCAGTTCGCGCAATGTCGGCTGCAGCAGCAGCAGCAACCCCAGGAATGAGAAGAAATAGAGCATCGGCAACAGCTTCACTTCCGCCGCCACGCCGGTGAAGAAGTCTTGGTTGAAAGAGAAGATGCCGGCGAAGCTCGGCACAACCATCAACCAAAGAAAGGACAGCAGGACCTGGCGTGACATCGGCGCCATCGGATAGCGGAACACCGCGAGCGCCAACGGCAGCGAGAGGATCGGGAAGGCTTTGGACAGGGTCCAGAGCGGCATCAGATCCTTCATGTAATGGAAGATCTGGCCGAACATCGGCAATGTCGCCAGCAGGATGACGAGCACCCCGGCGCGCGACGGCGTCAGGTCGGCATCCGCCGGAATCGCCGCCCGTTCGTCCGTGCGGAGCGCGCCGGCCTCGTCCCATGATTGGGGAGGAAGGGGATCGGCGGCTATCGGGCTCACTGCGGTTGGACGAACGCGCTAGGGTTCTGATTGTTGATCGTGTAGCTGAAGCCGCGTTGGAAGGGCAGGATCTTGTTGATGTATTGGTCGACCCACAGATTGGCTTCGGCGATGGAGGTCTTGGGAATGAAAATGCTGTCCAGAGGCCGCAGCGCGATCGCCTGCGCCTCGTCGCCGGTATGAATCAGTTTGTTGAGATCGACCACCTTTAGCAACGGTTTGCCGTTCGGGCCCCGCCGGATGATGACCGCCGAGCTGGTGCGTGCCGTGTCGAGCGCGCCGCCCGCCGCGATCACGGCCTGCAGCGGATCCATCTTGTTCTGGAGCGCAATTGGCCCCGGCTGCTTGACCTCGCCGCCGACATAGACCACCTGGGCATAACGCCGGATGCTGATCGATACCGACGGGTTGCGCGCGATCTTGCGCTCGGTGAGCGCCTGCGAGATGGCTTCCTCGACCTGGGTCGAAGTCTTGCCCGCGGTCGAGATGGTTCCGGCCACCGGCAAAGTAAAGTTGCTGTCGGGTCCAATCGGCCCTTCGTAATTCAATTCTGAGTTGAATGGAAATACCACCGAAAGCTCGTCGCCCGGACCGACGATATAGGACGGTGGAAAATCGGCCACCGCATCGAAGGCCTCGGGTTGCTGAAAGCGAGGCGCGACTTCAGCGCAGGCGGCAAGGAAAAACGCCGAGATGATCGCCGTGGTACGGAAAAAACCCTTCATGGCGAAAACCTAACGAGAGATGCTTTATTTTCAATAAAGATCGATTTCGATCCAGTTCATACATGCTTTTTCAATAACTCGGGGCTTACGGTCAACGCAATCAGCTGTCCTATGAAACACGACGGCTTTAAGTGGTCCGAGCGAAAATTAAGTAACGATGCTTGTTTCTCCCAAGAGCATGACCGCAGGCGGCACTAGCCTCGCCCCGCTGCGCTTTTCCATGCGCGATTTCCTCAATACCGCTTTTTATTACCGCTGGACGGCGGTCGCCGCGCTCGCCGCGACTCTCGTGATCGGATGCCTGCTCGCCCTCCTGGTGCCCCCCTCCTACCGCGCCGAGGCACGCCTGCTGACGCTGTATGCGGGCTACTACAATATGCAGATCGACGCCACGGGAATTGGCGGCGCCGGTGGATTGCCGGGTTTCGAAACGGGCGGGATCGCCAACGTCGAATCGCAGATTCTCGCCAGTCCGGAACTTCACCGCGCCGTCGTGCAGGAAGAACTGGGGCCGGACGCGGGCGAAGAGGCGCTCGACCGCGCCGTGCGCCGTCTCGAAAACCGTTTGTCGATCGAGAAGGTTGAAACCGCCAATGTCATCCAGCTGTCCTATCGCGACAGCGACCCGGTCAAGGCGTCGAAAACCCTCGAGCGGCTGATAGACCACTATTTCCGCCAGCGCGCCGGCGTCTTTACCGAAGGCCGCGTAGGCTTTCTGGTCCAGCAGCGGGATCGGGTTCGGGGCCAGCTCGACAAGGCAAATGCCCAACTGATCGCTTTCCAGCGCAGCCGCGATGCCGTCGATGTCGAGGCGCAGATCGCCAGCGCCGTGGCGTTGAACTCCCTCTTGAAGCAGCGCGGGATGGAGAACGATGCGTCGCTGGCGCAGGACAAGAGCACGCTGGAAAAGCTGAAGACAGAGGCGGCGACGGTTCCCGCCACAATCGAGCTGTACGAGGACAATACCGAGGCGGCGCGCGCCATCGGCACCATGCAGCTAACCCTGTTGCAGCTTCAGGCGCGGCGGGCCGATCTGGCGGCGCGCTATATGGCAGAATCGCCTTTCGTGACGCAGGTCGACGATCAGATCGCCGACTTGGAAAAAGAAATCGAGAAACAGAAATCCTCGGTGGTCAACGCCGTTCGCCGTGGCCGCAACAGCTATTACGATACGGTGCAGGACCGCATCACGCGCCTGAGCGCGGACGTCGCCGGCCAGCAGGAGCGCAAGCAGACCCTCGACGATCAGATCAAGGAAGCCGGCGATCATTTTCAATCTCTGATCACAACCGCCAATCAGTTGCGCCGTCTGGAAATCGACCGCGACCTGCTGGCCGACAGCTTCAGGGGCTTCTCGCGCGAGGTCGAACAGGCCCGCATCCAGCAGAACCAGGCCGATACCTCGAGCAGCAGCAATGTCAGGATCATCCAGGCGCCGGCGCCGCCCACCCAGCGCAGCAATCCGCCGATCCTGTTCCTGGCCGCCGCATTGGTGGTCGGGATCATGATCGCCGCGATTTCAATGCTGGTGCGCACCTCTCTGCGCGAAACCTTTCTGAGCCCGGAAGAGGCCGAGCGCTCGCTGGCCCTGCCCGTGCTCTTTGCGCCGCTCCATTCCGCCGAGCCGCCGCAGATGGTGCGGGAACTCAAACAGACGCTGCGCCAGATACGGGCCCTGCGCCTGTTTCTCTCGCCGCCGGAGCCTGCGCCGCCGGAACCTGTGTCGCCGGAATCTGTGCCCTCGGAACCGGCACCGCAGCCGCGCCGTATGCCACGCGCCGAACTGGGCCGCATGGTGGCCGCCATCAACACCAGCGCCTCGGGGACCGACAAATCCTCGCGCGTCGTGCTGCTGCTCTCCTCGCGCGACGATGACGGGCTCGACACGGTGGCCCTGGCTCTGATCGAGGAACTGGAACGCCGTTCGACCCGCCCGGTGCTTATTCTCGATCTGACGCAGAAGGACGATCTTTACGGACAGCCCGGCGAAGACGGCCTGTTGGCGTGGCCGGGCGAGACAGGGCTCGCGCCGTCCTGGCGCGCCGCCGCAGTCGCTCCCGCCAGCAGTGCCGAAGCGGAGACGACCTTCGATTTCCACCCGGTCGAGAACCATTATATCGTCGTGGGCCGGCTCAAATCCGGCGCCAGACTTCCCCGCGGGCGCCAGAGCGCCTACCTGTTCGACCTCCTGCGCCGCGAGCATGACTACATCGTCCTGCGCGTTCCGCCGGTCGGCCGGTCCTTCGACGGCATCGAAGCGGCGATCCTGGCGGACGCGACCGTGCTGGGCGTGCGGGCCGAAGCCACCCGCAAGCCGGTCGCGCTGCAGATGAAGGCGCAGGTGATCGACACCGGCGGGCGCATCGTCGGCGTGGCGATGACCGGCCGGCGCAGCTATATCCCCGCCTACGTCTATCGCTTCCTCTAAGGGCGTGCAGTTCGATCAGCCATGAACAAGATCAGCGCCATCCTGCCGGTCAAGACAAGAGGCCGGCACTATGCCGACAATATCGGGCGTTGCGACATTCTCTTTTCGTCGCTGCGGCATTTCACCTCGCCGTCGACCTTCGACAAGATCGTGATCATGGTCCCCCATGACGAATTCGAGGACGTCCGGGGCTATGCCAAAGCCTGGTCGGATTTTCCGGTCGAGGTCGTCGACGAATCTCTGCACATGGCCGCTTTCCGCGATTTTATGCAGCCGCATCAGGTTCGCCCCTGGCATCGCCAGCAGATCATCAAGCTTTACACCCCGGCGCTGATCGAGACCGAATACTTCATCGTGTTCGACCCCGACGTTTTTGCCGTCCATCGGTTCGATGCCGACACGCTCATCCCCGGCGGACGCGCCTTGACCTATCCGCAGCCGCGCATGCGCGAGCCGGATTTCTGGCGCCCCTCGTCGCGGCTCTTGCAGCAGGATCCTCATCTCGACCGCGACGGGATCTGGTGGACGCCGGCGATTCTGTCTTCGACCCTGTGCCGCAGCCTGCACCGGCGCCTGGAGGAACTGCATCATCAGGATTGGATGCGGGTCCTCTTGTCGAACTACACGATCAATTGGACCGAATATACGCTTTACTGGCTCAACGCCGAGCGTGAAGGCCTCATCGACCGGTATCATGCGGTGTCGCCGCCGGGACAGCGTTCGGTACATGCGTCGGACAGCGTATGGTTTGCCGGCAAGGACGGGCGGAATCTCGACGAGTGGCAAGCGGAGCATCATTTTTCCGAAAAGGCCGACGGCCTGTTCGCGGTGGTGCAAAGCAACACGTTCATCTCGCCGGCACGCGTGGCCGAGAAACTGCGGCCTTTCTTCCCCATCACTATCCAGCCCTATGAACGGCATCAGAGTTTGTCCCTGAAGGCGCGCGAGCTGTATTCCGCCGTCATGCGGCGGGCCCTCAACAAGGTGCGAGGAGGCCGGTGATGCGGCTTCTTCTTCCGGCATTGCTCGCCCTGCTGATGACGGCGCCTGTCAATTCATGGGGACAGGGCACCACCATACGCCGGGCGATGCATATCTGGGCCGGGCCGTTGCACCGGGACTATCTCGGCTGTCTCAATTGCGACAGGCTGGATGTTTCGTCGGTGTTCAACACCTATGGTGCGATGGGTTGGGACAATAATTACATCGCTCATAGCCGCTTCGCCCGCTACCTCGCGGCGCATGACCGCTACTCGGCGTGCGACGCCCATGCCGCCGACCCGCCGATCTTGAAGGATACGTCTTTGACCCGTTACGGGGTGCTGAACGTGTCCGACACGCGCGCCGACAGCATCTGCGGTCCGCGCGGCGCGCCGGATATCTGCAAAACCCTCAAAGCGACCTGCACGAAGGCCAATCCGTGAGCGGCCGGCGGATTTTTGGCCTCAGCATCAGTGCGCTGACGGCCGCCCAGATCGCCGACAAGGTCGTCGACGAGCCGCCGCCCGGCGGCGGGCTGGGTTTGATCGTGACTCCCAATATCCAGCATGTCGCGCTGTTGCACGGCAATCCCGCCTTTCGGCGGGCCTACGGCCACGCCGCGGAAATCGTCTGCGACGGTTTTCCGGTTCATTACTATGCCAGGCTGCGCGGCGCTCCCTCACCGGGTCGGGTGACAGGATGCGATATCGCCATGGACATCATGCGCCGCCGCTCCTTTCCCGCGCAGCATCGCTTTTTCTTCGTCGTCGATAACGAGGCCGCCGCCGCCGCGATCCGCGCCTGGGCGGAGGAACGCGGCCTCGCCAGCCAGACAGCGGTGCCGGAGTTTGGCTTCGAGACAGACGCCGCACGCAGCGACGCGCTGGTCGAGGCGATCCGCGCGCATCGCACGACCATTCTGTTCATGGGGCTCGGCGCGCCAAAGAGTGAAATCTTCATCGACGCATACCGCGACCGCCTGCCGGCTTGCTGGGCGCTGTGTGTCGGCCAGGCGGTGAAGATGGCGTTGGGACTAACCCCAACTCCGCCACGCCTGGTCAAGGCGCTCAATCTCGAATGGGCGTGGCGCGTGATCCTGGAGCCGCGCCGCATGATCGGGCGTTACGTTTATTCGGCGGGCGGATTTCTCGCCGCCGTGGCGCGGGATTTACGATGAGCCGACCTTCGGCCGCGGAAGTTCCGCCATCTCTTCGGCGGAAAAAAACAGGGGGCCTCTCGGCCACCTGTTTCGTCTCAGCGTCCTAGATCAGCTTGGGGTCCATGCCCCGGCCGGAGATCTGCACATCGAAACCGTCCGGATCGACGATATGGAAGCTGTTGTCCGTGTCCGGACGCGGATCGAAGCCGCGGCGCTTCAGTTCGGCTTCCACCGCCGCCTTGTCCCAGGTGTCGATGGTGTAGGCGACGTGGTCGATGGTGCCCGGCGCGCGGCCGTCGCGGGCGTTGCGCGCGACGACAAAGCTGTTGCCGAACTCCAGGAAACACTGGGTCTTGTTGTTGTCGTGGGACGGCGTCATGCCCATCAGGTCCTGATAGAAGGCCGCCGTCTTTTTGTAATCCTTCACATTGTAGGACAGGTGATTGACCGCCACCGTCTTAAAGCCCTTGTTGGGCTCGGCCGCGATCACGGGCGCGGCCGACGCCGCCGCCGTGACGGCGAGCGTGGAAATGAGATGGCGGCGCGACATCTTGCCGCGCTCGAAATCCCCCAGCAGTTTCGAAATGATGTCTTCCATGGCGTCCTCCCTTGTGCGATGCCGCGCCAATGGTGGCACGAAACCGGGCGCCGGCGGGAGGGCCAGAACCTCGAAGTCACCGCCCCGTGAAGACAAAAAAACAGGGGGCCCGGTGGGGCCCCCTGCTGTCTCGTCTCTGTTGAAGGATATTAGGCGAGGATTTCGCCGATTTCCTTCGAGGTCAGGTTGCTCTTGGTGCCCCACGACGGGACATCGAGGCCCATGATGCGCATCGCGGTGTAGCCGAGGCGCGTCGTGGCGGTCGCGCCGCCGTCGATGTGCAGACCCGACTTCACCTTGCCGCCGGCGCGGCCGGCGGTGAACAGGGCCATGCCGTCGAGCGCGTGAATGCGCGCGAGGCCGTGGTCGCTGTTCGCCATGATGAAGCAGTTGTCGAGCAGGCTGCCGGCGCCTTCCTTGAACTCGGCGAAGGACTTCACGTAGTAGGCCCAGTTTTCCATCGCGCGGCGCGTGAACCACGAGCACGTCGGCTGATAGTCGACCGTCGTATCCCACGGCTCTTCATGCGTCGCGGTGTGGGACGGCTTTTCGAAGCCGGCCTTCGTCGCGCTGTTGCCGCCGTAGGACATGTTGAACACGCGGGTCTGATCGCAGGCCACCGCCATGACCATCAGATCGGTGATGATCTTGTGGCGCGAGGCGATGATCGTCACGTCGGACCCGACCTTGGTGTCTTCCTTCAGGTTGCCCGGCTTCTTACAGGCCGCGATCGGTTCCGGCTTGGTGAGCTGCTGGTCGAACTGTCTTTCCAGGTGACGCAGGCCGGTGAAGTACTGGTCGAGGCGCGCCTTGTCGTCGGCGCCGACCGACTTCTCCAGGTCCTTCACGTCATCGAGGACGCCCGAGATCGCGCTCTTACGCACCATGACCTTCGGGCTCGGCGTGAACGTCGGGGCGTTCGGGTCCTGGAAGTCCGGTCCGAACAGGCGCGAGTAGAACTTGAGGCCCGAGACTTCCGAGGCGTTCGGGGTGGTAGGATTGTCATAGGAGAAGGTATCGCGCGCGTTGCCGTCGGCCGACGCCGTCAGCATCTTGTAGCGCGTGGTGCGGCCGACCTGATTGGCGATGGTCACGTCCACGGTTTCACCCGGGATGTTGCCGCCGGTCATCGGCGCGGTCCCGGTGCGCGAGATCACCCAGCCGGAGAAGTGGCAGAGGTTCGGCGCGTTGTCGCGGAACGCGGTGTAGTTGGTCAGCACGTTGAAGTGCTGCTGTACCGGCTTCAGCGCTTCCATTTCCGGCTTCATGTCGTAGCCCGCGCCGAGCTTGTTCGGCACGAACGCCGCCTTGGCGATGCCCAGGGCCCAGTACCAGGTCCCGAAGCGCACCGGCATCGGACGGCCGTCGGCCATCGCGTCACCGTTGCCGTTCAGGCAGGCGTTGAGCAGCGGCAAACCAACCGTCACGGCGCCGCCACCCAGCATGCCGCGAAGGACCCGACGTCTATTGAAGTCGTACATGACGCTTGTCTCCCTTAGTGAGTGGCCGGTGCGGCGGAAGCGGTTTTCGCTTCAGCCGCGGCCGGAGCCGCTTCTTTGAATTCCGAAAACGATTTGCTCAACGCGACCGTGCGCAACAAGTCGGGCACGCGGTAGCCTGCCGACTCAAAGCGCGCGTTCAAGAACTTCAGCATCTCGGCGTCGTCCTTCGTGGTCTGACTGCCGGTGCCGTACGAGTACACCCGTTTGACCAGGCATGACGTCAGGCCCGGATGATCGTGCAGCGCCGTCGCAAGCCCCACCACGCTGGTATATTGCTTGCCGTCGAGATTGCCGCTGGCGTCGATCGTGGCGCCGCGTTCACTCGTACGATAGCGGCCCGAGCCGTCGAAGTTCTCCATGGCGAGGCCGATCGGATCGGTGATGCGATGGCAACCGGCGCACACGGGGTTCTCGAGGTGGAAGTTGACGCGATCGCGTTGCGTCTTGTGTTCCGCCTTCGGGTTCTCGAGGGCCGAGAAATCGACGTTCGCGGGCGGACGCGGAACCGGCTGGCAGAGCAGCAGTTCGCGCAAGGCCTTGCCGCGCAGGGTCGGCGAGCTGCGGCCCGGATGCGAGTGCGAGGCCAGGAAGCTGATGTGCGTCAGCACGCCGGCGCGCGGGCTCGATTCAGGGAACTGGTACTCGATCCAACCCTTGGTCGTCGGCAGCTGGTACAACGCGGCCAGCGGCGGCGACAGGAACGTGGTGCGCGTCGTGTACAGGTCGCGGTAATCGCCCTTCTTGGTGATCAGGTGATCCGTGACCGTGCGCAAGGTCTGCTCACGCGCGTCTTCCGCGGTGAGACCGGTGAACGCCGGATATACCAGCGCATCCTTGGCCAGGGTCGTCATCTTCTCGAAGTCGTACATGTCGTCGAAGAAGGCGCGCAGACCGTCTTTCAGGCGCGGGCTGGCGATCATCATGTCGACGATCCTCGCCCGGCCCTTCTCGGTCTGGATCTCGCCGGTCTCGGCGGCTTTCAGCAACGCCTCATCCGGCGCCGCGTCCCACAGGAAGTACGACAGGCGCGAAGCAAGCGAATAGGCGTCCAGGCGCATGTGGCCCGGATTCTTCGGATCCGGCTCGGCCTTTTCGGCGATCAGCATCGCCTTCGGGCTCATAAGAATCTCTTCAATCGACACCGCGAGGCCGGCGTAGAAGTCGCCCAACCGATCCGCGGCGGAGTTGGCATGGCCGACCAGTTCGTCCAGCTTGTCCTTCTCGAGCGACTTGCGGAACATCAGGCGTCCGACCCGGTTCAGCACCTGTGACGCGCAAGCGGCGTCGGCGGCCTTCTCATTGACCGGCTTGCAGGTGATGACGAAGTTGCGGCGCGTGGGCTCGATCACCTGAGCGGCCACGAACTGCGCGGTCTTCTGGTACAACTCAAGCTGCGTGTCGTTGACGCCCGCGCGCGAGGTGCCGAGGCGAAGCAGGCCGTCGACGCGTTCCACCGGCGCGAATTCCACGTCCGGGCGCACATCCGCGCCGAACACATAAGCCAACGTGTTGAGGTACTGATCGCGTGTGATCAGACGCAGGCGCGGCTCGGCGCCGGAAGACTCCGGCTCCTGCACCGCGGCGACCTGCTTGCCCGCCGCGGTCTTGGCTCCTTCAGTGCCCGTCGGTCCCGAGCAGCTGGAAAGCGCGAAAGCGGCCGCAAGACCGATCGCGCTGCCGCGCAGGAGCGAGGAGAGACGTACTTTCGAAGACACTAACAAATCCTCCGTTACTCGCGCGCGCGCGCTTCAGTCGCGGCGGCTTCAGCCGACTGCGTTCCGTGATTGACCATACCGGCCACCTGAGCGCCCGGGTGCTGCACGAACACATGCACGAACTTCACGTCGAGCGCCGTGGAGATCGCGGTGTTCTGGCCGTTCGCATCCGGGAACGCGTCGGCGTTCTTCATCAGCGCGCGGTACAGGGTCGGACCGGCGGTGCCGCCGTACGCCTGGTGACGCGAGTCACGGGTCTTGTGCGAGTGGTAGTACCAGGTCCACACGTCGGCATAGCCGCCCATGTAGCCGTTCGCCTGCGTGTCCGTCAGGTTCAGCTGGAAACGCATGTCGCGGTAGATGATGTCCGGCGCTCCGTCGCGCGGCGCGTAGACCGACGCCGCCGGCATGATCAGGTCCTTGGCTTCCGTGGTCAGGACGCCGTCCTTGATCTTGCCCTTGAAGGCGGTGATGTAGCGCTTGCCCCAGCGCGTATCGAGAGTCTGCGAGCCGCCCGGCAGATATTCGTTGCCGGTCGCATCGGTGATCAGACGGTCCTTGCCGCGATAGGTGGTCACGGTCACGTCGTCGTCGTTCTGCAGGCTGTCGACGTTCGTCAGTTCGATGACGAAGATGTTGTAGGTGGCGCGGCGCCATTGCGGCGTCAGGGTCGAGGTCTGGCCGTCGCGGTAGTTAAACGTGCAGCCGACCGTGCGGTAGATTTGGTTGTCGATGCCCTTCTCGCCCGTGTCCGGGTCGACGTAGTCATTCGGGCCGACCTTGCCGTCGAGGTTCATGCCGCGGCCGACCTTGCCCTGCACTTCGTAGTACGGGACGTTCAACTCCTTCGCGCTCGGGTTCCACAGCTCGCCTTCCCAGGCCAGGCGCGTGCCTTCGACGGTGCGCTCGCCGGTGTCGGGATAGAGCTTCTTGAACTGCTCCGGCGGGCCGTCGTTCAGCGCCGTCGGGCACTGGGTCTTCGCGTCCTTCGCCTGATAGATCGAGCGGTTCTCGAACACCATCACATAACCGATGGAGCGGTTCTGGACGCCGAGGGCGCCCTCTTTCATGGCCTGTTGCGCGTTGGCGCTACCGGCCGTGAGCGCGAGGCTCGCCGCGATCGCGAAGGCGGAGACCTGAGTGGACAGAATGATGTGTTTCATCGACGGCCGCTCCCTGAAGTGTCGAGATACTGTTTGCGAAATTCCTCGCGGGTGAAGAAGGCGTGGAAACCATTGATCCAGCCGTTGTTCTCACCCCATGAATCCCCGTACGTGTCGCCGGGGTTCGTGTCCTTGAAGAAGTAGTACAGCGGCCGGTCGCGATACGTCCAAACGCGCGTCGCGTTCGGCGCGTTCTCCGCGACGTATTTGCCGGTGCTTGTGTCGATGGTCTTGATCTGCCAGATGCGCGAGGCCGAACGCTCGGAAGCGCTCGCCGTCACGTACGGGAACTGCTTCACGCAGCGCGCCGCATCGCCGCCGCCGCAAATCGCGAGGCGGTATTTCTGATTGAGCGCGGGGTGATCGCAGATCTGCTGATCGAGGGTGTCGTCGACGCAGGTATAAATGTAAACCGTGCGGCCTTCGGCGTTGGCCAGCACCTGCCCGCCGGGCGCATCCTGAACGGCGAAGCCCTTCGGGAACGCGGGCGCGGGTTGCGTGAACACATTGTGCCAGCCCGGAATATCCGAACCATGAAACGCGCCGCGCTGCTCTTCGCCGAGCATCGAATAGAGCGGCTTTTTGCGGTACGTCCACTGGAACACACCCGGGGAGCGTTCGATCACGCCCCAGTCCCCGTGCACTTTCGGCGCCGACGCATGCGCCAGCATCGGGGCGAAGGTTTCCTGGCACGCGGCGTCACAGTTCGATTTGTTGGCGCCGTCGCGATCCCACGTATAGACCGAGAAACCTTTAATATCGGTGAGCATGCGTCCCAGCGGCAGCGTCACGACTTCAAACTGCGCCGGCACATCCGCTTCAGGCCCAATCGGCCGGCGATGCGCGCCCGAATCGCCGCCGGCGTGCAACTTGGCCGAGCCGATCACGTCGCCAGGCTCACGATCGAGAGCCGAGATATAAGCCGCGAGGCCCTCATAGGCCCACTGCTTGGCGCCGTCGGGACGCTCGACGATGGTCCACTTGCCAACCGGCTTGGCGCCGGCGTCCGCGAGAAACGGCGGCCACAGCGCCGCGCACGAGGGACGCGTATCGACATCGACTTCGACGAGATTGGGCGGATAGGGCTCCTGGAAGCCCGCGGTCACCCGCGCGACCTTGTCGGTGCAGGTCGGCTTGCCTTCACGCTCGCCGCGCACACCCTGGTCGTTTTGATCGTTTTCGGGCCACACATACAGCGTGCGGCCGGCGGCGGTCGCGAACACCGGACCGTCGACTTCCGTGCCGAGCACCTGAACGCCGGCGGGCATCGGCTCCACGATGAAGGCCTCGACCGGTACTTTGCTTTTCTGGGTCTGCGCATACGCGCCAGCGCCCGCAAACATGACAACCGCGGCCGCAGCAAAATGCGTAGCGCAACGAAGGGTCAGCATACCTCTCCTCACTTGAACCGAAGCCCTTTTCGGGCGAACGCCGCTTGAGCACAGGCCCGTCATTTCAGACGCGCCCCTCCACGCTCTAAAGCGAAGTGCTTTTTTACCACAGAGTGTGGGTCTCACGCGCGGTTTTTTGCAGCCTCATCACGAAAAATCTTCGTGAATTCAAAGGCCTCGCGGATCGCTCGGCGGTCCTCCGCGCAAGGGTTTCACCCGCGCCTAAAAATGTAACAAAGCACCCTAACGGGCTGTGATCGTTCGATGTTTCGTGAATACAGTGCGGCGCACAAAGGTCGGGCGAGGCCGCACGGACAAGAGTTCGGCAAAACCTGCTCGGCGGATTATCGCCGATGGCCGCACGCAACCGGGGGCACAAGCTCTAGGAGCGGCACACCGCTCACGCACGGGACCGCACCGTGAAACCGCTTTGGCGGAGGCTTGGACGTCAGAGTCGCAGAGCCGCTTAAGCGGCGCTTTCCGGCGTGCGGAAGTAGGGCTCGACTTTACCCTTGAGCATGATCGTCATCGGATTGCCGCGACGGTCCAGGGTCTTGCCGGCGGCGACTTTGATCCAGCCTTCACTGACGCAGTATTCCTCGACGTTGTTCTTCTCGACGCCGTTGAAACGCACACCCACATCCTTCTTCAGGAGCTCTTCATTATAGTGAGGGCTCTGCGGATTGACGGACAGGCGGTCGGGAAGCGTTTCGGTCATGCGTGATCTCAACTGATGGCTTGCCGCAGGAGGTCCACCTTCGCCCTATCGGGCTTCGGCGTGACATCCTTCGCGATCACCGGCTTGCCAAGCCGAAGCGCCCGGAGGGCGCGAAGGATGGTGGAGGGGGAAGGATTCGAACCTTCGTAGACATAAGTCGGCAGATTTACAGTCTGCTGCCATTGACCGCTCGGCCACCCCTCCTAACCTGTGGAAATCGTTTGGGAAGCCGGTCTCTCGGAAGGGCCTCCAAGTAGGGGGTTGGTCCCGCCTTGTCAACGTGAAAGAACATCGTTACGCCGGGCAAAAAGGGACGCTCAAAAAATGTCAAAACACACCCGTTCTCAACGGCCTGGGCAAAAGACCGGCACCCAGGGGCGCCGTTCGACCCCGCCCGCCGAGCGCCAAATCGGCCGGCATGACGCCGCCCGCGGCGAGCGAAAGGATGCGCCGGCCCATAAATCGGGCGAAGTCTGGCTCTACGGCCACCACGCCGTCGCGGCGGCCTTGACCAATCCATCACGCAAGATTCTGAGGCTCATGGGGACAGCGGAAGCGCTGGCCAAGCTCGCGGAAGACGCGGGCGATCTCGGCAATGCCCGCACCTGCTCGCGCCGCGAGATCGACGCCGTCGTCGGCGAGGACGCCGTGCATCAAGGCATCGCGATGCTCACGCGCGCGCTCGATCACAACCTCACCGATGTGCTCGAGCTTTCCAGCGCCAATCCCAACGCATGTATCATGGTGCTCGATCAGGTCACCGACCCGCACAACGTCGGCGCCATCTTGCGATCGGCCGCGGCGTTCGGCGCGGTCGCGGTGATCGCGCCCGACCGCCACGCCCCCGAGGAAAACGGCGTCATGGCGAAATCGGCCTCCGGCGCGCTGGATAAGATCGCTTACATCAAAACCACCAACCTCGTGCGCGCGCTCGAGGAGATAAAGGAACATCGGTTCTGGGTCGTCGGTCTCGACGCCCACGCCAAGGACATGGTGGGCCAGGTCAAACTCGGCGGCCGTATCGCACTCGTGCTCGGCGCCGAAGGCGAAGGCGTGCGCCGCCTCGTGCTCGAAACCTGCGATCACGTCGCCAAGCTGCCCATGGCCGGCGACATGGAAAGCCTCAACGTCTCCAACGCGGCCGCTGTGGCGCTTTATGAAAAAGTGCGCCAGGACACGAAGACATAACGACGTTTTTAGTGAGTTGCCCTTTTGGAGGCCCGGCCCTATTTTCCGGGCCTCTTTGCGAATGGCGACGCCGGATTAGCTCAGCGGTAGAGCAGCGGTTTTGTAAACCGAAGGTCGGGGGTTCAATCCCCTCATCCGGCACCACTTGAAACCCCCACTCCGTGGGGCTTCGGCTCGGCAAGCCAGCCGGATAACCAGATACGCACTTAGGGCGAAGGCGGACTGGCGAGGTCCATCACCCCTTCCCCATCGCCTCGATCGCACGCGCCCACAGGGCGGCCACCGCCGGCTCTAACCCCGCGACATCCACCGTTTCGCCGCGCCTGTCCGCGTCCACTTGCACCACCGCCGCGACTTCCACGGCGCGGGCGGCGTTTCCGAGTTCGTGCAGCTTGAACAAGCCCGCCGCGCCCGCGAGTTTATGCGCGCGCATGATCAGGCTCGCGGCGACAGGGGCTTGCCACTCGCGCCGCAACACACTCCATTCCCGGTCGATCTGCGCCATGGTCTGCGGCAGGCTTGCGCGGAAACTCGCCGCCACCGCATCGAGACGCGTATCGCGCGGCGCCGCCTTGCGCGGGCTCGCGCCGAGTTTCAGGATTTCGTCCGCGATCGCAGACGGATCGAAGGGTTTCGCGAGCACACCCACGGCGCCGGCCGCGCGCAACCGCGCGACAAGATCGGCGTCTTCACGCGCGGTCAGGAAAATCACCGGCGGCATGTCGCCGAGCGCGGCCTTCAGGTCACGGTGGATCGCAAGGCCGTCGGCGCCCGGCATCGTGAAATCGAGCACGATGATGTCCGGCGCCGCCACGCGCGCGCTTGCGAGCGCATCCTCACCGGACGCGAAGCTCTGCACATGAACGCCGGGCGTCACGCTCAGCGCCGCCGCCACCACCTCACGGATGAAGGGATCGTCGTCCACCAGCAAGACGGAGATCGCCCTCACGCGCCGCCTCCAGCGCGCGCGGGCGTTATATGAAAGCTCAAACGAGGGGTAGGAAATTTCATCCTGGGTTGTATACTGGTCTCGCGGGGATCCGCTGAATCCCCGTCTGCGTCTCGTATCGCTTTGAAAACGCGAGTTTTTTGGATGGATAATTCCAAGGTTTCGCAGACCCCGCCCCGCATTCTGGTGGTCGAGGACGATCCCTTTGTCCGCGACGTCCTAGATATATACCTGCGCGGCGAAGGATATGAAGTCACCTTGACGACGGACGGCAAGGACATGCGCCGGGTTCTGGCCGACACGCCGATCCATCTCGTCATCATGGACCTGCGCCTGCCCGGCGAAGACGGTTTCGCCCTGACGCGGTATCTGCGCGAGCAGTACAAGACGCTCGGCATCATTATCCTGTCCACCCGCCATGAGATCATGGACCGTGTTGTCGGTCTGGAGTGCGGCGCCGACGACTATCTCACCAAGCCCTTCGAGGAACGCGAACTGCTCGCGCGGATCCGGAGCGTCCTGCGCCGCACCGGCGCGCTCGCCGCGACGCCGCAGGACGCCCGCAACGAAGTCCCTCACGGCAAACTGACCTATCAAGGCTGGACTCTCGACCAGGACGCCGGTCTCTTCCGTTCAAAAAGCGGCGCCGAAGCGATGCTCACCGGCAACGAATGCCGCCTGCTCGGGCACCTCATCCGAAACGCCGGCAAGGTGCAAACACGCGAGGATTTGATGGACAAGGTCCTGTCGCGGGAGTGGGACCCCATGGACCGCAGCATCGACGTTCTGGTCACGCGCCTGCGCCACAAAATCGAAGTCGATCCGAAGCGTCCCGTGATGATCAAGACCGTTCGCGGGTCGGGGTACATCCTCTCACCGCACGACGCCGCCGCGTCCGAGACCGCCGCCTGATCCCCGGGCCTCACGGCGCCGGCGTTTGCATGACGCGCGCCTGATCCTTCGCGGCCCGGCGCCAATCCGCCGCTTCATTCAACGATGTCTGAATCAGCGCGCGCACGCGCGCGCGTTCGCTTGCGACCGCCGCGGCATTGCCGCCGCGCAAGGCCACCTCGAGCGCCGCCGCCGATGTCGACACGCGCGCCGCACCCGCGACGCCGGCGCTGCCTTTTATGCGATGGGTCGCCGCCAGCGCCGCCTCCCAGGACTTCGCCTCGAAGCTGTCTTCCAGGTCCTTGAGCATCTCGCGCATGCCGTTCGACCATTGTTCGAGAATCGGTGCGAGGCGCTGCGGATCATTGCCGTACACGAGCGACAATCCGCGCAGGTCCAGCAGCTTTTCCGCCGGCTCCGCCGCGTGAACCGCCGTCACGCCGCCCCACGTCGGGTGCGCCTGCGCCGGGCCGATCCAGCGGCTCAGCTTGGCCTGAAGCGCGCTGATTTCGATCGGCTTCGCAAGATAGTCGTCCATGCCCGCCGCGCGGCAGCGCTGCGCTTCGCCAGGGACCGCATTCGCCGTCACCGCGACGATGGGCATGCGCGTTTCGCCGTTCTCATGGCCGCGGATGGTGCGCGTCAGTTCGAAGCCATCCATGCCCGGCATGTGGCAATCGCACAGGAGCAGGGGATACGTGCGCTCACTCAGCATCTTGAGGGCCGCGCGGCCCGTCGAGGCGATATCGCAGTCGTACCCAAGGATGGCGAGCTGTTGACGCAGCACTTCCTGGTTCACCTTGTTGTCTTCGGCGATCAGGACGACCATGCCGTCGGCCCGCGCCGCCTGCATCGCCGCGTTCGGATCGATCAAGCGCTCCTGATGGCGCGCGACAACCGCCACGCCGTCGCCTTCCCGCGCGTTGCCGGTTTTCGTGACGGCGGCAAACAAATCGCCGCGCCACATCGGGTTCGCGCGCACGGGCCAGACTCCGGAACGCGCGGGCAAACTTCCCGCCGCGCCGCGATGCAGCCACACGATGGAGGATAACCGGTCGGAGCCCATACGCTGCAAGGCGGCCGACGTCGCCTCCACGTCCTCGGCTTCCGTGTCCGCGCCAAGGAGCACAATCACACGCTTGTTCGCGGCCGGCGCATGTCGCGCGAGCGCCCCCAGCGTATCCACGCGCACGACGCTCGCGCCCGCGCCTTCCAGATATCGCGCGGCAATGCCAAGCGCCGTGTCGCCGGTGTCGACGGTGACAATTTCCATGTCATCGAGGCGCGGGCGCGTGACCTGCGCCGGCGCGATCCTGAACGTCACATCGACATCGAAGCGCGTCCCCTCGCCCGGCCGGCTATCGACCGCGATCTGTCCGCCCATGGCGTCCACCAGCGTGCGGCAGATCGCCAGGCCCAGTCCCACGCCGCCCATGCCGCTCAACGACGCTTCGCGGCCCACGAGCTGCCAGAACGGCTGGAACAGATAACCTTGCAGATCGAGCGGCACGCCCTCGCCGGTGTCGGTCACGCTGAACCGCAGCGTCGCGGCTCCGTCACGGCTGTCGATCAACGAAACGGTCAAGGCAACCGTCCCCGTCTCGGTGTATTTCACCGCGTTCGCGCCGATGTTCAAAAGCACCTGGCGCAGGCGCAGCGCATCGCACAGCACCAGCGGCAGGGCGCCTTCGGCTTCGCACGTCAGCACAAGCCGCTTGGGTCCCGCGATCGCCGCGAGCAAGTGCGCCGTGCCTTCCAGGATCGCGACCGGATCGGCGGCGGATTCCTCGAGATTGACTTGCGCGGATTCGAGTTTGGCGAAGTCGAGCACGTCGTCGATGATACGCATCAGCGCCACCGATGACTCCTCGGCCGTTGAGATGATCCGGCGCTGTTCGTCGGAGAGGCCGGTGCGGTTCAGCACCTCGAGCATGCCGACCACACCCATCAAAGGCGTGCGGATTTCATGGCTCATCACCGCCCAGATGCGGGCCACATCGGCCGGCGCCACGGCGACCGATTTGCCAACTCCCGGAGCCGTTACGTTCTTCTCCGACATGAGTGCCCGACAAAATTTGTTAGGCCTCAAGCATAGGCTTCGCCATCTACGCCGCCAAGGCTTGCGGGGCATTCACGCGGTGCTAAATTCGAGGCCGCCCGCAGAACAAGGATTTGATATGCCGCGCGATATGAGCGAACAGCAGCGCCCCGCGCGCAACGTGCTCGGCGGCACACTGCAGATGTGCTCGGCCAAGCCGGTCACCGGTTTCTTCCGCGACGGCTGCTGCAACACCGGGCCCAGCGATCTGGGTTCTCATACGGTTTGCGTTGTGATGACGGCGGAATTTCTCGCCTACAGCAAGCGCATGGGCAACGACCTCTCGACGCCCATGCCGGAGTACGCCTTCCCCGGTCTCAACCCCGGCGACCGCTGGTGCCTGTGCGCGCCGCGCTGGCGGCAGGCGCTCGACGCCGGCCAGGCGCCGAAGGTCGTGCTCACGGCCACCCACGAAGGCGCGCTGGAACATTGCGAACTCGCCGACTTGAAGAAACATGCCGTCGATTTGATGTAGGGGTCACACCACTAACGCTTCGCTGTCATCGCCCGGCGCGAAGCGTCCGGGCGATCCGTGACTCCGGACGATCCATGACAAGACAGCGTGCGATGCAGGCCGGATTCCCCGCACGCGCGTTGCTCGGCGGGCTAGAAGGGAAGCGGTACGTGCTTGTCGACGACCACGGCCAGGAACACGCCGGCCAGGTACTGCATCGAGAACAGGAAATTCCGGCGCGCGAGATCGCGGCCCGGATCCTTCATCAGCTTCACGTTCAGCCACAGGAAGCGCGCGCCGAACGCCGTGGAGATCACCCCGTACAGCACGCCGAGTTCGCCGAACGCCACCGGCAGCATGGCCGAGATGACGAGCAGGACGGTGTTGCCGAAGATCCATTTGGCGCAGGTGGCGTCGCCCGCGATGACGGGCAGCATCGGAACGCCCGCTTTCGCGTAGTCGTCCTTGATGAGGATGGCGAGCGCCCAGAAGTGCGAGGGCGTCCACAGGAACAGCGTGATCGCCATCAGGGTCGGCAGCAGCCAGATGTTCGGATCGACGGCGGCCGCGCCCGCGAGCACGGCGAAGCTGCCGGCGGCGCCGCCGATGATGATGTTGGTCCAGTGTTTGCGCTTCAGCCACACGGTGTAGACGACGCCATAGACAAACGCGCCGAGAAACAGATGCGTCGCGACGACCCAGTTGAAGGCCATGGCGGCGAGCACACAACCCGTCACCAGCAAGGCGCCGGCGAACAGCAGCGCCTTGCGCGCGTCGCCCATGGTGCCGACGGCTAACGGCCTGTTGGCGGTGCGCGTCATCAGACGGTCGATGTCGCGGTCATAATATTGATTGAAGACGGCCGAGCCCGACGAACCGAGCACCATGGCCACGAACAGCACAACGAGTTGCCATGCATCGACATGGCTCGCGACCGCCGCATAGCCCGCCATCGCGCTGATCGCGATGAGGAAGCCGATGCGCAGCTTCATCAGCTCAATGTAACTGCGAATTTGCATAACTTACTGGCATCCCACCGTGCCGCCTGCGGCGGCACTACTCTTTAAAACAACGATGCTCGGGAACCGGGCATCGTTGGCCCAACCGCCAGGAAGGGATCGTTCAGCGAGGTTGGTCTACCGTTCCGGTCCGGGTTTGCCAACAAGCATTTTCCCGGCGAGAAAGATGAAGATGACACCACCGACCACGGCGATCAGTCCGCCGAGGCCCATGATCGACATCGTCGCGATCTTCCAAGGACTATCAAGGCCTTGCGCGGCGCCCGGGGTCTTGCGCAGCACCCCTTCCAGACCCGCTAGATATAGTCCGGTGGAATGCAGGAACTGCCCGCCGCCCAGAAGGACGTACATCGTGGTGCGCAGCTTCCGACGTTTCGTACGGCGTCCGAGCAAGGGAAGGAACAGCGCGAAGTAGAGCGCCATGAAAGCCAGAGTCACGGCGATCAGCATCGCGTGGTAGTGGCTGGGTGTGCGCGTGTCGATTGAGCCTTCGAAGAAGCCGAGCACGCCGCCGTAGGCGAACAGGAACAGGGCCACAATGATGGCCTTGATCTCCGGCGCGCCGCTCATCGCGTCTTTCCAGCGGCGGAACAAGAGAAGTGCGACACTGCCCAGCACCACGGTCGTGGGAAGCGGAAGCGCATACCAATAAAGGCGCGTGAACAGGTCGCGCTGCGTGGCGCCGCCCGCCTCATGCGTCAAATACAACAGCGGCCCCGCCGCCGCGCCCGCCACCAGCACGAGCATCAGGATCTTCAGCCACGAACCCGGCAGCGGCGTTTCGCCAAGCGCGGCGCGCGAGATCAGATAGAAGGAACACAGCATCAGCGCGGTGTTGGCGAACTGCAGCACATGGCCGCCGCCCCACATCAGATACTCGTTCGCGCCCTGACGTCCGACGTTCTCCGGTATCGTCAGGCCGGCGGCGACGATACACACCAGCGCGAGCACATATATGAGTCCGGCCGCGGCCACCGAGAACACGGCCGCATCCGGGTTGCGCTCACGCGCCATCAGCGCCAGCAAGCGCAGCACCGGCAAGGCGACGCAGACCGCGAGCAGCGCAAGGCCCGCGTAATAAACCGGGTGATCGAGCACCGGGATGTAGTTGTTGAGCGAAGGTTCGCCCAAGTCGGCGAGCACGGGGCCGAGCAGAAGGAACAGGCTCAACCACGCGCCGTAAACACCGATGCGCCCGACGGCGACCGACAGGAAGCCTTGCGCGGCGCGCGCGCCCTGCATCTGCGCGGTCATCAGCACGGTGAGCGCGCCGTGCACGCCCATGTACCAAATGACGAAGGCGAAAGTGACGTGCGCCACCAGGCCTTTTTGGAAGAAGCTGTCACCGGTCCAGGTCAGGACCTTTTCGGCGCCCGGCACGCGCGAGGCGGCCAGCAGCAGCGCGAGCAGTCCCGCCAAGGCAAGAGCGGCCAGCGGCAGACTCACCCAGCCGCGCAGTTCATGCATGAACGCCGGCGTGATCTTGCCGGCGAAATTGCCGTCCACCGCCGTATCGACCGGCGGCGGCATCGCGCGCGCGAGGACTTCTTTTTCGTCCATCAGGCCACCGGCGGGTAAACGTGGTAGAGGATCATGTAAATCAGCACACCGGTCACCGTGACATAAAGCCACGCACCGATGGTCCAGCGCGCGATCGCTTTGTGGCGGTCAAACGTTCCTTTAAGCGCACGGTACGCCGTCACGATCACCATCGGCGTGACGATGGTCGCCAGCACCACATGGCTGATCAGCATCGCGAAGTAGACCGGCCGAGTCCACCCCGTCCCCGCGAAGACAAAGGTCGGCGCGGTGAAATGATAAGTCAGATAGCTGATCAAGAACACGCCCGAGACCACGAGCGCGGACAACATCGCCTTGCGGTGCGCATCGCGGCGGCCGGATTTGATCGCCGCGAATCCAACAACAAGCAGAATCGTGGACAGCGCGTTAAGCACGGCGTTGACGTGAGGAAGGATGGTCGCGGTGGTCATTTAGGCAGAACCGTTCAAGTGGACGTCGTCCTTGCGGCCGACCGGCCGCGAGGATCCAGGGATTTATCGTTTCTGTTTTCTCGAAAGAAAAACGAAAAATCCCTTGTGTCGTTAAGGCCCGCGCACGGCGGTTTTGATGATGAAGCTCACGTACATGAATAACGGGACGAGCGCCAAAAGGCAGGCGAACAGCACCACCCGGCGGCGCTTGGCCTTCGCACTAGAATCGGCATTGTTGGAATCTTGCGGCGGAACTGCGTTCACCAAAATTCTCCTGAAGCGCGCACCAGAGTCTCGCGCCTGTCTAACCGACCGGACGGTTAAACAAAACCCTTTGATCTGTCACCGGGTTGAGACCCGCGTTCCGGAAAAGCGACGCACCGCGAAAGGGTTAACAACCCTTTGTGAATATAGGGCTTTACCTTTACGTGCGAGGCCCGTTCGGTTAGTCTCCGCCCGGGGCGGAACCGAAGGATTCTTTGGAACCCATTGGCGTGGCAGGGGAATTTGCAAACGCCCAAAAAATATCGGTTGAACCGCCCGGTCCGGCCCCTTAAACGGTGGCCACCCGCTGGGTTGTAATGGAGACAGAGTGTGAGTCGTGTGGCATTGGCGCTTTGCGCCGTCGTTTCGAGCATCTTTTCCATGGGGACCGCGTTTGCCGCCGAGCAAATGCCCACCCCCTCCTTCCCGACGGAGTGGCAGCTCGGCATTCAGGCCCCGGCGACTCCTCAGGCCGAAATGCTCCATGACTTCCACACGCTGCTGCTGTGGATCATCACCGTCATCAGCGTCTTCGTCGCCACGCTCCTGCTGGTCTGCATCTTCCGCTTCAACGAGAAGCGCAACCCGGTTCCGGCCAAGTGGTCGCACAACACCCTTATCGAAGTGATCTGGACCATCGTGCCGGTCCTCATCCTGGTGGGCATCGCGGTTCCGTCCTACCGCACGCTTTACTTCCTTGACCGCACGACCGACGCCGAGATGACCCTTAAGATCACCGGCAATCAGTGGTTCTGGTCCTATGAGTATCCGGACACGGGCGTTTCCTTCGACGCCATTGCGATCCCCGATGCGGAAATCGACGTGAAGGCCGGTCAGCACCGCCTCCTCGAAACCGACCGCCACGTCGTCCTGCCGGTGGACACCAACATCCGCCTGCTCTTCACCGCCAACGACGTGATCCATGCCTGGACGATCCCGGCCTTCGGCGTGAAGCTCGACAACATGCCGGGCCGCGTCAACGAAACCTGGACGCGCATCACGAAGCCGGGCCGCTACTACGGCCAGTGCTCGGAACTGTGCGGCGTCGACCACTCCTTCATGCCGATCGTCGTCGATGCGGTCAGCAAGGAAGAGTACCAGCGCTGGGTTGAACAAGAAAAAGCCGGCCTCACGCCCGCCACCGCGGACAGCGTGAAACTCGCCTCGGCTCAATAGAATTACGTTTCGGAGAAAGCGTCCATGAGTGCAGCTTCCCACGCCGATCATCACAACAGCGCCGGGGCCGATCACGGCCACGACCATCATCCGACGGGCATCACCCGCTGGCTGTATTCCACCAACCACAAGGACATCGGCACGATGTACCTCGTCTTCGCAGTGATTGCCTCACTGGTGGGCGGCGGTTTCTCGATGATGATCCGTGCCGAACTTATGCATCCGGGACTGCAATTCATCACGGATAAGCACTTCTACAACGTGCTCGTGACCGCGCATGCCCTCCTGATGGTGTTCTTCGTCGTGATGCCGGCCATTATCGGCGGCTTCGGCAATTGGATGGTGCCGCTGATGATCGGGGCGCCGGACATGGCCTTCCCGCGCATGAACAACATCTCCTTCTGGCTCCTGCCGCCGGCCCTGGTTCTTGTGGTCCTTTCCATGACCGCCGGAGCGGGCGCTGGAACGGGCTGGACGCTTTATCCGCCTCTGTCGGGAATTGCCGGCCAACCGGACATGAGTGTCGACTTCGCGATTCTGTCGCTCCACCTCGCCGGCGCCTCCTCGATCCTCGGAGCCACGAACTTCATCACGACGATCTTGAACATGCGCGCGCCCGGCATGACCATGCACAAGATGCCGCTGTTTGCATGGGCCATCCTGATCACGGCCGTGCTGCTGCTGCTGGCCGTGCCGGTCCTCGCCGGCGCCCTCACCATGCTGCTCACCGACCGCAACTTCGGCACCGCGTTCTTCGATCAGCGCGGCGGCGGCGACCCGCTCCTGTGGCAGCACCTGTTCTGGTTCTTCGGCCACCCCGAAGTGTACATCATGATCCTGCCGGCGTTCGGCATCATCAGCCACATCGTCTCGACCTTTTCCCGTAAGCCGGTGTTCGGTTATCTCGCGATGGCCTACGCCATGGCCTCGATCGGCGTCGTCGGGTTCATCGTGTGGGCGCACCACATGTACACGGTCGGCATGAACGTCAATTACCGCGCCTACTTCATCGCCGTGACCATGGCGATCGCGGTCCCCACGGGCATCAAGATCTTTTCGTGGATCGCCACCATGTGGGGCGGCTCCATCTCCTTCCGCGCACCGATGGTGTGGGCCGTGGGCTTCATCTTCCTGTTCACCGTCGGCGGCGTCACGGGCGTGGTGCTCGCCAACGCCGGCATGGATATCGTGATGCACGACACCTATTACGTCGTCGCGCACTTCCACTACGTGCTCTCGCTCGGCGCCGTGTTCGCCATCTTCGGCGCCTGGTA
>JADZAK010000097.1 GCA_020852595.1 Rhodospirillaceae bacterium
AAAATCGCCGCCAAGCTCGCGGTCGGTTACACGCTCGATGAGCTCACCAACGATATCACCAAGGCAACGCCGGCCTCCTTCGAGCCAACCATCGATTACGTGGTCACGAAGATCCCGCGCTTCACCTTCGAGAAATTCCCCGACGCCGATCCCTTGCTGTCCACCAGCATGAAGTCGGTCGGTGAAGCCATGTCCGTGGGCCGCACCTTCGCAGAAAGCCTGCAGAAGGGCCTGCGCTCGCTGGAAACCGGTCTCAACGGCCTCAACGAAATCTCGCTCGACGACAGCGGCGCGCCGACCATGGACAAGGACGCGCTGCGCCTCGCCATGACCAAGCCGCGCCCGGATCGCCTGCTCGTCGCCGCCCAGGGCCTGCGCGCCGGCATGAGCGCCGACGAAGTGCACCGCGCGACCAAATTCGATCCGTGGTTCGTCGCCCAGTTAAAGGCCATCGTCGACATCGAAGCTCAAGTGCGCGCGAAGGGCCTTCCGTCCGACCGCCAGGGTTTGCTGCGTCTCAAGAAGATGGGTTTCGCGGACTCGCGCCTCGCCGAGCTTACCGGCAAGAAGGCCGCGGACGTGTTCAAGCTGCGCCATCAGCTCGGCGTGCGCCCGGTGTTCAAGCGCATCGATACCTGCGCGGCCGAATTCGCCTCGCCGACGCCGTACATGTACTCCTGTTACGAAGGCGACGGCCTCAACGAGCCGGAGTGCGAATCCGAACCGTCCGCGAAGAACAAGGTTATCATTCTCGGCGGCGGTCCGAACCGCATCGGCCAGGGCATCGAGTTCGACTACTGCTGTGTCCACGCGGCTTTTGCTCTTCGAGACGCCGGGTTCGAGACCATCATGGTCAACTGTAACCCCGAGACGGTGTCCACCGATTACGACACCTCGAACCGCCTCTACTTCGAGCCGCTCACGGCCGAAGACGTCATCGAGCTCATCACCACCGAACAGTCGAACGGCAAGGTTCTCGGCGTGATCGTGCAGCTCGGCGGCCAGACGCCGCTGAAGCTCGCCCATGCGTTGGAAGCCGCCGGCATTCCCATTCTCGGCACCTCGCCGGACGCCATCGACCTCGCCGAAGACCGCGAGCGTTTCCAGCGCCTGCTTGAAGACCTCAAGCTGCGTCAACCGGCCAACGGCACCGCGCGCAGCGCCGACGAAGCGCGCGCCGCGGCGAACCGCATCGGCTACCCCGTCGTCATCCGTCCGTCTTACGTGCTGGGCGGCCGTGCGATGCGCATCGTCTATGACGAAGCCGGCGTGTCGGAATATATCCGCAGCGCCATGAAGGCGACGGGTGACAACCCGCTGCTCATCGACTCCTATCTCTCCAACGCCATCGAAGTGGACGTCGACGCCCTGTGCGACGGCAAGGACGTCTACATCTCCGGCATCATGGAGCACATCGAGGAAGCGGGCATTCACTCGGGCGACAGCGCCTGCGCGCTGCCACCACATACTTTGTCAAAGGAAATCATCGCGGACATCCGCCGCCAGACGAATGCCTTGGCGCTTGCGCTGAAGGTCGTCGGCCTGATGAACGTGCAGTACGCCGTGAAGGACGGCGTGGTGTACATCCTCGAAGTCAATCCGCGCGCGAGCCGCACGGTGCCGTTCGTCGCCAAAGCGACCGGCGTTCCCGTTGCGAAGATCGCCGCGCGCATCATGGCGGGCGCGAAACTCGGCGACTTCGGCCTGGTGGGCCGCGAAGGCTCGGCCATCTCGAATCATGTTGCGGTTAAAGAAGCGGTGTTCCCTTTCAACCGCTTCCCGGGCGTCGACATCGTTCTCGGCCCGGAAATGAAGTCCACCGGCGAAGTCATGGGCCTCGATACCGACTTCCCGCGGGCCTATGCAAAGGCGCAGCTTGGCGCCGGCTTGGCGCTGCCGGTCTCCGGCACGGCCTTCCTATCGGTGCGTGAACGCGACAAGGAACAGGCGGTGAGCCTGGCGCGCCGTCTTGTGAATCTCGGCTTCAAAGTCATCGCGACGCGCGGCACGCAAGCCGCGCTGGCCAAGGCCGGTATTCCGGCCGAACCGGTGAACAAGGTGGCCGAAGGCCGCCCGCACTGCGTTGACGAGATGATTTCAGGTAACGTCCAGATGGTGATCAACACCACGGAAGGGGCGCAGTCCTTCAAGGACAGCTTTACGATCCGTAGAACCGCTCTAACCCGCAATATTTGCCATTACACCACGTTATCGGGCGCGGAAGCGGCCGCGACGGCCATTGGAGGCCTCAAAGAAGGGGCCCTTGATGTTGCGCCCCTGCAATCCTATTTTAGTCGCTAGACGACATTCGATCGTTAGGACTTGGCCCTCGCCTCCACGGCGTGGGCTGTTCTATTTCTTGAGGACGAGGAAGCGTCATGGAAAAAATTCCAATGACCGCGGAAGGTTTGGAGCCATTGAAGGCCGAGTTGCATCAGCTCAAGGCCGTGGAACGCTATGCCGTGATCAAGCAGATCGCCGAAGCGCGCGAGCACGGCGACCTTTCGGAAAACGCCGAATACCATGCCGCGCGTGAGCGCCAGAGCTTCATCGAGGGCCGCATCAGCGAGCTGGAGGACATCGTCAGCCGCGCGGACGTCATCGACCTTTCGAAGCTCTCGGGCGGCAAGACCGTGCGCTTCGGCGCCTCGGTGACCGTGGCCGACGTCGAAACCGACGAAGAGACCACCTATCAGCTCGTCGGCCCCTACGAGGCCGACCTGAAGAAAAACAAGATCTCCGTGCAGTCGCCCCTGGGCCGCGCGCTGATCGGCAAGACCATTGGCGATACGGCCGAAGTCAGTGCTCCGGGCGGATCGAAAGGCTACGAAGTCCTGAGCGTAAAGTTCAAATAGGCGTTTAGCCTCTCGAGGCCGCCCTATTTTTAGAATCGCGCGCCTTCGCGCGGGCGGATCGAAAGGCTACGAAGTCCTGAGCGTAAAGTTCAAATAGGCGCTGCAGCGACGTGAAAAACAAAAGGGCGCCTTCGGGCGCCCTTTTTTATGTCCCGACGCCCGCCGGAACCGTGAGCGGCGGCTGGGCCGGCTTGTCGCCGTCCACGGCGATGGGCACGCCCGGCAGGTTCTTGGCGCTGCGGATCGCCAGGGCGGATTTCACGTTCGCGACCTTGGGGGCCGCCGTGAGCTTCTCGGTGACGAACTTCTGGTAGGCGTCCCAGTCCTTGGCCACGATTTTGAGCAGGAAGTCGGTCTCGCCGGCCAGCATGTGGCACTCGCGCACCTCGGGCCATTCTTTGACCAGAGTCTCGAAGGCGGACAGATCGACCTCGGCCTGGCTGTTGAGGCCGACGTGGGCGAAGACGCTGACCGCATAGCCCAATTGGGCCTGGTCGAGCTGGGCGTGATAGCCCTTGATGTAGCCCGCCTGCTCCAGCGCCCGGACGCGGCGCAGGCACGGCGGCGCCGAGATCCCGGCCCGGTTGGCCAGCTCGACGTTCGTCATCCGGCCGTCCGCCTGCAGATCGGAAAGGATCTGGCGGTCGATCCGGTCGAGTTTCACGCGTTGCATTCATCCCCCAACATCAGATGCAGAGCGGCACCTTCCCCAAATGTCGCGCAAGATTGTTATAAAGATTAGTGCTAGAACGCAACTCCTATAGGACACGCGCGACGAGTTATGCTTGGAACGCACGCGAGGTTCGGGCGGCCTTGCGCCCCGTTTCGTGCGACCGTATATCTGAACGCCCTTATTTTGCTGCGCTGCAAAGCAGTTTTTGCCCTCGATGAGGCCCAGCTAAGCTATGTCAAATACTCATACCAAAGTGCTGATCCTCGGTTCGGGCCCGGCCGGTCTCACGGCGGCGATTTATTCCGCCCGCGCCAATCTCGCCCCGATCGTCGTGGCGGGAATGCAGCCCGGCGGCCAGATGACCATCACGGCCGACGTCGAGAACTATCCGGGATTCCCGGACGTCATTCAGGGCCCCTGGCTCATGGAGCAGATGCAGAAGCAGGCCGAACACGTCGGCGCCCGCATGATCAGCGATACCATCGTGAAGCTCGACCTCGGGAAGCGCCCGTTCACCGCGGTCGGCGATTCGGGCGACACCTACACGGCCGATACGCTCATCATCTCCACCGGCGCCTCGGCGCGCTGGCTCGGCATCGAATCGGAGAAGAAGTACCAGGGCTTCGGCGTGTCCGCTTGCGCGACCTGTGACGGCTTCTTCTTCCGCGGCAAGGACGTCGTCGTCATCGGCGGTGGCAACACCGCGGTCGAAGAAGCGCTGTACCTGACCAACCACGCCACCAAGGTCACCCTCATCCACCGGCGCGATTCGCTGCGCGCCGAGAAGATCCTGCAGAAGCGCATGTTTGAGCATCCCAAGGTCCAGGTGATCTGGGACTCCGTGGTCGATGAAGTCCTCGGCAAGGACGCGCCGCCGGGCGTCACCGGCGTGCGCGTGCGCAACATCAAGACCAATGCCGTTCACGAGCTGAAGGTCGACGGCATGTTCGTCGCCATCGGCCACACGCCGAACACCGATCTGTTCAAGGGTGTGCTCGACATGGACGAGAACGGCTATCTCGTGACGCAGGCGGGCTCGACACGTACGAATATTCCCGGCGTGTTCGCCGCCGGCGACGTGCAGGATCATGTCTATCGTCAGGCGGTCACCGCGGCCGGCACCGGCTGCATGGCGGCGCTGGAAGCCGATCGTTTCCTCGCGGCGCATGGCGGATAGACATTTTTTGTGGATGCCCGCAGCCTAAAAACCGCGGTTTATATGGGCTGCTGGACGCGCAATAGGGGCGCGGAAAGGATCTCAAGTGCCACAACGTCCGAATAGCCGTCTCGATTGGGACAAGCTGCGTGTGTTCCACGCCGTTGCCGAAGCCGGCAGCTTCACGCATGCCAGCGAGACTCTCAACCTTTCGCAGTCCGCCGTCAGCCGGCAGATCAGCGCGCTCGAGGAATCGCTCGGCGTCTCGCTGTTCCATCGTCACGCGCGCGGCCTCATCCTCACCGAGCAGGGTGATCTTCTCTACAAGACCGTGCACGACGTATTCGCCAAACTGAACAGCGTCGAAAGCCTTCTCACGGAAACCAAGGAAAGCACCGAAGGCGTCCTGCGCGTCACCACGACCGTTGCGTTCGGATCCGTGTGGCTCACCAGCCGCCTCAAGGAATTCATCAAGAGCTACCCGGGCATCGAAGTGATGCTGCGCCTCGACGACCGCGAACTCGATCTCGCCATGCGCGAGGCGGACGTCGCGATCCGCTTCAATGAACCGACCCAGCCGGACCTGATCCAGCGCCATCTCGGCACCCTGCGCGCCAACCTCTATGCCTCGGCGGACTATCTGAAGGACCGCGGCGTCCCTCACACCCTCGAGGACCTCAAGGCTCACGATCTCGTCCTGTTCGGCGAGGGCGTCGCGCCGGTGCGTTCGATCAACTGGCTGCCCGAGATTTTGCGCGAGAAGAACATCACGGCCCATTCGGCCCTGCGGGTGAACAACCTCTACGGCATCTACCGGGCCGTGAAGGGGGGAATCGGGATCGGCGCTCTGCCCGAGTACTTCCTGCAAGAAGGCCGCGGGGTGGTCCAGGTGCTGCCGGGGGTCGAAGGGCCGCCGATCGAGGCCTACTTCGTGTACCCCGAGGAACTCCGCCAATCGGCCCGCGTGGCCGTTTTCAGGGACTTTCTGGTGCGTGAAATCGCCCGTGCGAAGTCTCAGTTGCGGGTTGTTGCCCATCATTTGGACGACGGCGCTCGTTCCGCCTAACTGACTGCAGAAATTGTCATTTTTCCTAAACAGTCAGCTATGCACCAAGTGCATAGGGCGCGCGCGATAATGTCTGTGGTGCTGAGAGGGGTTCAGGGATAGATTTTGTGCATCGCAGCAAACACTGCAGATCGGCGGTAACCGGTCCTCCCCCGGAAGCCGCCTATGGTCGAAAGACCCGTCTCCGGACGTAAAATCCATCGGCCCTGAAGGTCCTCCCCCTTCAGGGCCGAATTCTTTTCCAGGATAGCTCACAAAGGCCTTTAGAGCCTGCCCCGCCGCGCTGGGACATCTCGCCAACGATTCGCACCCTGGCGTCGGTCGACTCGGTACATTTACATAGGCGACTATTAAATTGTAAAGCCCGACCGGGTAGTCCGGCCGGGCTTTGAGGCGTCGTCGTGAACGGGACTCGGAGCTCGGGCCTGTTCCGGAAAAGTGACGCGCGCGAAGGCGCGCATCTTTCAAGATGCCGGCCTTCGCCGGCGGGATTTTCCGATCAGGACAGGCCCAAAATAAAAGCCGGACGCCGCCGTTGATTCAACTTCGCTACGACGGACTCTAGGTCAGCGCCGCGCAGAACTCTTGGATGCGTTTACAGGCTTTCTCGAGGGCTTGCGTCGAGGTCGCGTAGGAAATGCGGAAATACGGCGACAGGCCGAAGGCCGCCCCCTGTACCGCCGCCACGAGGCCCTCATCCAGAAGCGCTTCCACGAAGTCCGTATCGTTGTTGATCTTACGGCCCTTCGGCGTGGTCTTGCCGATCGTGCCCGCGCACGACGGGTAGACATAGAAGGCGCCTTCCGGCGTCTGGCAGGTGATGCCCTTGGCTTCGTTCAGCATCTTCACGACCATGTCGCGGCGCTGGCGGAAGGCTTCGTTGCGCGGGGCAAGGAAGTCCATCGGGCCGTCGAGGGCCGCAACGGTCGCGGCCTGGGTGATCGAGGTCGGGTGGCTCGCGCTCTGCGACTGAATCATGTTCATCGCCTTGATGAGCTCGACCGGACCACAGGCATACCCCATGCGCCAGCCGGTCATCGCGTAGGCCTTCGAAACGCCGTTCAGGGTCAGCGTACGGTCCATCAGCTTCGGCTCGATTTCGCACAGGGTGGCGAACTTGAAGCCGTCGTAGGTGAGGTGTTCGTAGATGTCGTCGGTCATCACCCACACATGTGGGTTCTTGAGCAGCACGTCGGCCAGCGCGCGCAGTTCGTCGCGGGTATAAGCCGCGCCGGTCGGGTTGCTGGGCGAATTCAGCACCACCCACTTGGTCTTCGGCGTGATCGCGGCCGCGAGCGCTTCCGGCGAGAGCTTGAACCGCGCGTTTTCGCCGCAGGTGATGAACACGGGCTTGCCGCCGAACAGGAGCGCGATGTCCGGATAGCTGACCCAATACGGGGCCGGCACGATCACTTCGTCGCCTTCCTGCACGGTGGCAAGAAACGCGTTGAAGATCACCTGCTTGCCGCCGACGCCGACGGTCACTTGCTCGGGCTTGTAGTCGAGGCCGTTCTCGCGCTTGAACTTCGCGACGATGGCCTTGCGCAGCGCGGGGGTGCCGTTCGGCGGGGTGTACTTGGTTTCGCCCCTGTCGATGGCGGCCTTACCGGCGGCTTTGATGTGATCGGGCGTATCGAAGTCCGGCTCGCCGGCGCCGAGGCCGATGACGTCCAACCCTTGCGCTTTCAGTTCCGCCGCCTTGGTAGTCACCGCGATGGTCGGCGACGGCTTAATGGCGGACAGGCGCTTGGCGAGAATGGACACGGCGGACTCCTCTTGTGAAAGGGGCCGTAACCTACTTCCGCCCCCCCCCGCCCGCAACCCGGGACTCGCTCCCGAAGCTCGAAAAAGCCTTCAATTCCCGTAAAACGTACGCCGTCCAAACAACATCGTGATGTTCATGCGGCGGCTCAGGTAGCCCTCCTTGAACTCCAGGACGTCCGTCTCGTGGAAAAGGTCGGAGTCGAAGATCACCGCCCGGTTCATGCGGTAGGGGACCGTGATGGGCTTGGCGTTCTCGCGTTTCAGGAAGTCCCACACCCGAGGATCGTTGCCGTTGTAGTCGGCCGCTTCCCAATCGGCCGGCGCATTCGCGTCGTAGATGACAAGGCCGCCGTGCTCCGGATTGAGGTTGGCCTCGTCCGGCGTAATCCAGAAATTGACGTTCACCGCCGCCTGATCGGCGTGGATCGTGATTCCCTTCAGCGTGCTGTCGTACTTGAACCCCCACAACAATCTGAGGCCATGATCGCCGATGACCGTCGGAAACGTCGCGCTCAGTTCCTCGGCGATCTGGGCCAGCAGCGGCGCCGCGAAGCCGCTCTCCGGCAAGGCCCCCAGGTATCCATTGTCGTAGGCGCGCTCCCACATGGTTGAGCCGAGGCAGAATTTGCGCAAGGCTTCCAGGCCTTCCGGCGTCAAGAGCTCGTCGATCACCACGACCTGAGGATCGGTTTGCGCCCAAGTCCTCGCGACGATTTCGGCATTGGCGGGATTCACCGCGGGCCCTGGGATGCGTTCGCCGCCCGCAACATAGAGTTTTCCCACCTCGACCGTTATGCCTTGCGCGGCGAGATACGCGCGCTGCTCCGCGTCGTGGCGCGTCTTATGTGCGGGCACGCGGGCGCGTGAATTGCGGCCCGTGCCGCTTTGTTGAAGCGCCGCCAGCCCTTCTTCGATCCTATTCATCTCCAACAGGACCTTGCCGCGCGTCTCCAGCGCCGCCGGGAGATCGGGGCACAAAACAAGCGCATGGTCGGCGGCCTCGAGAGCCTCGGCAAAGCGGGCCAGCACATAGAGCGTGGCGGCCCGCTTTGACCAAATCCGCGCCGCACGCGGCGTCATCGCAAGGGCGGCATCGTAAGCCGCAAGCGCGTCGTCATAACGCTTGAGCCCCATCAGCGCGTCGCCACGCGAATCCCAGTCGACCGAGGTTTGCGGCGCCGCGATGGTCAACGACCGTTCAAAGCTCTCGCGGGCGTCCTCGAATCGCTGCACATGGAACAGGCTGCGCCCGCGATTTGTCCACGCAGCTGCATTTTGAGGATCCAGCGCCACCGCGCGGTCGAAGCTCGCGACCGCCTCGGCGTAGCGCTCCAGATCGTGAAGGACCGTGCCCCGGTTGCTCCATGTCTGCCCGGCGTTCGGCGCCTGGGAGAGAACCTGATCGAAGATCGCGACGGCTTCCTCGGGACGCCCGAGATCGGCCAAGGCGAGGGCGCGGTTGCACATCGCCGAAAGATCGCCGGGCCGCAGGGCAAGCGCTTTGTCACACGACACGAGCGCTTCCTGTGCGCGCTTCAAGCTGAGGAGAGCGCCGGCGCGGTTGGCCAACGCATCCGGATGGGGGCCAATCGCGTGCGCCCTATCGTAGCTTTCGATCGCTTCCTCGAACCTGCCGATTTCCCCCAGCACGACGCCGCGGTTGTACCAGCTGTTGATATCGCCCGGATCGAGGTTCACCGCACAGTTCAGGCTGGCCATGGCGTCGTCCGAGCGGCCGAGTGCGTGCAAAATGACCCCGCGCAGGACCCAGGGCTCAGCCGTGCCCGGGCTGAGCCGGACGGCCGCGTCGATGGCGTTCAGTGCGCCCTCAAATTTGCGCTGCTGATAGCGTACGACCGCCGTCATCCGGTGCGCGAGGAAGTTCTGAGGGTCGGCCGCGGCGACCTCTGAAAAAAGCCGTTCGGCGTCGGCGAGACGGCCTTGCCGCTGCAGGGTTAAAGCCTGCTCGAATTGAAGTTGCAGTGTCATTTCCATGTGTTCCCCAACGCCACATTAGACGCCGCCCACCGCGGGGAAAAGGTGGCACCCACATCCTCCCGACCCTATGTATGATGGCATCCCAAACGCCCCCGGAAGGCCCGAGAACCCCCCGATGTCCGTCATCGCCCCCCTCTATGCCAAGCCGCCCGCGGGCCCGCGCGCGGAGTTCAAGCTGAAAAGCGACTACACGCCGGCCGGCGATCAACCTAAAGCCATCGCCGATCTCGTCGCCGGCATCGGCGGCCACGAACGCGATCAGGTGCTGCTGGGCGTCACCGGATCGGGCAAGACCTTCACGATGGCTCATGTCATTGCGCAGACCGGCCGCCCCGCGCTGATTCTCGCCCCGAACAAGACGCTCGCCGCGCAGCTTTACGGAGAAATGAAGTCGTTCTTTCCCGACAACGCGGTTGAGTACTTCGTCTCCTACTACGACTACTACCAGCCGGAAGCCTACGTGCCGCGCACGGACACCTACATCGAGAAGGATTCCGCGATCAACGAGCAGATCGACCGCATGCGCCACGCGGCGACGCGCTCGATCCTGGAACGCCGCGACGTCGTGATCGTCGCATCCGTGAGCTGCCTCTACGGCATCGGATCGGTCGAATCCTATTCCAAGATGACCATCGCGCTGAAGCAGGGCGCAACCCTGCCGCGCGCGGACCTCGTCAAACAGCTCGTCGCCCTCCAGTACAAGCGCAACGACGCGGACTTCCATCGCGGAACATTCCGCGTGCGCGGCGATGTGGTCGAGATTTTTCCGGCGCACTATGAAGACCGCGCATGGCGCGTATCCCTATTCGGCGACGATATCGAATTCATCCATGAGTTCGACCCTCTCACCGGCGAGAAGACCGCGAATTTGCTGGACGAAGTGGTCTATCCGTCGAGCCACTACGTCACGCCGCGCCCCGCCCTCTCGCAAGCCATCAAGGGCATCAAGGAAGAGCTGAAGGAACGCCTCGCGGAGTTCAACGCGCAAGGAAAGCTTCTGGAAGCGCAGCGCCTGGAACAGCGCACCATGTTCGATCTCGAGATGCTCGAGACCACGGGACATTGCAAAAGCATCGAGAATTATTCCCGCTTCCTGACGGGGCGTTCGCGCGGCGAACCGCCGCCGACGCTGTTTGAATACCTGCCGGAAGACGCCCTTCTGTTCGTCGACGAGAGCCACGTCGCGGTGCCGCAGATCGGCGCCATGTTCAAAGGCGACTTCAACCGCAAATCGACGTTGTCGGATTACGGCTTCCGATTGCCCTCGTGCACCGACAACCGCCCGCTGAAGTTCGAGGAATGGCAGTCGATGCGCCCTGACACCGTGTTCGTGTCCGCCACGCCCGGTGCGTGGGAAATGGAAAGAACCGGCGGCGCCTTCGTCGAGCAGGTGATCCGCCCGACCGGTCTGATCGATCCTGTCTGCATCATCCGCCCCGCGGAAAAGCAGGTCGACGATCTCCTGGGCGAAGTGAAGGCCGTGGCCGCACGCGGGATGCGTTCGCTGGTGACGACCCTGACCAAGCGGATGGCCGAGGACCTGACCGAATATCTCCACGAAGCCGGCGTCCGCGTGCGCTACATGCACTCGGACATCGAGACCCTCGAGCGCATCGAGATCATCCGTGACCTGCGGCTCGGGGCCTACGACGTGCTGATCGGCATCAACCTTCTGCGCGAAGGCCTCGATATCCCGGAGTGCGGACTTGTCGCCATCCTCGACGCGGACAAGGAGGGATTCCTGCGCTCCGAACGCTCGCTGATCCAGACCATTGGCCGCGCCGCCCGTAACGTCGACGGCCGCGTGATCCTTTACGCCGACCGCATGACGGCCTCGCTCGAAAAAGCCATCGGCGAAACCAACCGCCGCCGCGAGAAGCAGCAGGCGTTCAATGCCGCCAACGGGATCACGCCCGCCACCGTGCGCTCGCGCATCTCCGACGTGCTTGAGAGCGTATATGAGCAAGGCGATCGCGTGACGGTCGATACAGGCCTGGCCGAGGAACCGCACCTGCTCGGCCATAATCTTCGCGCGACGATCAACGATCTCGACACCAAGATGCGCGCCGCCGCCGCGGACCTCGAGTTCGAGGAAGCCGCGCGCCTGCGCGATGAGATCAAGCGCCTGGAAATGCTGGAGCTGGAATACGGCGGCGAAGGCGCGGCTTTCGGCGGCGACGGCCCGGCGCTGTCCGCCGAGCCTTCGCAGGCGCCCAGTCAGCAGGCGGTGCGCAAAGCCACCCGCCACCCTAAAACCAAGAGCGGACGGCCGACCGGACGGCGCGGCGGATTTAAGCGCTAGGCGGCGTTGAAGCCGCGCGCGCGGCCTCGCCGTTTTTGAGACGGCGGTACGACCACACACTCATCGGAATCATCGCGATATAGGCGAGACCGATGAAACTCAAGGTCGCCCAGGGCTCGGCCCACAGCAGGCCGGCCAGCACGCCGACGCCCACCATGAGCGGCACGACAAGTTGCGGCTTCAGGCGCACATGCTTGCCCGAGAAGATCGGCACCCGGCTCACCATCAACAGCGCCGCGGAGATCAGGAATATCCCGGCAACGGACCAGTGCTGGAAGATGCGCTCACCGGTCAGCAACCAGAAGAACATGGGCATGAGCGCGATCCCGGCGCCGCCGGGCGACGGGACACCGGTGAAATAGTTGTGCGCCCAGTGCGGCAGGTCCTGGCCGATCATCGTGTTGAAGCGCGCGAGGCGCAACACGGTGCAGACGGCGTGCAGAAGGCAGACGGCCCACCCCAGGCCGCCCGCGTCGTGCATGGACCAGAGGAAAAGGACCAGCGCCGGCGCGACGCCGAAGCTGATGGCATCGGCAAGTGAATCCAACTCGGCGCCGAATTCGCTGGTCCCGCGCAAGAGGCGCGCGATTCGGCCATCGAGGCCGTCGAGCATCCCAGCGATGACAATCGCCAGGACGGCGCGGTCCCATTGCTCGTTGAAGGCATAGCGGATCGATGTCAGGCCCGCGCACAATGCGAGCACCGTGATCATATTCGGAAAGATGCGATTGAACGACAGGCTGCGCAGCTTGGCGCCGCCGACCTTGAATCGCCGCGGCCGCGGCGGGTCGTCCTCCACCAGGGGAACCGGATCCTGGAGAGGATCGTTCATCAGCGGACTTCTCCCGCCCGCTGCGGCTCGGTCCCTACCGCATCGGCGAGCACGGTTTCACCGGCGATGGCCTTCTGACCGACGACCACCAGCGGCTCAACCCCGGCCGGCAGATACACATCCAAGCGCGAGCCGAAGCGGATCATGCCGAAGCGCTGACCGGTTAGCAGTTGCTGGCCTTCGCGCACGTCGCAGCGGATACGGCGCGCGACGAGGCCAGCGATCTGCACCACGCCGAAGTCGCGGCCGTCGGGCGTGCGGATCACAAGCGATTGACGCTCGTTATCCTCGCTCGCCTTATCGAGGGTCGCGTTCACGAACTTTCCAGGCGTGTATTCTTCCTTGAGGACCGTGCCGCCGATGGGGGCGCGGTTCACATGGCAATCAAAAACGCTCATGAAGACACTAACGCGCGTGACGCGCTCTGTTCCCATGCCGAGTTCCGGCGGCAGCGGCGCGAGCCCGATCATCTGCACAACCCCGTCGGCCGGGCTGATCACCAGGCCGGGGCGGGTCGGGGTGACGCGGTCCGGATCGCGGAAGAAATAGAAGCACCAGATGGTCAGCGCGGCGCCGGCAATGCCGAGCGGATCCCAGATCCAGTACAAGATCAACGCCACCAGCGCGAAGACCGCGACAAAGCCGGGACCTTCCGGATGCAGCGGCGGCAAGAGGTAATCCCGCCAGCCGATCTCGGTGGATTTCATCATGTCTTTCGCGTCGGTCATAAATATCGGGCCTTTCCATCGGCGGCGCTGTCAGCGCCCGCTCATCGTTCTTGGGCCTACTCTTACCATCCGGAGCGCAAAAAAGAAGCCGGGGCGCGCGTGTTTTCCGCCGTTCTCACCCGGCGAAGAGAGCCGGATGAGGGTTGAAGAGGCCGGGCGGCGCTCCACTGGAACGGTTAAGGACGCGCGGTTAGCCGCGCTCTTTGGCCGGAAGGCTGAAGACCTGTCCCGGGTAGATCAGGTTCGGGTCTTTGATCGCGTCTTTATTGGCTTCGTAGATGAGGGTGTAGTTGATCCCGGCGCCGTATGCGCGGCGCGCGATACGCCACAAGCTCGTCCCCTTGATGACCGTGACTTCACCGGCCTGCATCTGAAGCTGGCTGGCGTCGAGCGCGAACGGCACTTCAACGCGCGCCATGACGTTGTTGTTGGCGCCGATCTGGTCGGCGCGGATGGTATGCTTGCCGGCGGTGGCGACGCCCGAGGGCTGCACCTGCCAGTAACCGTTCTCGTCCGCGGTGGCGCGGCCGATGAACTTGTTATCCATGTAGATCTGCACAAGGCTCGACGGATCGGCCTTGCCGGACAGCGTGAACTTGCCTTGGGCGTCGTAGTCCACGGTTTCGATGGTGAGCGCGTCGGCCCCCGCGGGCGCCGTCGGACCTTGCAGCACGCGGCTGCGTCCGCCATCGCGCGATTGTTCGACGATCAGGATCTCACCGTCACGTTCCGGAACCGACATCACAACGACGTTCTGCGAATAGACGTCCTTGCCCTTGTCGTCCTTGGACTTCAGCGAGAACTGGCGCGTGCCCGGCGACACCGGGGTTTCCGGGATATAGACCCACTCGCCGCGGCCATCGGCGGTGACGCGGCCGATTTCCTTCTCGCCGTCCATGATGATGACGGTGGCGCCGGCCAGCGCGCGGCCGGCCATGACCATGTTGCCCTTGGGATCGATACGCACGACATCGAAGGACGGGGCGCCGGCGCCGGTGTTCAAGGCGGGCGCACGGCCGAACTGCAACGGCCCCTGGAGGGTGAAGTTGAACACGAGCGCGGCCGCGACGATGACGACGCCGATCAACGCGGCAATCACAGGCTTGCTCAGCCCGCGGCGCGGCGGGGTTTCCGATGTGTCAGCCGTTGGCCGCTCTAGGGAAAAATCCACTTTCGTGTCCTTTTCAGAACGTCTTAAGGGTTTAAGGGATTGCCGATAGTCATGCAACCGACCGTGGCGGAAATAAGGCCCTTTTCCAGGCGGGAATCCCTAATCCCGCAAGTCTAAACGCCAGAGGTTACAAAAGAGATAAGCGCCGCCAGGGCCAGGGGCAGGCTGACCAGGACAGCCAGGATCAGGGGGTAAAGCAGCCCGCTGATCCGGGCGGCGGGCAACGGCACGCGTCGGGCCGTCGCTTCGGCGAAAAGCACCAGCGGCAAACAGAGGAGCGCAAGGCGCAGATCCGGATGGCGCTGCACGAGCGCCCACACGATCGCCAGCATAGGGGTCCCCGTGACAAGGATCACGCCGTCGCTGAGGACCGCGCCGGTGATCGCGACAAAGACCAGATATCCCGCCAGCGCCGTTGCCAGGATAAATGCCAAGCGCGTCAGGCTCGTGTCCTGGGCGATCGCGGCCAGCACCGACAGCCCAAAGGCGACCAGCGTGAGCAAAATCATAAGGTCGACCGAGCCCGCGCGCATGGCGTCAAAGCGCGCCATGACAAAAAATGCGACGATCGCCAGCACGGCGGTCACCGCCACCTCCGTCGCGGAGATCGAAGCGGTGGGAATCAATGCGCCCGTCACGGCCGCGAACGCGCTGCCAAGCAAAAATACCAGGACAAGGACGATCGCGATGATCCGGTGCGGACGCACGGCGTCGAGCGCGAGACCAAGGATCGCGGCGCCCGCCGCGATGTGAACCACGCGGCGGACGTCATCCACCGGGAACAGGCCGGGACGAACGATGAAGGCCCAACTCGCAAGGACGCCGATCGTCACAGGAAGCAGCGCGGCGCGTTCGGACTTCTCCTTGGCGAACATGTGCAGCGCCAGCGCGAGTACAAACGTCAGCGCCGGCGGAAGAAAAAGCGAAACAAACATATTCAAGAAGGCGCCCCCGATGCTGCCCGCGCCGGCGTGAACGCCGCGTACCCCCGCACTAGCGCCCCTGCCGCAGCGTATACGCGTCGTGGCAGGACTTGCAGCTTAGCACGGACATGACCTTTGCCTGCATCGCGGAAAGCCCCTCGCGTTCGGCGATCGCGGCAAGATCATCCGCGCCGTCGGACAGAGTTTTGAGCCGTTTCGTGAAGTCCGGCCAATTGCGCCAGATTTCGGCTTTCGCCTCACCGCCCGGCACTTGGGCCTCGAAGGCCTTGAGCGCCGCCTTCGCGGTCAGCGCAATGGTCCGCGCGTGGATCGCGGCGTTCTCGGCGGGTCCCTTCTGTTGAAGCACCATGCCCAGCGCTGCCGCCTGTTCGCCCCTCGTTTTCATGACGTGACGGCGGTAGGTCACCGCATCGGCATCCGTGCCGGGGGCCGCGCGCGCGTCGGCGGCGAACAACGCCGCCGACGCGAGGGCCGCACCCATTATGAAACGGAGCGCCTTGTGTCTCCCGCGCCTCACAGGATCACCGGTGTTTGGCGACGTCCTGCGCGGTGATCTTCGATCCGGTGTTTTCCCAGCTCGAACGGACATAGTTGGCGACAGCCGCGATTTCCTGGTCGTTCATGCGGTCGCGGAATGAACGCATGGTTTCCCAAGCGCCCGGCGGATTGAGGCTCTTCGCGGGCTCCGCGCCGTACAGGATGACGTTGATCAGCGAGGCCGGATCTTGGCCCTGCACGACGGCGCTGTTGACGATCGGCGGCGCCTTCATGAAGCCGCCGCGGCCCGAACGCGCATGGCACTCTTCACAGTGCTTTAGGTAGAGCTCCTCGCCGGCCTTCTTTTCGTCTTCCGCGAGCTGCATCGCTTGCGTATCCGGCGCCGCGGGCAGGCTCTTGAGGTAGGTGGCCATGGCCTTGGCGTCGTCATCGGTCATGTGCGAGAGGCTGTTCGCGATCACCTCGTTCATCGGGCCGAACGCGCCGCCGAACTTATTGTGGCCGGTCTTCAGGTAACGCTTCAGATCGTCGATCGACCAGTGAGCGAGGCCGCCCTTCTTGGACTGCGTCAGGTTGATCGCGAACCAAGGGCGGTACTCGCCTTCGAGCACCACGTCGGGCACCACGGCGCCCCACATGTGTTCGTTCTTCTTCTCCGCGAGCGCTATGTTGCGCGGCGTGTGGCAGGCGCTGCAATGGCCGAGGCCTTCCACCAGGTAGGCGCCGCGGTTCCATTCCTCGGATTGGCTGCTGTCGGCGACGAAGCGGCCTTCTTCGAAGAACATCGCGTTCCAAAACTTCATGGCGAAGCGGAAAGCGAACACGAAACTGTTGGCGGGCGCTTCGGCCTTTACCGGCTTCACGGTGCGCAGATAAGCGTAAATCGCCTTGGTGTCGTCTTCGGTAACCTTGGTGAAATTGGTGTAGGGGAATGCCGGGAACAGGTCGCCGTTCGGGCCCGAACCGGTGTGCATCGCACGGACGAAGTCTTCTTCGGTCCATTTGCCGATGCCGGTTTCGTCGTCGGGAGTGATGTTGGTCGAGTGAATCGTGCCGAGGAACATGTACGGCGTCTTGAACGGCAGGCCGCCCGCGAACGGCTCGCCGCCGGCGACGGTGTGGCAGCTGATGCAGTTACCCAGGCGGGCAAGATACTCGCCGCGCACGACCTGGGGATCGGCCTCCGGGACAGGCGGAACGTCGGCCGGCGCGGGCGCGTCCGCACCCGGCGTTTCGGTCGCGACCGGCGCGTCTTGCGCCGCGACCGGAGCCACAAATATACCTGCGCACAGAGCCAGCGCGGCTCCCTGCACGACCACCTTGCGCAAATTCATCTTCATTGTCCCTTGGGTTCCTTGCGCTCGCGGGGCTGCCGCGGCGGGCGGAAGTTACGTCGAACTGTGGTTTCAGGCAATCTTTCAAAGCAAAACGCCCGCCTCTGACGAGGCGGGCGCTCAGCTAGAATATGTACGGCGTCTACTGCTTTTTACGGTAGACGTCGTGGCAATCCTTACAGCGCAGCGCGTCCAGGATGTTGGTGAGCGCGGCGTCCTTGCCCTGGCTCTTGGCCGTATCGGCCGCGAGACGAGTCTTGACCTGGAAGTCCTTCATTCTGGTTTCAAAGTCTTTCCAGTTGGTCCAAACGACCGGCAGCGACTCACCGCCTTCGACCTTCTGTTCGAAGCTCTTCAGCGACTGCGAAGCGGACTCGGCGATGGTTTCGAGGTGCGAAACGACCTGATCGTCCGGGGTCGCACCCGAAAGAATCTGGCCGAGCACCGCCACTTGGGCGTCGAGCGACTTCATGATGCGTTCGCGATAGTCGATCACATCCTGATTGTCGGCGGCGAAGGCAGGCGCGATACCGCTAAAAGCTACGGCGGCGGCGACGATCGAACCAAGGAACTTCGTACGACGGGTCATGTAAATATCTCCGAATGTTCTAAATCTTACTTCTTCGGCACACGATAGTTTTCGTGGCAACCGCGGCAGTCGAGGCTGGTGGCGACCATCGGGCCGGCCTTCGCCATACCGCCGTCGACGGCGGCCTTTTCAAGGGTCGCGAGCTTGGCGACCTGATCGTCCAGGCGCTTCGAGAAGTCGGCCCAGGCGGTCCACACTTCAGGCTTGGCCGAACCGGTCGCGCCGTCGCCGGCGACTTTCGGCTCGAACGCCTTCTTGGCCTGGGTGGCCGCGAGATGCAGCGCCTTCACATGCGAGACGAACTGATCGGCCGGGACCTTGCCCGCCACGACCATCTGCAGAAGGGCGTTCTGTTCGCCCATCGTCTTCATAACGTTCTTGCGATAGTTCATGACGTCCTGGTCATCGGCGTGGGCCATGACGGGAGCGACGAGAACGGCGAGAGCCAAGCCACACTTGACCAGACGATTCATTGAGAAGCCTCCACATTGCTTCGAGAGTTTGACGGTAAAGGGTGCGGCGACCGCCGCGAAGTCCCCATCCCGCCTGAATTTTTGCCCGCAAAGGTTTACAAAGAACAAGACTAGGTGGCAAGAGCGTCCACTTTAAGGCAAACCGGTCGGTGGGAACCACCTCACCGGAACGTGACCGCCCATGACCTCGCCGAAATTAACCTCGTTGTGCGTCTTTTGCGGTGCAAATACAGGGTCCCGCGCCATTTATCGGGACAGCGCCGCCATCCTTGGACGGGCGCTTGCGGCAAATAGGACCGAATTGGTCTATGGCGGCGGCCGGGTGGGCATGATGGGCGCGGTGGCGGACGGCGTCCTCGCCGGCGGCGGCAAAGTCACCGGCGTCATTCCAGGCTTTCTTGTGGACAAGGAACTCGCGCATCCCGGCGCATCGGACTTGATCGTGGTCCCCGACATGCACACGCGTAAGCGGGAGATGTTCGAACGCTCGGAAGCGTTTTGCGTCCTGCCGGGCGGGGTCGGCACCCTCGAGGAAATGTTCGAGGTCGTCACCTGGCGTCAGCTTCGCCGCCACAACAAGCCGATCGTGCTTTTGAACATCGACGGCTACTGGTCTCATCTCGTCAGCCTGATGGAGCGCATCGTCGAGGAGGGTTTCATGCATCACGGGCACAGCGCGCTGGTGACCGTGGTCGAGCGGCCCGAAGACGTGATCGGGACCGTCGAGGCCGAACTCGCCGCGCCCAAGCCGCCCGTGGCTTTCAAGGTTTAGGGCCCGGAAACTGCGCAAAAACAGCATGAAAAGCGTGCGGATTCATGGCTTGCACCCCGGCTTGGGGATGCACTACTTTCGCGGCCATCTGCACGTTTTAAATCAATAAATCAGGGCGTCGGCGGCCGTTCCGCAGCCGCCAAACGGTCCTTCGAAGGGGAAATTCATGGCGAAGATCAAGGTAAAGACACCGGTCGTTGACCTCGACGGCGACGAGATGACGCGCATCATTTGGCAGTTCATCAAAGACAAGCTGATCCTGCCGTACCTTGATATCGACATTAAGTATTACGACCTCGGTATCGAAAGCCGCGACGCGACCGACGACAAGATCACGGTCGATGCCGCCAACGCGATCAAGCAGTACGGCGTGGGCGTGAAGTGCGCCACCATCACCCCGGACGAAGCGCGCGTGAAGGAATTCAATCTCAAGAAGATGTGGAAGTCGCCCAACGGCACGATCCGCAACATTCTCGACGGAACGGTGTTCCGCGAGCCGATCATCTGCAAGAACGTGCCGCGCCTTGTGCCGGGCTGGACTCAGCCGATCGTCATCGGCCGTCACGCCTTCGGCGACCAGTACCGCGCGACCGACTTCAAAGTGCCGGGCCCCGGCAAGCTCACCATGAAGTTCACGCCGAAGGACGGCGGCGCGCCGATGGAATTCGACGTATTCGACTTCCCGAGCGCCGGCTGCGCCATGGGCATGTACAACCTCGTGGACTCGATCGAGGGCTTTGCCCGTGCCTGCTTCAACTACGGTCTCGACCGCGGTTGGCCGGTGTACCTGTCGACCAAGAACACGATCCTCAAGGCCTACGACGGCGTGTTCAAGGACACTTTCCAGCGCGTGTTCGACGCCGAATTCAAAGCCAAGTTCGACGCCAAGAAGATCGTCTACGAACACCGCCTGATCGACGACATGGTCGCCTCGGCCCTCAAGTGGTCGGGCGCTTTCGTGTGGGCGTGTAAGAACTACGACGGCGACGTGCAGTCCGACACCGTTGCCCAGGGCTTCGGCTCGCTCGGCCTCATGACCTCGGTGCTCCTCAATCCGACGGGCACCGTTGTTGAGTCGGAAGCCGCGCACGGCACCGTGACGCGTCACTACCGCCTGCACCAGCAGGGCAAGGAAACCTCGACGAATCCGATCGCGTCGATCTTCGCCTGGACGCGCGGCCTGCAGTACCGCGGCCGCTTCGACAACACCCCGGATGTGGTGAACTTCGCGCAGACCCTCGAAAAGGTGTGCGTGCAGGCCGTCGAAGCCGGTCACATGACCAAGGACCTCGCCGTGCTCGTCGGTCCGGATCAGCCGTGGATGACCACGCCGCAGTTCCTGTCCAAGCTCGACGAAATGCTCAAAGTGGCCGCGAAATAGCGGCGGCTGACGGGTATGACCGGGAAGAGCAAGAACAGCCTCGCACCGTTTTTCGAGGGCTACCGTCAGTTTCGCGATCATTATTTTCGCGACAACAGGGCGACGATCGAAAAACTCATGGCCAAGGGCCAAAAACCCAAGGCCCTGATGATCGCGTGCTCGGATTCCCGGATCGACCCGTCACTCAAGTTCGGCGTGAACCCGGGCGAGATGTTCATCGTAAGGAACGTCTCTGCCCTGGTTCCGCCTTATGGACCCGACGAAGCCTACCACGGCACCAGCGCCGCCGTTGAGTTCGCGGTGCGCGGCCTGCAGGTGGAACACATCATCGTCATGGGCCACGCGAAGTGCGGCGGCATCCACGCGCTCATGCATTCCGAAAGCCAGCGGGATGACTTCATTTCCTCGTGGATGAAGATCGCCGAGCCGGCGCGCAACTTCGCGCTCGCGACCACCAAGGATCCCGCCGCCGCGCAGCGCCGCTGCGAGCAGGAAGCGGTGAAAACCTCCCTCGGCAATCTCATGACGTTCCCGTGGGTGGCCGAGCGCGTGCGCGAAGGCAAGCTCGAGTTGCACGGCTGGTATTTCGATCTGGAGACGGCCGGCTTGTTCGTGTGCGACGCGCTCGGAACGTTCAACGCCGCGGAATAGCTAGTCGTTATAGCTAGTCGTTTGGAAGCGTGAAGCCCGAACGGAGCTTCATCAGCTCCTTCTTCGTGGCCGGCACCGTCTTGCCGCCGGACTTCGGCAGCACCCAGCGGTATGAGCCGTCGCGCATGATGATTGCGAACTTCTCGCCGCGGCGCGAGTAGACCTGACGCATCACGGCCGAGTGGTCGACGTAGGTCACGCGCCAGTTATCGTCCTTCTTGAAGATGAACTCATGCATCTTCAGGAACTGGTCGATGAACGGCTGCTCCACGATGGTCAGGTTGTGGATGACCCAGCATAGGCCTTCGAAATTCCAATAGTGAGCCAGCCCCACCAGTTCTTTTTTGTCGAAGTACGGGAAGAAGGGGAACGAGCGGCAGGCCAGGGAGCGATTATCGCGCTCGCAGAATTCGGCGCCGTTGCACTCGACCGCGCAGTTTTCCGAGCCCTTCAGATCGGCGATTTCAGCCTTCTGATCCGGCGTGCGCGGAACGAACGGCTTCCACATCTTGGTGCGCGTCTTGAGATGCGCGTATTCGGTCTTGTCGACGATGGGGATCGCGTGGCCGGCATCGCAGCACACGGGCTGGCCGTTGTTATAGGGCGCGCATTTGGCGCCGCAGTTGTAGATCTTGGAGATCGGCGCCTGGAAGCCGTCGAACACGACACCATAGTCGCGGGCCGAGATGGTACCCATTTTACAACATCACAACTGGAACAAATCCGCGCCCCTCGCGCGTGACGTCAGATATAACTGGAGCACTTTGCATTGGGAAGCTTCTTCCCGGTTTCGGTTTTGTGCGACACTTCGCGTCCATCCACAGGGGGCATGGCATGCAAACCTATCTGTTGATCGGACTGGGCGGCGCCTTGGGCAGCGTTGCGCGCCATTGGTGTAACGGCCTTGTGGCGGCCCTTATGGGCGTTGCATTCCCGTGGGGAACGCTTGTCATCAACGTGCTGGGATCCACGGTTATCGGGTTCGCCGCCGCGACCATGCACGACGGCGGGCTTTTGCCGGTGGGCAACGATGCCCGCCTGTTCCTGATGATCGGCGTCTGCGGCGGCTATACGACCTTCTCCACCTTCAGCTTGCAGACCCTAACGCTGATCCAGGGCGGACAATGGCTGCCGGCGGCCGGCAATATCGCCCTCTCGGTGGTCCTGTGTATCGCCGGCGTCTGGATCGGCTACCTGGCCGGCCTCGCCCTCAACCCTAGTGGCTAAGCTCGCCGATCGCGGCATCCAGACCGCCGAGGGTCAGCGGATACATGCGTCCTTCCAAGAGCTTGCGCATCATCGCGATGGATTCGGTATAGGCCCAGTGCTTCTGCGGCACCGGGTTCAGCCACACCGCATGCGGCCAGGTTTCTAGGAAGCGGCGCATCCACACTTCGCCCGATTCCGGATTCCAGTGCTCCACCGCCCCGCCCGGCTGCAGGATCTCATAGGGGCTCATGGAGGCATCCCCCACGAAGATGAGTTTGTAATCGGCGGGATAGGTGCGCAGCACCTGCCAGGTCGGCACGCGTTCGGTATGGCGGCGGCGGTTGTCACGCCAGACGCCCTCATAGACGCAATTGTGGAAGTAGTAGGATTCGAGATGCTTGAACTCCGTGCGGCAGGCGGAGAACAGCTCGGCGCAGACCTTCACATGCTCATCCATCGAGCCGCCGGCATCGAGGAATAGAAGCACCTTCACCGCATTGTGGCGTTCCGGGACCATTTGAAGGTCGAGCAGGCCGCCATGGTGGGCGGTGGAGCGGATCGTGCCGTCCATGTCGAGTTCGGTGGCGGCGCCTTGGCGGGCGAATTTGCGCAGGCGGCGCAAGGCCATCTTGATATTGCGCGTGCCGATCTCGACGGTGTCGTCGAGGTTCGCGAACTCGCGTTTGTCCCAGACCTTCACCGCGCGCTTATGACGGCTTTCGGCCTGGCCGATGCGCACGCCTTCCGGATTGTAGCCGTACGCACCAAACGGAGATGTGCCGCCGGTGCCGATCCACTTGGAGCCGCCGGAGTGTTTTTCCTTCTGCTCCTCGAGCCGTTTGCGCAAGGTCTCCATCAGCTTTTCCCAGCCGCCGAGCGCTTCAATCCGGGCCTTCTCCTCGTCGGAGAACATGCGCTGCGTGAGGGTCTTCAGCCATTCCTCGGGGATATGCGCAAGGATGCCTTCAAGCGCGGCATCGCTCTCGAGGCCCTTGAAGACCTGGCCGAACACGCGGTCGAAGCGGTCGAGATTGCGTTCGTCCTTCACCAGACTGGCGCGGGCGAGATAATAGAAATCCTCGACGCTGTAACCGGCGACGCCGGTTTCCACAGCCTCGATCAGGGCGAGATACTCGGTGATCGAGACCGGCAATCCCGCTTTCTTCAGTCCCTCGAGGAGAGTGAAGAACATGAGCGCCTAACGCCCTTCGCGCCGCGCGAGAAAAGCCAGGCGCTCGAGCATATGCACGTCCTGCTCGTTCTTGAGCAGCGCGCCGTAAAGCGGCGGCACCGCTGTCTTCACGTCCTTGGCCTTGAGGGCTTCGGGCGGAATGTCGTCGGCCATCAGGAGTTTGATCCAATCCAACAACTCGGAGGTCGACGGACGCTTCTTGAGGCCCGGCACCTCGCGGATCTCGAAGAAGACGTTCAGCGCCTCGCGGACTAGGTTCTTCTTCACGCCCGGGAAGTGCACCGCGACGATGCGCTCCATGGTCTCGCGTTCCGGAAATCTGATGTAGTGGAAGAAGCAGCGGCGCAGGAAGGCGCCCGGCAGCTCCTTTTCGTTATTGGACGTGATGATGATGATCGGGCGGTGCTGCGCCTTGATGGTCTCTCCGGTCTCGAACACGAAGAATTCCATGCGGTCGAGCTCGAGCAGAAGATCGTTGGGGAATTCGATGTCGGCCTTGTCGATCTCGTCGATCAGAAGCAACTGCCGGCTCTCGGCGGCGAAGGCCTGCCACAACTTGCCCGGCTTGATGTAGTTGGCGATGTCCTTGACCTTCGCGTCGCCAAGCTGGGAATCGCGCAGGCGCGAGACCGCGTCGTATTCATAGAGGCCGTGCTGCGCCTTGGTGGTCGATTTGACGTGCCAGGTCAGCAACGGGAGTTTGAGCGCGGCGGCGATCTCGTGGGCCAGCACCGTCTTGCCGGTGCCCGGTTCGCCCTTCACCAGCAGCGGGCGTTCCAGCGTCACGGCCGCGTTCACCGCGACCATCAGGTCCTCGGTGGCGACGTAATTCTCGGTACCGCTAAAACGCATGGAAACTCCCTGAAGGCCGCCTCGTTGCGTGGCTATAGTACACGCAGGCAGCCTTTAAAACGGCGAAAAGCCTGGATGGGGGAGGACCATCCAGGCTTCTCTCGACGCGCCTTAAAGGGGGGAGGACCCTTTAGGCAGCTTTCTTCACGGTCGCCGGCTTCGCGAACTTCGGCGTCAGCGGCGCGGTCACGTCGGTGAAGATTTCGGTCGCGAGTTCAGAGACCGACTTGCCTTCTTCGACGAACGCGGTGAACGAGTCTTGCGCGAGCTTGGTCTGGATCTGGAACAGGTCCGAGACGTTCTTCGCGCCGGCGAGCTTCTTGCCCGCTTCAACGGAATTTTCGTAGGTCTTGCCAGTCAGCTCGACGAAATGCTTCGCGAGGGTTTCGAAGCCCTTCACGGCGGCAGTGTTCGCCTTCACGATGCTTTCGATGCTTTCCTGGCCCCAGGCAGAGATATCAGAGTACGAGGTCATTTTTTTCGTTCCTTGTTGGTTTGACGGATCTAAATCGCGGTCGGTCCGTAAACTTCCCTGAGGGCCGATCCATTTATTTGCAGCGCAACATTGTATGCTGCAATGCACGCAAAATAGGCCTGGACCTGCCTCCGGTCAAGGAAAAATGTTGCGCTGCACACAAAAATCTTCGTGCAGCGCAAGTATATGATTTTAAATAATTAAGCGGCTGCGGAGGCCAGTTGGCTCTCGATGGCTTCCAGGGCCTGGGTGGCCTTATCGCCTTCCGGACCACCCGCCTGGGCCATGTCCGGACGGCCACCGCCGCCCTTCCCGCCCACGGCGGCTGAGCCGACACGCACGAGATCGACGGCGCTGATCTTGCTCACGAGGTCGTCGGTGACGCCCACCACCACGTTGGCTTTGCCTTCCATGGTGCTGATCAGGGCGATGACACCCGAGCCGATCTGCTTCTTCATCTCGTCGGCGATGCTCTTGAGATCCTTGCCCGGCACATCGGCGAGGACCCGGCCTGAGAAGGCGATGCCGCCGATGGTCTTGGACTGCGGCGCGGCCGCCTGACCGCCCCCGCCGCCGGTGGCCAGCTTGCGGCGCACATCGGACAGTTCGCGCTCGAGCTTCTTGCGCTCCTCGACCATGGCCGCGATGCGGACCGCAAGGTCGGCCGGACTGACGCGCAGCACGCCCGCCGCTTCCTTCAGCATGCGCTCTTCGTCGGCCACATCGGATTCGGCGGAGGCGCCGGTGACCGCTTCGATACGGCGCACGCCGGCGGCGACCGCGGATTCACCCACGATCTTGAACAGGCCGATATCGCCGGTGCGCGACACATGCGTGCCCCCGCAGAGTTCGACGGAGTAGTTGCGCGCTTCGGCTTCGGTCATGCGGCCCATGGCCACGACGCGGACTTCCTCGCCGTACTTTTCACCGAACAGCGCCATGGCGCCCGCTTCGACGGCCGCTTCCGGCGCCATGAGGCGCGTGGTGACGGCTTCGTTGGCGCGGATCTCGGCGTTCACATGATCTTCGACCACGCGGATTTCGTCGGGCGACAGAGCCTTGTTGTGGCTGATGTCGAAGCGCAGACGGTCTTGCGCGACCATCGAGCCTTTCTGGGTGACATGCGCGCCGAGCACGCGGCGCAAGGCGGCGTGCAGGAGGTGCGTGGCCGAGTGGTGGGCGCGGATGGCGGTGCGGCGCTCGCCGCTGACGCGGAACTGCGCTTCATCGCCAACGGCAACCATGCCCTTGGTCACGGTGCCGATATGGACGTGCATATCGTCGAGCTTCTTTTGGGTATCGGTGATTTCGATCACCGCCTTGTTGCCGACGATGATCGTGCCGGTGTCACCCACCTGGCCACCCGATTCACCGTAGAACGGCGTTTGGTTGGCGATGAGCGCGACCTTTTGACCTTGCGTGGCTTCACGCACCGGCTGACCGTCCACGACCAGCGCGACAACGCGCCCTTCGGCGGTTTCGGTGGCGTAGCCCAGAAAGTCCGAGGCGCCGACTTGTTCGCGCAGATCGAACCAGACCTTTTCCGTGGCCGCTTCACCCGAGCCGGACCAGGCCTTGCGGGCTTCGGCCTTCTGGCGCGCCATGGCGGCGTTGAAACCATCGACGTCCACGCTGATGTCGCGGCCGCGCAGCGCGTCCTGCGTCAGATCGAGCGGGAAGCCATAGGTGTCGTAGAGCTTGAAGGCGGTTTCGCCCGAGAAGCGCGCGCCCTTGCCGAGGGTCTTGGTTTCGTCGTCGAGCAGACGCAGGCCGCGGTCCAGCATCGACTTGAAGCGGGTCTCTTCGAGCAGCAGCGTTTCGGTGATGAGCGGAC
>JADZAK010000098.1 GCA_020852595.1 Rhodospirillaceae bacterium
CCGGTCTCGGTTATCGGGCGATTGGCGGTGTCCCGCGCCTGCGCGGGAAGAGGCCTGGGCGCGGATCTGCTGTCCGACGCCTTGCGCCGAATCGCCCTCGCCGCCCGGAGCATCGGAATCGGGGCCGTGCTCGTCCATGCGAAGGACGATGCCGCCAAGCGCTTCTATCTGAGGTGCGCGGAATTCATCGAATATCCGCAAGACAGCCGCATCTTGTTCCTTCCCATCGAAACGCTCGTCGCCGCATTACGCGGCGACGATTAAAAAAAGAGGGGGCCGTTTGGCCCCCTCTTCACGTCCTCAATCACTCTCGGACTTATTCCGCAGCCGGGGCTCTCGCACCCGCCTTGGCGGCCGCGTCGGCGGCCGGCGGCAGCGCCGCGGCGGGTTCTTCCGGACCCTGGAGTTCCTTGTCGCGGTTGGCGGCAATGGACTTCAGACGGTTCATGAGCGCGCCCGTACCGGCCGGGATGAGTCGGCCGACGATGACGTTTTCCTTGAGGCCGACCAGGCTGTCGACCTTGCCGGTCACAGCCGCTTCCGTGAGGACGCGGGTGGTTTCCTGGAACGAGGCCGCCGAGACGAAGGACTGGGTCTGGAGCGAGGCCTTCGTGATCCCCTGGAGGACCGGGAGGGCCTTGGCCGGACGGCCGCCTTCGGCTTCGACCTTCGCGTTCTCGGCGTCGAACTCCAGCTTATCGGGGAGTTCGCCGACCAGGAACGTGGTGTCTCCGCCTTCCACGACTTCGACCTTCTGCAGCATCTGACGAACGATAACTTCGATGTGCTTATCGTTAATCTTCACGCCCTGCAGACGGTAAACGTCCTGGATTTCCTTGATCAGGTAGTAAGCCAGGGCCTCGACACCCATGACGCGCAGGATGTCGTGCGGCACCGGGTTGCCGTCCATGAGCGGGTCGCCCTTGCGGACGTAGTCGCCTTCCTGGACCGCGAGGTGCTTGCCCTTCGGCACCAGGTACTCGACCGCGTTGCCCTTCTCCGGCTTCACGATGACGCGGCGCTTGGACTTGTAGTCCTTGCCGAATTCGACGCGGCCTTCGATGTCCGAGATGATCGCGTGATCCTTCGGCTTGCGGGCTTCGAACAGTTCGGCGACGCGCGGCAGACCGCCGGTGATGTCGCGGGTCTTGGACGATTCGCGCGGGATACGCGCCAGCACGTCGCCGGCGTGAACCTTCTGGCCGTTGTCCACCGACAGGACCGAGTCGACCGACAGGAAGTAACGCGCTTCCATGCCGTTATCGAGCGTGATGACCTTGCCGCCCTGCTCGATCGGCTTGTCGCGCAACGTGATGCGCGGCTTCAGATCCGAGCCCTTGGGCTGCTGCTTCCAATCGATAACGACCTTCGAGGCGATACCGGTGGCTTCGTCGAGGGTCTCGCGCTGCGAGATGCCTTCCACGAGGTCCATGTAGTGCACGATACCGGACTTTTCGGTGATGATCGGGAGCGTATACGGATCCCACTCGGCCATCTTCTGGCCTTTCTTCACCATCTGCTTGTCGTCCACGAACAGCTTGGCGCCGTACGGCACGCGGTGACGGGCTTTTTCACGGCCCTGCGCGTCTTCCAGCACGAGTTCGCAGTTGCGCGACATGAGGATGTTGATCTTCTCGCTGTTCTGAACGACAGCGCGGTTGATCATCTTCACCTTCGCGTCGAACGCGGCTTCGATGCTCGACTGTTCGGCGCCGCGCTGCGCCGCGCCGCCGATGTGGAACGTACGCATGGTGAGCTGCGTGCCGGGCTCGCCAATGGACTGCGCCGCGATGACACCCACCGCTTCGCCGACGTTGACGACCGTGCCGCGCGCGAGGTCGCGGCCGTAGCACTTGCCGCAAACGCCGCCCACGGTGGAGCAGGTCAGCGGCGAACGGATCTTCAGCTTCTGGAGGCCGAGTTTTTCGATCTTCTCGACTTCGTATTCCGTCAGCAGGAAGCCCTTCTTGACGATGACCTTGCCCGATTCCGGATCCACGACGTCTTCGTTGGTGACGCGGCCGAGGACGCGTTCGCCCAGCGAGACGACCACTTCGCCGCCTTCAACGAGCGGAGCCGCGGTGACGCCTTCGTGCGTCTCGCAGTCTTCCTCGATGATGATGGCGTCCTGCGCGACGTCGACGAGACGGCGCGTGAGGTAACCGGAGTTCGCGGTCTTGAGCGCGGTGTCGGCCAGGCCCTTACGAGCGCCGTGGGTGGAGTTGAAGTACTCCAGCACGTTCAGGCCTTCCTTGAAGTTCGAGATGATCGGCGTCTCGATGATTTCACCCGACGGCTTGGCCATGAGGCCGCGCATGCCGGCAAGCTGCTTCATCTGCGCGGCGGAACCGCGGGCGCCGGAGTGGGCCATCATGTAGACCGAGTTCACGGCCTTGCCCGCCTCCATCTTCTGAATCTCTTTCATCATCGCTTCCGCGACTTCTTCGGTGCAGTGCGACCAGGCGTCGACGACCTTGTTGTACTTTTCGCCCTGGGTGATGAGACCGTCCTGGTACTGCTGTTCGAATTCCTTCACCTGGGATTCGGTACGCTTCACCATGCCTTCCTTCGACTTCGGGATGATCAGGTCATCCTTGCCGAAGGAGATGCCGGCGCGCGCCGAGCAGCGGAAGCCGAGCGCCATGATGTGATCGCAGAAGATCACCGTCTCTTTCTGACCGCAGTGGCGGTAGACGATGTCGATGACTTCCGTGATTTCCTTCTTACGAAGGAGGCGGTTGATCAGCGAGAACGGCACGTTCTTGTGACGCGGCAGTTCTTCGGCCAGCAGCATGCGGCCCGGCGTCGTGTTGACGACGATGGTCACCGGCTTGCCGGTTTCATCGACCGTCTTGTAGCGCGCCTTGATCTTGGCGTGGATCGACACGGCCTTGCTCTGCAGGGCATGCTCGATTTCGGCGATATCGCCGAACATCATGCCTTCGCCCTTCTCGCCGTCGCGGTCCATGGTCGCGTAGTACAGGCCGAGAATCATGTCCTGCGTGGGCACGATGATCGGCTTGCCGTTCGCGGGCGACAGGATGTTGTTGGTGGACATCATCAGCACGCGCGCTTCCAGCTGGGCTTCGAGCGACAGCGGAACGTGCACGGCCATCTGGTCGCCGTCGAAGTCGGCGTTGAAGGCGCTACAGACGAGCGGGTGCAGCTGGATCGCCTTGCCTTCGATCAGCGTCGGCTCGAAGGCCTGGATGCCGAGGCGGTGCAGCGTCGGCGCGCGGTTCAGAAGC
>JADZAK010000099.1 GCA_020852595.1 Rhodospirillaceae bacterium
ACGATGGTGAAGGCCGCGATGGAGCGCACATCCCCCGGCGGGCGGTCGATGTTCGACGGGTCGCCATGCAGGTGGACGTCCCGAAGATTCACCAGGTCCATGGTCAGGAAGTCGGCCACCGACAGGTTCTGACCGCCAAAATTGATGTTGGGGATGTTGCGTTTTTCGAACGCCGGCAGCGTCTTGGTAATCGCGTCGGCGCGCGCGCCTTCTTTCAGCTTCAGGTACAGCGAGGCATTGAGGGACGTCCAGGACTCCAGCATCCACGGCCGGTCTTTCCAATCCGGCGGGTTGATCGGCGCGATCATTTTGATATCGAGGTGCGTGTTGGTCGGCAGTTCCTTGAACACGCCGGTGACGCGATAGTCGCGCTTGAGATTGATGCTCGTGAAGTTGAGCGGCAGCGTCTGCCCCATCGCGGCGGCGGTGGAGCCGAAATACTTCCGGGCCATGCTTTCGGACAGGAGGATCGACGACACGTCCGAAAGGGCCGTTTTCTTCTCGCCGCTCGCCAGCGGGAGATCGAGCACGTCAAACAGGTTCGGATCGGCCAGCGCCACGGATTCGCGGAACACGTCGCTGCCGCGCGTGACGATCGGGTTCTGCTCCGTCAATCGTACGCCGGCTTCGATCTCGCTGAAATCCTTCATCAACGCATCGCGCGCCGGCCCCGGCGCCTGACCGGCCTTGAAGGCCTCGCGGCCCGGGATGTCGAACCTGCTTTGCACCGCGTAGATTCGCTCGGCGTTAGGGAACCACTCGTCATACGACGTCTCATGACGCACGTAGAGCAGGATCAGAATGCAGCTCGCGAGGCCGACGGCGAGGCCGAAGATATTGATAGCCGTGTAAAGCCGGTTCTTGAGCAAATTCCGAAACGCGACAGTGAGATAATTCTTGAGCATGGTGGGTCCCCTCGCCTTTGGATCGATTAGGCCGCGACGGATTTAAACGGGCGGGTCACGGCATCGCCTTCCGGACGCAGGCCTTCGGCCACGACATGGCCGTCCAGCACGTTGATGACGCGGCCGGCATGGCCGGCGTCGGTGCGCGAGTGCGTCACCATCACCACCGTCGCGCCATCCTTGTTGAGTTGCCGCAACAGGGCCATCACCTCGGCGCCGTGCTGGGAATCGAGGTTGCCGGTCGGTTCGTCGGCAAGGATCATCGAGGGGTTGGACACGACCGCACGGGCGACGGCGACGCGCTGCTGCTGGCCGCCCGAGAGCTGCGCCGGTTTGTGGGCGGCGCGGTGCGCGATTCCGACCTTCTCCATCACAGCGGCGACACGCTCGCGCCGTTCTTTGGCCGGCACATCGTGGTAGAGGAGCGCCAGTTCGATGTTCTCGAACACCGTCAATTCATCGATCAGGTTGAAGCTCTGGAAGATGAAGCCCAGGTTCTGCTTGCGCAGGTCGGCGAGCTTCGCCTCGCTATAGCCGGAGATTTCCTCGCCCTTGAACAGGTAGGAACCCGCGCTCGGGGTATCGAGCATGCCGATGATGTTGAGCAGCGTCGATTTGCCGCAGCCGGACGGGCCCATGATGGCGACGAATTCGCCGTCCTTGATCTCGATGTTCACGGCATCGAGCGCCGTGGTTTCGACTTCGTCGGTGCGGAACGTCTTGGTGAGGTTCGAAAGCTTCAGCATTTGAGTTCCCCTATGGTGATCGGTTGGCCGCGATCTGCAGGCGGTCTTTGTCCAGGAATGCGGAGTAAGGCGACGTGACGACCTTCTCGCCGGGCTCGAGCCCAGCCAGCACTTCGATGAAACGCGAGTTGCGGCGGCCGAGACGGACATTGCGGCGCACGGCTCCGCCGCCGTCCTCGGCCATCACGAAAATCCATGCGCCGCCGGTGTCCTGGAAAAAGGCGCCGTCCGGGATCAACAGCGCTTCGGTCGGATCGCCCAGCGTCAGCTTCAATTGCAGCGTCTGGCCGCGGCGGATGTCGGCGGGCTCGGCGCCTTCGAACACGAGATCGGCGACGAAGTGGCCGTCGCGCACCTGCGGATAAATCTTGGCCACACGCGCCGTGTAGTCCTTCCCGTTCCAGGACAGCATCGCGGTTTGCTCGAGCGCGACCCGGCTCAAGTAGAACTCGTCGATGTCCGCGGCGATCTTGCGCCGCCCCGGATCGTCGATCTGGCCCAGACGCTCTCCCTTGGCCAGGCTCTGACCGATCTCGGCGCTGAAAGCCGTCAGCTTGCCGTCCACCGGCGCGCGCACCGTCAGCCCGTCGAGGTTCTGGCGCGCGATCTCGAGATTTTCGGTCAGGCGCTTCGCGGTTTCCTTGATCTGCTTCAGCTGGGTTTCCTGAAGGTTCTCGGTGTTCTTCAAGGTTTCGCTCAGCAGCGTGAATTTCCGTTTCTGGAAATTGAATTCATCGTCGAGGTTCTCGAGATCGGCCTTCGAGCTGTTGCCGCTCGCGAACAGGGTCTGGCGGCGCTCCAGCGCCCGGCCCAGTTTCCGCACCTGGTATTCCGCCTCGATCATGTCGCGGCGATTGTTGAGGCGGCTTTGCTCGAGATTGAGCTCCAGCGTGCGCACGTTGTTGGTCTGCTGCGCGACTTCCGCTTCGCGCGTCAGCACCTCGAGACGCAGCTGCGTGTTCGAAAGGTCGACCAGCACGTCGCCGGCTTTCACCTCGGCGCCGTCTTCGACGTACATCTTTTCGATGCGTCCGCCTTCGATGGCGTCGAGATAGACGGTCTTCAGCGGCGCGACCCGGCCGCGCACCGGCACGAAGTCTTCAAAAGCGCCGCGCGTGACTTCGCCCACGCTGACGGTGGAGCTTTCCACCTTCACGGCCTTGCCGCCCGGCATGGCGATGAAGACCGCCAAGGCGATGAGAAGAAGAGCGCTGCCGCCGGCCGCTGCAGCGCGCTTGGCGCGCTTGCGCCAAGCGGGCGCTTCGATCTTGCGATCCATGGCTCCGCCGTGGATGACGCGAGGGGTCGCGTGTGGGTCTGGGGAGGTCATGGGCCGGAAGCGCTCCTTGTCGGCGGAAAAACCCGCCGACCTCCGCTAGAGCAAAGCCCGTGCCACACATTTCACGCGACCTAAGTCGCTGAAATAAAAAGATTAATTTTTGGGACGCGATAACAGTTCGCTAAATCACATAAGAAAATGGCGGCTCCAGACACTTGTTGTCTAAAACCGCCATCCAATGTTTCTACGAAGCCGGGAGGGTGAGGATCTACCGCGCGTCCGGCACCTCAATCGCCTCACCCGCCAGAGCCGGCGTGTTCACAGGCAGACGCCGCGCGAGGCTCGCCTGTTCGTAGGCGTAGCCCAGCGCCAGGATCTTCCCCTCGCTGAACGCCGTACCCAGGAACGAGATCCCCACCGGCAGGTCGCCGTTGGTGAAACCCGCCGGCACGATCAGGTCCGGGAAGCCGGTCAGGTTGGCGAAGTTGGCCGGCGTATTGGCGGCCCCGCCCGGAATGGCCGTCGGCTCGACGATCGGCGGCGGACGTTTCGGCGCCGTTGGATAGACGATCGCGTCGAGTTTGCCGGCCGCGAAGATCCCTTCCATCGCATTGCGCATGAGAGGCAAACCATAGTCCCGCACCGAAAGGTATCTGTAGTCCGTCAGCGTCGCGGATGACGCCAATTCGGTTTGGAACAACGTCCAGCGCGCCGCGTTCGGTCCGGCGCCGTCGGGGCGCGGGCTGGTGAATTGGCCGGCGCGCTCGATCATCTCCGGCAAGCTCTTGGGATACTTCGGGCCCAGTGTCTTCAGGTACGCCGCAACTTGCGGCACGAATTCCGGATTGCGGATGGCGGCGTAGAACTCACCCTTCGCTTCGAGCATCCATTTTGGATAGCTCACGTCGACGATGGTGGCGCCCTTGGCTTTCATGACCTTGAGGGCATTTTCGATTACCCAATCCACCTCTTCGTCCTGCTTCATGAAATCGCGCGCGATGCCGATGCGCGCGCCTTTCAATGAATCGGCGTTCAGGAACTTGGTGTAGTCCTTCTCGAACTTGCCTTGGCTTTTCTTGGTGGCGTCGTCGTTGGGATCGACGCCCGTCATGGTGCCAAGCGCGATGGCGACATCGGCGACACTGCGTGTCATTGGCCCGCCGGTATCGAAACTCAGTGCGAGTGGAATGATCCCATCACGGCTGAGAAGCCCGTGAGTCGGTTTTAGCCCCACGATGCCGTTGACGGTCGAAGGCCCGCGGATCGAACCGCCCGTGTCGGTGCCGAACCCGAGCGGCGCATAAGCCGCGGCGACCGCGACGCCGGTGCCGCCCGACGAGCCCGACGGCTGACGGGTGGTGTCGTGCGGATTGAGGGACTGGCCGCCCAGCGAGCTGTTGCTGCTCGACGAGGCGAACTCCGACATATTCACTTTCGCGAGGATGATCGCGCCGGCGTCCTTCAGGCGGCGCACCATGTAAGCGTCGTCCGGCGGAATCGAACCTTCCAGCAGGATCGATCCTCCCGAGGTCTGCATGTCCGCGGTGTCGTAATTGTCCTTCAGCACCACGGGAATGCCGTGGAGCACGCCCCGCACCTTGCCCGCCTTTCGCTCGGCGTCGCGCTGCCGCGCAAGGTCCAGCGCCTTGGGATTGAGCGTAATCACGGCGTGGATCTTCGGGCCCTGACGGTCGTACGCCGCGATACGCGCCATCGACAGCTGCACCAGCTTTTCAGCCGTCAGCGTCCCCGCCGCCATGGCGGCGGTCAGATCGGCGATGGTGGCTTGATCCATTTGAACGGTCTTCGCCGACGCGGGCGCGGCGGCAAGCAGCGCGGCGGCCGCAACGGTGGCGAGAAAACGCGGAAGAATTTTCATGATGCCCCTCGATTCGTTGTGAAACGGGGGGCCGCATCCCTTCCCCACGGCGGCCCCGCGGGGAAGATGGTATCGCGGATCCCGACCCAAATTCCAGGTAGCCCGGAACGGGTTTACTTGGTCAAAATGCAGTTGACCCGGTTGATAAAGAACTCCCGAATCCCCGGAAGATGTGACAGGACGGGAAGATTCTTCACGGCCTTGTACTCCAGCGAAACCACATCGAGGCCGCTGGCGCGAACGATTTTTTCAAACCGGCCAATTGTCATCTTGTTGATGCCCGGCAGATAGCCGCGCGAGGCATCGTCGCGGTAAAGCCGGCGCACCGCGAACACGGTCTTCTCCGAGAACACGACATTCACCCACGGGAAATGGGTGAAGAAGTTCATGTGCGAGCCATAGGGCGACAGCCACGGCGATCCGAAGGTGATCAGGATCTTGCCGCCGGGCGCGATCGAGGCCGCCAGGTCCGCGAGGTTTTTCTCCGGCTCGGGAAAGTGTTCGAACGAGTTGAGCGAGATCGCGATATCGAACGCGCCTTCGGCCCGCTCCGCGAACACCACGTTCGCAAGACCGCGCGCCATCCGCCGCCCGTGATCGAGGCGCTGACGTTCGATATCGACGCCAAGCACGAAGGCCGCGCCTTCCCGCGCCATCGCGGCGGATTGGAAGCCGTCACCGCAGCCGTAGTCGAGCACGCATTTTCCTCGGATAAGCGATATGAAGTTTGGAAACTCCTGAGTGAGTTCGCGCAGCGCCGTGGCCGCCGTCCATTGCGCGGTCGGCTTCACGTAACCGCCCGACGAAAACACGTCCTGCGGTTTTTTTGAGAACCTGTAGAGGAGACGCTCCGCCGGCGAGAACCTCGCGATGATCCGAGCGTTGCGCGCGTCGAGCCCGTCGAACGGCGTCACGACAGCTGTGTTTTCCATTTTTTGGTATCCCTGGACTTCCGCAGCAAGCGTCGGTCTCAATGGCCCTCGTCGGCCAAGGTTCCCGGCGCCCTGTAAGCCCTTGTCAGCACTCGATACTTTTCGAAGCGAATTTTAGCCGTCCGCAACCGGGACTATTTGTGCACGCGGCAGCGGTGCCCTATACATCCCTGCCCACCTCACACCGTTCGCAAGGATCCATCCGACCATGATTCCGCGTTACGCCCGCCCCGCCATGACCGCCATTTGGGAGCCGGACAACAAGTACCGGATCTGGTTCGAGATCGAGGCCCACGCCTGCGACGCGCAAGCCAAGCTCGGGATCATTCCGGCCGAAGCCGCGAAGGCGGTCTGGCAGCGCGGCAAATGGAACATCGAGCGCATCGACGAGATCGAGAAAGAGACCAAACACGACGTCATCGCCTTCCTGACGAACCTCGCGGAATACGTCGGCCCGGAAGCGCGCTTCGTTCACCAGGGCATGACCTCGTCGGACGTGCTCGACACCTGCCTCTCGGTCCAGCTCACGCAGGCCGCGGACCTTCTCCTGAAGGATATCGAGGATCTTCTGAAGGCGCTGAAGCGCCGCGCGCTCGAGCACAAGATGACCGTCACCATGGGCCGCAGCCACGGCATCCATGCCGAGCCGGTCACCCTGGGCCTCAAGTTCGCGAGCTTTTACGCCGAGTTCGACCGCAACCTCACGCGCCTGAAAGCGGCCCGCGAAGACATCGCCACCTGCGCGATCTCCGGCGCCGTCGGCACCTTCGCGCACATCAATCCGTTCGTTGAACAATATGTCGCCGAGCGGCTCGGCCTGCATGTGGAGCCTGTCTCCACGCAGGTCATCCCGCGCGACCGCCACGCGATGTTCTTCGCCACCCTCGGCGTGATCGCGAGTTCCATTGAACGTATCGCCACCGAAATCCGCCACATGCAGCGCACGGAAGTGCGTGAAGCCGAGGAGTTCTTCTCGCCCGGCCAGAAGGGCTCGTCGGCCATGCCGCACAAGCGCAACCCCGTGCTCACCGAAAATTTGACCGGCCTCGCGCGCATGGTGCGCGGTTATGCCATCCCGGCGATGGAAAACGTGGCCCTGTGGCACGAGCGCGATATCTCGCACTCGTCGGTGGAACGCTACATCGGCCCCGACGCCACCATCACCCTCGACTTTGCCCTCGCCCGCCTGACCGGCGTGGTCGACAAGCTGGTGATCTATCCGGAGAACATCGAGAAGAACCTGAACATGATGGGCGGCCTCGTGTTCTCGCAGCGCGTCCTGATCGCGCTCACGCAAGCCGGCGTCTCGCGCGAGGACTCCTACATCCTCGTTCAGCGCAACGCCATGAAGGTCTGGAACGGCGGCGGCCAGCTCCTCGACCTCCTGAAGCAGGACAAGGACGTGACCGACCGCATCCCGATGAAGGATCTGGAAGCGCTGTTCGACATGGGTTTCCACACCAAGCATGTGGACACCATCTTCAAGCGCGTGTTTGGGACGTAATCATCCCGCCTGTCATCGCGTGGCGGGGAATGACATTTTAACGGCTACTTCTCGCTCGCCACGGCCGCGGCGGCCTGGCCGAACAGCTCGTTCAGCTTCTTCTTCAGGTCCGCGTCGGACACCTTGCCGCCAAGGTCCTTGCTGACCTTGGCGATCAGGTCGTCGTCGCCCGGCTTCTCGAAATTCGAATCCACGACGTCCTGAGCATACTTATCGGCATCGGCGCCCGATTTGCCGAGCTGGCCGGCGGCCCACTGGCCGAACAGCTTGTCGCGGCGCACCTGCGCGCGGAACTGCTGTTCCTGGTCGAGCTGGAATTTCCGCTCAAAACCCTTTTCCCGGTCCGAAAACGCGTCGCTCATTGAAGTCCTCTCAGCAAAGGTGGGGCTTTTGATATAGCGACGGGGTTCTCACCGCGCAACTGGCGCAGGTGTTACAGGCACACTACGTTACACGGATGTGCACCGTTGTCCTTCTCCGCCGTCCCGGCCGCGACTGGCCCGTTCTCATCGGCGCCAACCGCGACGAAATGGCGCACCGTCCCTGGAAGCCGCCCGCGCGTCACTGGGAGGACCGGTCCGACATCGTCGCCGGTCTCGATGAGCTCGCCGGCGGTACGTGGATGGGCCTCAACGATACGGGCGTCGTCGCCTGCATTCTCAACCGCCACGGCTCCCTCGGTCCCGCGCCCGGCAAACGCAGCCGCGGCGAACTCGTGCTCGATGCGCTCGATCATCCGAATGCCGCCGATGCGGCGGACGCGCTCGCCGAGCTCGATCCCTTGGCCTATCGCCCTTTCAATCTCGTGATCGCCGACAACCGCGACGCCTACTGGCTCACGCTGCGCGCATCGGTGCCGGGCGCATGGGTCGACAAGCAGAAAATTCCCGAGGGCCTGTCCATGTTCACGGCTTTCGACCGCAACGACCCGGCCGACGCGCGCATCGCCCGCTATCGGCCGCTGTTTGAAAGCGCGGCCGTCCCCGATCCGGACAAAAACGATTGGGAAAGCTGGAGGCGTCTTCTCGGCTCCACCGAGGGCGGGACCGAGGCCCGGGCGATGAGCTTCCAGATGCCGAACGGCTTTGGAACCTCCTCGTCCTCCCTCCTGGCCCTGCCGTCGCCGGAACAAGTCTTTCAGGAGAACGGGAAACACCCCTCGTGGCTGTTCGCCGCCGGCCGGCCCGAGTCTGCGCCTTTCCAGCCTGTGGATATGTCCTAAGGCCGTGGCTGGCTTATGGTTTAGGCCGATTTTGGCTGGTTTTCCAAGGACGAACGCCTGCGTTGTCGCACGGAACCCATCCTGCTATAGGGACCCCCATAAGCAGGGCAATTCGCCCCAATAAAATACCGGGGCTAGTAGCCCGTACCCATCAGGAAACATTCATGGCACGTCGCAAACAGGTTTACGAAGGCAAGGCCAAAGTGCTTTTCGAGGGCCCCGAGCCCGGCACGCTGGTGCAGTACTTCAAGGACGACGCGACGGCGTTCAACAATAAGAAGAAGGGCACCATCACGGGCAAGGGCGTGCTGAACAACCGCATGTCCGAATACCTGATGACCAAGCTGGAAGAGATCGGCATCCCGACTCACTTCGTGCGCCGCCTCAACATGCGCGAGCAGCTGGTGAAGGAAGTCGAGATCATTCCGGTGGAAGTCGTCGTGCGCAACATCGCCGCCGGCTCCATCTCCAAGCGCTTCGCGATCCCCGAAGGCACGCGCCTGCCGCGCTCGATCATCGAATACTATTACAAGAGCGATCAGCTCGACGATCCGATGGTCTCGGAAGAACACATCACCGGCTTCGGCTGGGCGGCGATCCACGAGATCGACGAAATGCTGAACATGAGCCTGCGCATCAACGACTACCTCGCCGGCCTCTTCCTCGGCATCGGCATTCGCCTGGTTGATTTCAAGGTCGAGTTCGGCCGCCTGTTCCACGAGAACGGCGACGTCCAGGTTGTGCTGGCCGACGAACTGTCGCCGGACAACATGCGTCTGTGGGACGCCAAGACCAACGAGAAGATGGATAAAGACCGCTTCCGCCGCGACCTCGGCCAGATCGAGGAAGCCTATCAGGAAGTGGCCCGGCGTCTCGGCATCCTGCCCGAAAGCGGGCCCACCGACGTGAAGGGTCCTTCGACGCTGCAGTAACACACCGACGGGTGTGCTCTGTTTTATTCCCTCCCCTGCAAGGGGAGGGTTAGGGAGGGGTCGTTTCCCTTCAACACAACGACCCCCTCCTTACCTCCCCCTTGCAGGGGGAGGCAAAAAAAAAAATTGGAGAACGGGATTTGAAAGCCAAAGTCCACATCACCCTTAAGAACGGCGTCCTCGATCCGCAAGGTAAGGCCGTCGAACACGCGCTGCATGGCCAGGGCTTCAAGGGCGTCAGCGACGTGCGCCAGGGCAAGTTCATCGAACTGAAGCTCGCCGGCACCGACAAGGCCAAGGCGAAAGCGGAAGTCGAGGAAATGTGCCGCAAGCTCCTCGCCAACACCGTGATCGAGAATTTCACCGTTGAGGTGACCGACTAATGAAAGCCGGGGTCGTCGTTTTCCCAGGGTCCAATTGCGATCGTGACGTCGCCGTCGCGCTCGAGCAGAGCACGGGCAAGAAAACCGCGATGATCTGGCATCGCGACACCGACCTTCCCGACCTCGACCTCATCGTCGTGCCGGGAGGGTTCTCCTACGGCGACTACCTGCGTTGCGGCGCCATGGCCGCCCACTCGCCGGTGATGGCCGAGATCAAGCGCCGCGTCGACAAGGGCACCCGCGTGCTCGGCATCTGCAACGGCTTCCAGGTCATCGCCGAAGCCGGCCTCGTGCCGGGCGTGCTGATGCGCAACGCCGGCCTCAAGTATGTCTGTAAGGATGTGTACCTGCGCGTTGAAGACTCGCAGAGCGCGTTTACGGCCCGTTACGACGTGGGCCAGGTGGTCCGGATCCCCATCGGCCACGGCGAAGGCAACTATTTCGCCGACGAAGAGACGCTCTCGCGCCTCGAAGGCGAAGGCCTCATCGCGTTCCGTTACGCCACGCCCAAGGGCGAGATCACGCCCGAAGCAAACCCGAACGGCAGCCAGCGCAATATCGCCGGCGTGTTCAATAAATCCCGTACCGTGCTCGGCATGATGCCTCATCCGGAGCGCTTGTCCGACCCGAAGCTGGGCGGCACCGACGGCCGCGCCATGTTCGATGCGCTGGTGGAGACTCTCGCGTGAACACCAAGACGACCAAGATCACGGCCGAAGACATCAAGACTCATGGTCTTTCGGATGATGAATACAAGAAGATCCTCGAAGTGCTGGGCGGCCGCGAGCCGAACCTGGTCGAGCTCGGAATCTTCTCGGTCATGTGGTCGGAGCACTGCTCCTACAAGTCCTCGAAGAAGTGGCTGAAGACCCTGCCCACCACCGCGCCGTGGGTCATCTGCGGCCCCGGCGAGAACGCGGGCGTCATCGATATCGGCGACGGCCTTGCCGCCATCTTCAAAATGGAAAGCCATAACCACCCGTCGTTCATCGAGCCCTATCAGGGCGCGGCGACGGGCGTGGGCGGCATCCTGCGCGACGTCTTCACCATGGGCGCACGCCCGGTCGCGAACATGAACGCGCTGCGCTTCGGCTCGCCCGATCATCCGAAGACCCGCCATCTCGTCAGCGGCGTGGTCGCGGGCATCGCCGGCTACGGCAACTGCGTCGGGGTGCCGACCGTGGGCGGGGAAGTGAACTTCCACCCCAGCTACAACGGCAACATCCTCGTGAACGCCATGACCGTTGGCCTCGCGAAGCAGGACAAGATCTTCTACTCGGTCGCCGCCGGCGCCGGAAATCCGGTTGTGTATGTCGGCTCCAAGACGGGCCGCGACGGTATCCACGGCGCGACGATGGCGTCCGCCGAGTTCGATGCGAACTCCGAGGAAAAGCGCCCGACCGTCCAAGTCGGCGACCCGTTCACCGAAAAACTCCTCATCGAAGCCTGTATGGAACTGATGGCCACCGACGCCATCCAGTCGATCCAGGACATGGGCGCCGCCGGCCTCACCAGCTCGTCGTTCGAGATGGCCTCCAAGGGCGGCATGGGCGTCGAGCTCGAGATGGAAAAAGTGCCTCAGCGCGAAGAAGGCATGACCCCTTACGAGATGATGCTCTCCGAGAGCCAGGAGCGCATGCTCATCATCCTGAAGCCGGGCAAGGAAGACATCGCGCGCGCGATCTTCGAGAAGTGGGAACTGGATTTCGCCGTGATCGGTCACCTGACCGACACCGGCCGCATGATCCTCAAGTTCCACGGCGAGGTGGTGTGCGACCTGCCGATCGATCCGCTCGCCCAGGCCTCGCCGGAATACGACCGCCCGTGGACCCCGACCCGCCGCCAGGCGATTCTGGAGGCCAGGGACGTCAAGGACGTCGCCTGGACGCAAGCGCTGAAGACCCTCATGGGCTGCCCGGATCTCGCCAGCCGCCGCTGGGTTTACGAGCAGTACGATCACATGGTCATGGCCGACACCTGCCAACGTCCCGGCGGCGATGCCGCTGTCGTTCGCATCCACGGCAGCAACCGCGGCCTCGCCATCTCCACCGACGTGACGCCGCGTTACGTGCTGGCCGATCCGCTGGAAGGCGGCCGTCAGGCCGTCGCCGAGACCTGGCGCAACGTGACCGCCGTGGGCGGCCGTCCGCTGGCGATCACCGACAATCTCAACTTCGGCAATCCGCAGAAGCCCGAGATCATGGGCCAGATCGTGGAGGCCATTAAGGGGATCGGTGAGGCCTGCAAGGAACTCGCCTATCCGGTCATCTCCGGGAACGTCTCGCTCTACAACGAGACGGACGGCAACCCGATCCTGCCGACGCCGGCCATCGGCGGCGTGGGCCTGATCGACGATCTCGACACCATGATGACCGTGCCCTTCAAGGCCGAGAAGGAGATCATCCTCCTGGCCGGTCAGCAGGGCGGCGGCTGGCTCGGCCAGTCGCTCTACCTGCGCGAAGTCTGCGGCCAGGAAAAAGGCGCGCCGCCGCCGGTCGATCTCAAGCATGAATTGGCCGTCGGCAATTTCGTGCGCGCCATGATCCACGGCCGCAAGGTCACCGCCTGCCACGACCTTTCCGATGGCGGCCTCTTGGTGGCGATCGCCGAAATGGCCCTCACCGGCGATATCGGCGCCGACCTCACCGGCGTTACGGGACATGCCCGTCTCTTCGGCGAAGATCAGGCGCGCTATGTGCTCACCGTGAAGTCCTCCGACCTCTCCGGCGTGAAGGCGGCCGCGCTCGCGGCCAACATCCCGCTGGAAGAAATCGGCGTGACCGGCGGCAACGCCATCACCCTCGGCGGGGCTAGTGTGTCTCTCGCCGAGCTGCGCAAGCTCAACGAGGACTGGTTCCCCAAGTACATGGCGAAACCGGCGTAGGGAGCACCATTATGGCGATGGCCGCGAACGAAATTGAACGGATGATCAAGGACGCGTTCCCGGACGCGACCGTCGAGATCCAGGACCTGCGGGGCGACGGCGACCACTACGCCGCCGTCGTCACCTCATCGGCCTTCAAGGGCAAGTCGCGCGTGCAGCAGCATCAAATGGTGTATGCAGCGCTCAAGGGAAAGATGGGCGGCCAGTTGCACGCCCTCGCCTTGACGACACAGGCGCCGGCCTAGTTTTTTAACGCTAGTTCGCGACCGTGAATTTCACGGTCGCGTTCATTTCGTGACCGTCGACGCCTTTATAGTGGCAGGTCATGGCATAGGCGCCGGCGGCGAATTTTCCGGTCACCGGCACATGCACCTTCTCCCGGTCCACCTGCGCCTGGCCGAGCACCGCGACGGCCTTGCCGGATGCATCGGCGGCATTGCACGTCGCTTCCTTCATCAGGCCATCGAAGATGAACGTCAGTTCCTTCGCGTCGGCGGCGAGCACGCCGCCCTCGGCGGGGGATGAAGAAGCAAGGTGTGTATGGGCCAGGGCTTGACCGCCCGTCATCAGAAACACGCCCGCCGCGATCCCGTACATCTTCGGCATGAGACTCCCTCCGTTCAGAACCAAGCCCGTAGTCCAACCACGAAACGCGCGCCGCCCACGTCCTCGTCGACGCGCCGCGCGAGGTCTGCGGTACCGCCGATCTTACGCTCATAGGACACGCCGACATAGGGCGCGAATTCACGTTTGATCTCGTAGCGCAGCCGCAGGCCCAAATCGACATCCGTCGGCCCACCCGCGACGCCTGGGGCATCCTGCGCCGCGATATTGAGTTCCGCGTGGGGCTGGAGCACCAGCCGTTGAGTCAGCAATTGATCGTAAGAAGCGCCCAACCGCGCGAACAGCTCGCCCCTGTCGGACAAAAAGGCGTGAGCCTCCAGCTCGAACCAATAAGGCGCCAACCCCTCCACCCCGAGAACCGCGTAGGTGCGTGACGGGCGAGGTTCGATATCGTGGCGCACGCCGGCCTGTACATCGAAATAAGGACCGACGGCGCGCGAATACAGCGCCTGCACTTCGGCCTCGTGAAGCGCGCGGGCGCCCTCGCCCTCCGTCTTGAGGACGAGACGATTGAGATCGCCGCCGATCCACGCTTCGGCATCCCACCGATAGCCGTCATCGCCACGCCCCCCGGCGAACTCCAGTTCGTCCACCATCACCTTGGAGAACACATGGCCGCCGTGTTCGTGGCGAAGCATGTGGCGTGCCGCCGCCATGACCTTGGGATCGAAGATCCTGTCGGCCGCGAAATCCGTGGGCGGCGCCGGTTCCGCTGCCGGCGCAGCTTGCATGTTGTGTCCGGCGTGCGGGTCGGCGGCGGGCTTGGCGGGCATCTGGTGATGAGCGTGAGGGTCTTCCGCCGCAAAGGCGGGGGCACTCATCACAACCAGCGTCGCGGCGAGCATGCGCATCATGCGTCACCGTCCAGAGGCCGCACGGTGACCACCTGCAGCATCCCCGTATGCATGTGGAACATCAGGTGACAATGGAGCGCCCAGTCGCCGGCCGCATCCGCCGTCAGATCGAGCGTCACCTTTCCGCCCGGCAATACATTGACCGTATGCTTGCGCGGATGGTGGCCGGGGTGACCGTTGACCACCTCGAAGAAGTGGCCGTGCAGATGGATCGGGTGCGCCATCATCGTGTCGTTCACAAGCACGATGCGTACGCGCTCATCCTTACGGAAGGCGATGGGCGCCGCCGCCTCGCTAAGCTTCGCGCCGTCGAACGACCACATGAAGCGCTCCATGTTGCCGGTGAGGTGGATTTCCTTTGTGCGCGTCGGGGAGCGCGGGTCGGGGTTGGCCGTCAAGGCAACGAGGTCGGTATAGACCAGGACCTTGTGTCCTACATCTTCCAGACCCTGCCCCGGCTCACCCGTGCGATCCATCGGCATCGGCGCAATACTCTGGACACCGGGTCCCATTTTTACCTGTGGCGCATTGGCGGGATCGCGCATGGACATGCTGTGCCCCATCGCCGGAGCGGGCGCGGCCGGCGCCATGGGCATCGTATGTCCCATGGCCGCGTGATCCATCTGCGAATGATCGGCGGCGGGCGCGGCGGAATGGTTCATATCCCCCATGCCCATATCCTTCATCGTCGCCGTGGGCCGCTTGCGCAGCGGCGGCACCGGCGCGGTCAAGCCTTCGCGCGGGGTCAATGTCGCGCGCGCCAGACCGGAGCGGTCCACGGCTTCCGCAACCAAGGTAAAAGCCTGATCGGGCATCGGACCAACGACCACGTCATAGGTCTCCGCGACCGCGATCTGGAACTCGTCAACCGCCACAGGCCGCACATTCTGGCCGTCGGCCTGAACGACACTCAAGGGAACGCCCGGGATACGCACATTGAAGATCGTCATCGCCGAAGCGTTGATGACACGCAGGCGCACGCGTTCGCCCGGCTTGAACAACGCCGTCCAGTTGTCGACGGGTCCATGACCGTTGACGAGATAGGTATAGGCCGCGCCCGTGACGTCCGAGATGTCCGTCGGGTCCATTCGCATCTCGGCCCAGTGCAGGCGGTCTTTCAGCGAGAGCCCCTCGCCAGCCACGAGATCCGCAAGCGTCTGCTTCTGGAAATTGAACACACCGGCCTGCTGCTTCAATTTCTTCAGGATCGTGTGAGGAGGCATGAAGCTGTAGTCCGACAGCACGATCACATGTTCACGGTCGTACGCAACCGGATCGGCATCCTTCGGATCGATCACAAGGGGACCGTAGTGCCCCATCTGCTCCTGCACGCCGGAATGGCTATGATACCAGTAGGTGCCCGACTGGATGACGGGGAATTCGTAAGTGAATGTCTCGCGGGCCTTGATGCCGGGAAAGCTGATGCCGGGCACACCGTCGAACTGGAACGGCACCAGGAGCCCATGCCAATGGATGGACGTTTCCTCATCCAGCGTGTTGATCACCGACAGGCGAACACGCTCTCCTTCCTTCAGGCGGATGAGCGGCCCGGGGACGGTTCCGTTCACGGTCACGGCGCGGCCTTGGCGGCCATCGATGGACCAGGATGCATGGCCGACCGTGAGCGTGATGTCCGATCCGGACACGGCCGGCAACGCGCGGACAATGCCGGGAGAGGCGCTGTGGGCCCACTTGGGGAGCAGTGACACGAGGCCGGCAAGCGAGCCCTTTTTAAGAAGTGAACGTCGGCTGGTCATATTCAAACTCTTGTAAAACGAAGGCGTAATGCGTTGCCGATCACGCTGACCGAAGACGCGGCCATAGCCGCGGCCGCGAAAATCGGCGAGAGCAGGATACCGAAGGCGGGGTAAAGCACGCCGGCCGCCACGGGGACGCCGGCGGCGTTGTAGAAGAAAGCGAAGAACAGGTTCTGGCGAATATTGCGCATCGTGGCATGCGACAGCGTGCGCGCCCGCACGATGCCAAGGAGATCGCCTTTGACCAGGGTGACGCCGGCGCTCTCCATCGCAACATCGGTGCCGGTCCCCATCGCAATGCCGACATCGGCGGCGGCCAGAGCCGGCGCATCGTTGACTCCGTCGCCCGCCATCGCCACGACATGCCCTTCGGCGCGCAACCGCGCCACCACGTCGGCTTTGCGGTCCGGAAGGACGCCGGCTTCCACATCCGCGATGCCCAGCTTTCGCGCCACGGCGTTTGCGGTCGTGGCGTGATCTCCGGTCAGCATCACGACACGGATTCCCGCCGCCGTCAGCGCCTTTACCGCGTCCGGGGTGGTCGCCTTGATGGGATCGGCAATCGCAAGGACGCCGGCCGCCTTTTCATCGACGCCGACCAGAATCGCGGTGGCGCCGTTTGCGCGCAGCTCATCGGCTTTTGCCCGAAGCGCGCCGGCATCTATTTTGTTCCCCGCGAGGAAAGCCTCATTGCCAAGCACGACAGTCCGTCCCTCGACGATCCCGATCGCGCCTTTTCCGGTGGGGGAGTCGAACCCGGTGACGGACGGGATGTTCACGCCCGAGGCCGTGGCCGCTTTGACAATTGCGAGCGCCAAGGGATGTTCGCTCGCACGCTCGACCCCGGCGCTGAGGCGCAAGATATCTTGCTCCGCGAAACCGGGCGCGGCCACGATCTCGGTCACGGTGGGGTTTCCTTCGGTGAGAGTCCCCGTCTTGTCGACGACCAGGACGTCGACCTTCTCCATACGCTCCAGCGCTTCGGCGTTTTTGATCAAAACCCCAAACTGCGCGCCGCGTCCGACGCCGACCATGATCGACATGGGGGTCGCCAGACCCAGCGCACACGGGCAGGCGATGATCAGCACCGTCACGGCGGCGACCAGCCCTATCGAGAACCGCGGCTCGGGACCGAAAACCGACCACGCGGCGAACGCGGCCAAAGCCGCCGCGATCACCAGCGGTACGAACCAGCCGGAGACCTGATCGGCCAGCCGCTGGATCGGCGCCCGGCTGCGTTGGGCTTCGCCGACCATCTGGACGATGCGGGCAAGCATGGTCTCCCGGCCGACCTTCTCCGCGCGCATCACCAGCGCGCCCGTTTGATTGAGCGTACCGCCGATCAGCCGCGCGCCCGCCTCCTTGACGGTGGGCATGGACTCGCCGGTCACCATGCTCTCGTCGACCGCCGAACGGCCCTCGGTCACCGCCCCATCCACCGGCACCTTCTCGCCCGGGCGCACACGCAGGAGGTCGCCCGCCTGCACCGTCTCGAGATTGACCTCCTGTTCGCGTCCGTCGGCCGCGATACGGCGCGCGGTTTTTGGCGCGAGGTTGAGCAGCGCACGGATGGCGCCCGACGTTTGCTCGCGGGCCCGCAACTCCAGCACCTGGCCGAGAAGCACGAGCACGGTGATGACGGCGGCCGCCTCAAAATAGACCGCGACGATCCCGCCTTCGCCGCGGAACGTCTCAGGGAAAAGGCCCGGCGCAAGCACCGCAACCATGCTGTAGATCCACGCGACCCCCGTACCCATGGCGATCAGCGTGAACATGTTCAGATTGCGCGTGAGGACCGACTGCCAGCCGCGCTGGAAGAACGGCCAGCCGGCCCAAAGCACCACCGGCGTCGCGAACAGAAACTGCGCGAGGACCGACGCCTTTGGCGAAATCACATGATGCAGATCGAAAAGATGCCCTCCCATCTCGAGGGCAACGACCGGCAGCGTCAACATCAAGGCTCCCCGGAAACGCCGCCGCATGTCGGCGAGCTCCGGATTACCGGTCTCTTCGGCGCTGATCTCCACGGGTTCGAGACCCATACCGCAGATGGGGCAGGACCCCGGCCCGACCTGGCGCACCTCGGGATGCATGGGACATGTGTAGATGGCCTTCGTGTCCTCGGGCGGCTTTGCGGGCACCGCGCCGAGGTACTTCTGCGGGTCCGCTTCAAACTTCGTCCGGCAACCCGCCGAACAGAAGAAATAGGGCGCGCCGTGAAGGTTTGCACGATGCGCGGTCTTCTGCGGGTCGACGTCCATCCCGCAGACGGGATCTTTCACGGTGGGCGCGGGTACGGTGGGCGCCGGGATGGTGGGCGCCGGGATGGTGGGCGCCGGGGGGCCGGCAGGGTGACAATGTTGGCAGTGCGCGTGATCGCTCATGACGGCTCCAGGTACCCTCCAGGGGTATCGATTCGCCTTGCGTTGTATACCCCCATTGGGTATATCGTCAACCCATGGCTCACAAATCGAAAGACAGCGTCTTGAAGCGCCTTACCCGCATCGAGGGGCAGGTGCGCGGCCTTGGACGCATGGTCGAGGAAGACCGTTATTGCATCGATGTGATCACGCAGATCTCCGCTGTCCGCGCCGCCTTGCGCAAGGTGGAAGAAGAACTGCTGCACGACCACGTCGGCCATTGCGTGCAGCACGCCATCGATTCCGGCGATAAGTCGGAACAGCGCAAGAAGATCGCGGAGTTGGTGGAAACGCTTAGCCGGACCAGCCGCTAAAGCGGCGAATCGCGCGCATGGGTGTAGAGCGCCGATCCGGCCTCGCGCATTTCTTTACACTTTATCCGCCGCGCGGCGGCGGGTTGAGTTTCGGTTGAATACCCGCATCCGATAAACGCCTGTCCGCAGGGCCTTTTCAGCGCGGACGTCGAAGCTTCACACGCGTGCAGCCGGCCGGGCACATCTCTTGCATTACTCGAAGCGCTTAGAGCCGGTCCCCCTTTGGGGCACCCTTCTCAATCTACTTCATGGTGTAACAATGAGAAAATCGCTTCTAAGAGGCGCCGTCGGCGCAGCCATCCTCCTCATGGCCACCGGTGCGCCGGCATTCGCCGCGCCGGTGGTCGGCAACGTCAATCTTGTGGGGGACTTTCAGCCCACGGACGGCGGTGTTTCCACGCAAAACATGGCGCAGGCCGACGGCATTGATTTCCTCGGCACATTCCAGACCGGCAGCGCCAACGGCGATCTGTCGGCTTTCGCCAACCTGAGCGGCGGCGTGATCCAGGACTTCAGCTTCGCGCCGTTTTCGTCGGTGACGAACTTCTACGCCATCGCATCGGGCGGCTCGACCTTGAGTTTCGATCTGATGAACATCGACGTCGTCGCCCAGAACGCGACGTTCCTGTCGATCGTCGGCACCGGCATCATGTATTTGACCGGCTTCGATCCCACCGCAGGAACGTGGAACTTCTCCGGCGCCGGCAGCAACGGCGCATCGCCGACATCGACCTTCTCGTGGTCGGCCGCCGCCAGCAGTGCCGGCGATGACGTGCCGCCCGGAACACCGGTCCCCGAACCGGCGGGACTTGCGCTGCTGGGCCTGGGCTTCCTCGGCCTCGCGCTTCTCCGCCGCCGCGGTAAGGCCCTTCAACCGTAAACAAGGAGGTGTGGGCGGCTCCGCGCGGAGCCGCCCGCCAAGATGACAAACAAAAAGGCGGCGCCCGGAAGCGCCGCCTTTTCGGCCTCGATATTTTGAGGCGCTTATTTCTTCAGCTTCACTTCCTGGCCCATCAGCTTCGCCTTGTCGGCGCCCTTCTTGGGGGTGAACTTCTGGATGCGGTTGTTGTTGGCGTCGGCCACATAGAGGTTGCCGGCATTGTCCACGTCATACTGATGCGGGTTGTCCATCAGGCCCGGTTCGTCGCCGAAGAGGCCCCAGTAGGACAGAAGCTTGCCGTTGGTGTCGAACTTGGCGAAGCGGTTGTAGCCGGCCGCCGCCACCCAGATGCCGCCGTCGTCGGTCGCAACCACGCGCGTCACGCTGCGCACGTTCGGCCACTGATCCAGGAACTTGCCGTTCTCATCGAAGATCTGGATGCGGTTGTTGACGCGGTCGGCCACGTACAGGCGGCGGTTGGCGTCGATCCCCACCGAGTGCACCAGGTTGAACTGGCTCGGGCCCGAACCCTTGGTGCCCCAGGCGGTAAGGTACTTGCCGTTCTTGTCGAACTTCACGACGCGCGAGTTCGTGTAACCGTCCGCGACGAAGAACGTGCCGTCGGGCAGGAAGTTGACGCTCGCCGGATCGTTGAAGTGGTTCTGATCGTTCCCGCGCACGCCCTTCTCGCCGATCTTCATCACCAGTTGCTTGCCGTCGTTGGTGAACTTCAGGATGCGGTGATTGAAGCGGTCGACCACCCACACATGATGCGCGGGATCGTACGGATCGATGACGATATGATGCGGGATCGAGATCTCGGCGTTCCACTGCGACCAGTTCTCGATCACCTTGCCGTCGGCATTGAGCACCATGATGTTGTTCACGTCGCCCTTGGCGAGATCTTTTTCGTCCTTCACGACAACGGTCTTGCCGATCACCTTGCCGTCGGCCGACAGCAACGGATGACCGGCGCGCGTATCGTTGCGGTCCACGAAGCCGACGAACACGCGGTTCGGATCTTCGGCGTTGACCGCCACGGCGCGCTGATCGAAGCCTTCGATGCCGGGCTTGAACCAGCCGGCGACAACGTCATAAGGCCCGGTTTCGTCCAATCCGCCCTTTTCCTGAGCGGTCGCCGGCACGGCGGCCGCGCACGCGGCGAACGAAATGCCCACGAGGGCGTATCTGAATTTCATGCGTGATCCTCCCCGAAAAATCGATGCCGAAACGTAACGACAAATCCGCCTTCGATCTATTACGATCTCCGCGGCCGGCTGAGTCCCGGGGCGTTTTTTTCATGTGGGGTGGGGTTCACGCCCCTGTGAGCGCCGGGGGCGTAAGCAAAATTCCGCCGATCCTGTTTAGGGAAGTTCTAGGATGTCCGAACGCCATCATACCGCGCGCGACCGCACGGCCCTCAACGGCCGCCGCTTCCTGGTGGTCGACGATCAGGGCTACATGATCGATGTCATCAACGAGATCCTCAAACACTTCGGGGCCGGCGATACCGCGCGCGCGGAAAGCGTCGAGGCGGCCATAAGGCGCATCGGTCCGCAGCAGGCCTATGATGCGATCGTCTGCGACTTCAACATGAAGCCCACCAACGGCATCCAATTTCTTCAGGCCATCCGCGCGGGGCGACACCGCGACATCAAGCGCGATCAGCGCTTCATTCTTCTCACCGGCCATGGCGAGATGGACGTGGTGCGCGCCGCCAAAAGCCTCGACGTCAACGGTTATGTGGTCAAACCCGTGGCGCCCGACCTTTTCATCAAGACGGTCGAACGCGCCCTCGGCGCCGCGCCGGCCGTGAAACCGGCGGGCGACTACGAGCGTATTCCCATCGGCGATTTGCACCGATTCCAATAAATCGGACGGCCTCCGGCGCGGAGAAGGCCGGGGATCCATTTCCCGGCATACGCCTGTGCTGGCTGGACGATGGATTGCCCGGATAAATAAACCGGGCAATGACAGGCAAGGGACGCATTCCCTCCGAGATGTCATCCTCCGGCGCGAAGCGTCCGGGGGATCCACCCACGCGGGAATGCGCATCATGCGCTCGCCCGGCTGGATGCGTGACGCACCGGCCCAAAGCGTATAAAATCGCGCCATGAAATTCGCGCTGTTCGCACTCACGCTGTTCATCGCCGGCGCCGCGCATGCGCAAGGCATCCCTTCCCTGCCCGCGCCGGGCATGCCGGGCCAATTCAGCAATCCCGCGCAAGGCGCGCCGCCGCCGCCGACCAAGAAACTGCCGAACGGCGAATGCGTAACCACGGCCGCGCGGAACTACGACGGCATCCGCAACTTCATCCCCTTCGTATCCCTGGAAGACTGCCTCAAGAGCGGCGGGCGCCCCGCCGCGCCCGGGCCCGCCATGCCCGCGCGCAAACCCAGCTAAAACAGGGCTTTGCCGGCTCTTGTACTCCCCGGCGCACCGCCTATATTCCCGTTATCCCGGGCTTTCCTCCATAAGGAACACCAATGACCAATCCCGCTTTTGAGCAGATCCAGAAGGACATCGGCGAGAACGACGTCGTTCTTTACATGAAGGGTACGCCGCAGTTCCCGCAGTGCGGCTTCTCGGCCGCCGTCGTCCAGGTGCTCAACCACTTCGGCGTCCCGTACAAGGGCGTCAACGTGCTCGCCGATCAGGGCATCCGCGAAGGCATCAAGGAATTCACCCAGTGGCCGACCATCCCGCAGCTCTATGTGAAGGGTGAATTCGTCGGCGGCTGCGACATCGTGCGCGAGATGGCCGAAAGCGGCGAACTCGAGACGCTGTTCAAGGACAAGCAGATCCCGACCGCCTGATATTTTTTGCTTAGCGGCTTGTCGCCGCGCCCGGCGGGGCTGCGGCCACCTTCGCGTCCGGATGCTGGATGAAGACTTGCGTGAACTTCACCACCAGCGAGGACGAAATCGCGGTGTTCTTGCCGTCCGGCCCCGGGATGCCGTCGGCGTTGCGGAACAGCGCCCGCGACATGGACGGCTGCGACATATCGCCGTAGCCCGAGTGATGCGTCGAATAACCACGCAATAGGGTTTGGCGGAAAGTGTCGATATCGTTGTAGCCGCCCAGCAATCCTTCGGCGGTTTGGCCCGACGGATCGAGCTTCACGCGCAGGCGCGCCTGCTTGAACAGATAGCCGTACGGGTCCGAGTACCAGGACGACCAGGCCCAGTGGATGTCGGCCGGCTCCGTGGTCAGCACGCCGTTCTCGATCTTGCCCTTCAGGCTCGCCGTGTACTTCTTGCTGAAGCGGTCATCGACGCGGTTGGAGCCGCCGGGCATCACTTTCTGCCCATTGACGTCCATGATCAGCTTGTCTTTGCCGCGGTAAAGATTCACCACGACATGGTCGTCGTTCGTCAGGCTGTCGACGTCCGCGAGCTCGACGAGGATGCGGTTGTTTTCGAACTCACGCACCCACAATTCAGTGAAATGCGCGTAGGACGCTTCGCCGCGGAACATGCGGATGCAGCCGATCGCGCGGTAGAACGCGTTGTCGATGCCCTTCTCGCCCTCAGGCGAGGTGAAATCCTTCGCGCCGGCGCGGCCGTCGAGGTTCAGGCCGATGCCGATCTTCCCTTCGATTTCGTTGTAGGGGAAACGGTCTTCCTTTTCCGTCGGATTGCGCACGGCGATCTCGCGCTCGAGCTGCGTGCCTTCCACGGTGCCGCCCTCGGGATACAGCGCCTTGAACTGGTCGCGCGGCCCGGCGTTGAAGCCGTTTGGGCATTCCTCCTTGCCGTCCTTGGTCTCGTAGATGCCCCAGCGCGTGCTGGTCAGCGCGAAACCAAGGGTCTTGTTTTGAAGGCCAAGAATCTCGGGCGCGTCCGCGGCGGCCGGCGCGGCGCACATCACCGCGCCCGCGAAACTCGCGGCGACGATGGACGGCAGGGCGATCTTATGGCGCAAGGGACGGCTCCTTGGAAAAACGAACGCCGAAGCATCGGGAAAAGCTCCCGCCGGCGCAACGGGCACGTCATCCTATACCCGCCGGGAAGACGAAAACGCGGATAAAATTCTCCGAATAACGACCCCATAAGAATTTACTCCCCCCCCTGAAAGGGGAAGGCCAGGAGGAGGTCGTTTGTCGTTTTCCGTCGGAACGCACCAGATAATGCCCCTTCCCCGGCCCTCCCCTTTCAGGGGAGGGAGTAAATAAAAAAGGGCCCCGTTTCCGGAGCCCTTCTTCGTTCTGTATTCGGCGCCAATCCTAGCGCGAGTAGAACTCGATCACGAGGTTCGGTTCCATCTGGACGGGGTACGGAACGTCCTTCAGGCCCGGGATGCGCTTCAGTTCGCCCACGTACTTGCCGTGGTCGATTTCGATGTAGTCCGGCACGTCGCGTTCCGGAGACTCGGAAGCCTCCTTGATCACCGTGAGTTCCTTGGACTTGCCGCGCACTTCGATCTTGTCGCCGATCTTCACCATGTAGGACGCCACGGTGACGCGGCGGCCGTTGACGGTGAGGTGGCCGTGGCTGACGAGCTGACGCGCCGCGAACGGCGTGATGGCCAGCTTCATGCGATAAACAATTGCATCGAGACGGCTCTCGAGAATGCCGATCAAGTTCTCGCCGTTGTCGCCCTTACGGCGCATGGCTTCTTCGTAGTACTTGCGGAACTGCTTCTCGGAGATGTTGCCGTAGTAGCCCTTCAGCTTCTGTTTCGCCATGAGCTGCACGCCGTAATCCGACGGCTTCTTGCGGCGCTGGCCATGCTGGCCCGGGCCGTACTCACGCTTGTTCAGAGGGCTTTTGGCGCGTCCCCACAGGTTCACCTGGAGACGACGGTCGATCTTGTACTTCGACTCAGTACGTTTGGTCATTTCGGGTCCATTTATATGTTTGTTGTTGTCCCGGTAGGGCCTCTTGCGAAGCCGGTACCGCCCTCCCTCAATTTTTTGATGGTGAGCGCGATACACGTTCCCGGAAGTAAAAGCGGGCGGAGTTTAGGGATGGGGCCGGTGAAGTCAACAAGCATAAGCGTTTGAATCATTTGATAATTTAATATCGTTGAAACGACATAAATTATCGTATTGCAATAATTTATTTCTGCATTAATAGTTCCCGCCTCACGCCGCCCTGGGGGAACCCGATGACCGACGCACCTGAAACGCCCGAAACCGCGCCCATTCCGGCCCTTTCGCCGGGCTTCGACCGGGCCCGGCGCCTGTCCCGCGCCCTGGTCATCGCCCTCACGGTCTGCCTGGCGCTCGGCGTGATCGGCCTCATCGCCTTCACCGTCTACATGCTCTCGCCGGACCTGCAGGAGATGATCGCCCGGCACACCACCCACCGCCTGCCGGGGAAGGGTAAATATGTCTTCGCCCTGGCCGCGGCGGTCCCCTACGGCCTCGCGCTCATCTATGCCCGCAAGCTGTTCTCCCGCTTCGCCGCCGGCGAAGTCTTCACCGCGGAGACCATCGGCATCCTGCGCACGGCCGCGATGTGGCTGACGATCTCGGGCTTCCTGCCGTTCCAGCCCCTCACCCTCATCGCCGGCGTCGCCACCTATGTCGCGGCCTACGTCATGGTCGAGGCCTGCCGCCTCGCCGACGACAGCGCGAGTATCGTCTGATGATCGTCGTGCAACTCGATGTGATGCTGGCCAGGCGCAAGATGCGCTCCAAGGAGCTCGCCGAGCGCATCGGCATCACCGAAGCCAATCTCTCCTTGCTCAAGTCCGGAAAGGTGAAAGGCGTGCGGTTCGAGACCCTGGAGAAGATCTGCGACGCCCTCGAATGTCAGCCCGGCGATTTGCTGGAGTTCCGCAAAGCGTAACGTTTCCCGCGTGATTTGGGGTCAGATTTCACATCGATGCAGCTGAATGCAATCACAGCCGTCGACCCCAGGTGTGGAATCTGACGCCAAATCATGCGCTATTTCCCAAGAGGCCGCCCCCCGGCTCCTCCTTTTACGTTACACCGTTCTCGGTCCATTATGCGGCGTTCGCGGACCTAAAAACGAGTATGCAACGCCCGTCATGACCGCCGATCGCAGCCATTTCAACGCCGGTATCGCCGCCCTCGAAGCCCGTAATCTCCAGGGAGCGGCGGCGTCGTTCGAAGAAGCCCTTGAGTCCGATCCCGGCGACCGTGAGGCGCGCTATCGCCTCGCCAATGCCTACCGTGACCTGCATCGGCTCGACGAGGCCGAGCGCGAAATGCGCGCTCTGCTCGCCATGCAGCCACAGGACGCAAAGACGCTCTCGGGGCTTGGCGTCATTCTGACGGAAAGCGGCCGCCCGGCGGAGGCGGTTCAGGCTTTTGCGGACGCAATGACGGCGGATCCCACCTATCGCCAGGCGGCGGTCAACTGGCTGCACACCCAGCAATACGTGCCGGGCGCCACCGATGAATCGCTCGCGCAAAGTCACGCGCGCTTCGCGGCCCTGCACGCACCGGCGGCCCCGCCGCGGCAGTTTGTGAATTCCCCGATACGGGACCGGCTCATCGTGGTGGGTTTCGTGACCGGCGAGTTGGGACTGCATCCGGTCGGGCGCCTCAGCGTTCAACTGTTCGAGCATTTGAGATCCCACGGGATCACGCCGTGCGTATTCTCGACCAGGCCCGCCGAATTCGAGGATGACATCAGCCGCCGGATCGCGCGTGTCACGCGGTGGACTTCGGTGTTCGGTCTTTCGGACGCCTCTCTCGCCCACTTCATCAAGGCGTCGAAGGTCGATGTCCTGGTCGATATGTCGGGCCATACCGGCGCGGGCCGTCCCGGCGTTTTCATAGAACGCGCGGCGCCCGTGCAGGTGAGTTGGCTCGGTTATCCCGGCACCACGGGCATTCCGGCCATGGACTACCTGCTGACGACCGGGACATTGGCGCCACCGGGTTTCGAAGCTTTCGCGAACGAGCGCATCTTCCGGCTTCCAAGCACCCACGCCTGCTTCGAAGCCCCCGACGCGCCTCCGGTCATGGAGCGCCCCGCGGCGCGGAACGGATACATAACGTTCGGCTGCTTCAACAATCCGGCGAAGATCGGCGACGAAGCGATCGCCTCCTTCGCGGCGATCCTGAAACGGGTGCCCGGAAGCCGGCTGAAAATCCAGTATCAAGCTCTGCGCGCGCCGGGGCTCGTCGCCCGCCTTCACGCAAGACTGGAGGCTCACGGCATCCCGCGGACGCGGGTCGATCTTTCCGCCGAGGCGTCGCGCACCGCGTTCCTGTCGGGATACGACGGCGTCGACATCGCCCTCGACAGCTTCCCCTACTCGGGATGCATGACGACCTGCGAGGCGCTGTGGATGGGATGCCCTGTTGTGGCTCGGGCCGGTGACATCATGGCCGGACGCCAGGCGGCCAGCGTTCTCGCCGCCGCCGGTCTCTCTGAATTCATCGCACGCGACCGCGCCGGCTTTGAGGACCTCGCGGTGTCCCTGGCGCAGGACGCGCACCGGCTTACGCTTCTTCGCACAGGTCTTCGTACAAGGCTATCGCGCTCACCGCTTTGCGACGGCGGATTGTTCGCGGGGGAATTTACGGCGGCAATGCGGACAATGTGGGCCGATTGGTGCGAACGCCAGGGCGGCTAGTCGGTCCCCTCGGTTTCCTCGCCCGCCCCGATCTTGTATCCCGGCTGCCGCTTTGGGCGGTCCGGACGGCGGCCGTAGCGCAATTCCTTCACCATGCCGTGGAAGGTGCGGACTTCCTGCTCGGTCAGCTCCGCGCGCTGGAGCATGTTGCGGATATTGACGATCATGCCCGGCATCTTCTCTTCGTTGCGCAAGAAGCCGCAAATCACGAGTTCGCTCTCCAGGTGCTCGAACAAGCCCTGCAGCATCTCCTTCGACGCCGGCGTGGTGCGGTTGAAGGTCATCATCTCCTGCGGGCCTTCGTAGGCCGCCTGGAACCACTCGTAGCCGACGATCAGGACGGCTTGCGCGAGGTTCATCGAGGAGTGCTCGGGATTCAGCGGCACCTCGATGATGGTATTGGCCAGCGCCACCTCGTCGTTGTGCAGGCCGTCCCTTTCCCGGCCGAACAGAATGCCGAGCCTCAAGTCCGCCCGGGAATGCATGTCCAGCGCCGCGGCCTTCGCGCTCATCAGCGGCTTCACCATTTCGCGCCGGCGCGCCGTGGACGCATAAACCGCGTGCAGGTCGGCGACGGCCTCGGTCACCCTGTCATAACGTTTCGCACGCTCGAGAATGCGCTGCGCGCCCGAGGACGCGGCGATAGCCTTATCCGACAACCAATCCTGCTTGGGATCGACCAGGCGCAGCTCTTCCAGCCCCGTGTTCATCATCGCGCGCGCGGCCGTGCCGATGTTCTCGCCGAGCTGAGGCTCGACCAGGATCACCGCCGGCGGATTCTTCCCCACCCGTGCGACGAGGCGCGCCTTGTCGGCGTAGCCGCGGGCCGGCTTATCGTTAGCTTCGGTCATAGGGCGGACGCGGAATACCTTGGTGGGCGGCCCGGAGGGCGTTGGACCAGCGCGAACGCAGGTCCTCGAAATATGGATCGCCGGCTTCAATGCGCTTGTTGAGCTCCAGGCGCTGGGTGTCGCGGCGCATCACCGCGCAATCGAGCGGCAAGCCCACCGCGAGATTCGAGCGCATGGTGGAATCCATCGAGATGAGACTCAGTTTAAGCGCGTCGTAGATATCCGTGTCGTAGTGCACGGCGCGGTCCAGCACGGGTTTGCCGTATTTGTGCTCGCCGATCTGCAGGAACGGCGTATCGGGCGTGGCTTCGATGAAGTTGCCCGCGGCGTAGATCATGAACAGGCGCAGACGGCGGCCCTTGATCTGCCCGCCCAGCAGCATCGCGATGTCGAAGCGCATGTGATGGTCTTCGAGGCTCTCGCCGTCGATGCGGTGGATGTCGCGCACGGCGCGGCCCACGAGCTGCGCCGCCTGAAACATGCTCGGCACGTTGGCGAAGGTTTCCGGTTCATCCGAATTGGGACCGAGCAGACCTTCGTTGATGAGGCTGAGCACCGACTGCGTGATGGAAAGGTTGCCCGAACTCGCCAGCGCGATCGTGCGCTCGCCCGGCTGCTCGTGGATATGAAGTTTGCGATAGGTCGCGATATTGTCGACGCCCGCGTTGGTGCGGGTGTCCGACAGCATCACCAGCCCCTCCTTGAGCAGCACGCCGACGCAATACGTCATTCGGTTTTCCTCTCTGAATCGGCTTATAGCCCACCCCGGAGAACGGCACAAACTTTCGGGCCAGCATTGCGCACGCGCGCGTCGAAGGCCCCTCCGCGGGGCGGTGAGGGTCTTTTCGCGCACTCCGATTTTCAGTGGTGTGCGTCATCTGAATATCCGCCAGCCGCGTCCGCCCGTTCTTCGCGGCGGAGGCGTTGAACAATCCCGGCACGCCCAGGAAAGAAGAACATTTCCCGTGCCAATATAAGTTGTTGATCATGTTATGTTTTGAAGGGAGCCCGGCGCGGCTTGCGCTTCCATTTTCCTCCCGCGATGATTGTACCGGTCGTTCTAGGGAGGCTCCATGCATCGCGCTACACGTCTGCC
>JADZAK010000100.1 GCA_020852595.1 Rhodospirillaceae bacterium
CCCTTTCAGGGGGAGGAATAAAGAGGGTCAATGCGTCGTCAGCGGTTCTTCTTCCACGTCGGGCTTGGCGGCCGGCAGGGGTTTTTCCTTTTTCTCGTCGTCGTCCTCGTCGACTTCTTTGAGGATCGGGACGAGCGGATTGAGGAGCGCCTTCTCGAGCACTTCATCGACGGTGGTGACCGGGATGATGGTGAGATCGCGCTTCACGTTGTCGGGCAGTTCCTCGAGGTCCTTCTCGTTCTCCTTCGGGATCAGCGCGATCTTGAGACCGCCGCGCTGGGCCGCGAGGAGCTTTTCCTTCAAGCCGCCGATGGGAAGCACGCGTCCGCGGAGCGAGATTTCACCCGTCATGCAGACGTCTTTCCGCACCGGATTGCCGGTGAGCGCGGACACCATCGAGGTGATCATCGCCACGCCCGCGGACGGACCATCCTTCGGCGTCGCGCCTTCCGGTACGTGCAGGTGGATGTCGTTCTTCTCGAACACCTTTCTGCGAATACCGAACACGGCGGCGCGGCTGCGGATGTACGAGCGGGCCGCGGAGATGGACTCCTTCATCACGTCGCCGAGCTTGCCGGTCGTGGTGACGGCGCCCTTGCCGGGCATCACCACCGCTTCGATCGACAGGAGTTCGCCGCCGACTTCCGTCCACGCGAGGCCGGTCGTGACCCCGATCAGATCCTCACGCTCGGCTTCGCCGAAGCGGAACTTCGGGATGCCGGCGTACTTCTTGAGGTTCCGGCGCGTGACGGACACCTTCTTCAGCTTGCGCAGAATGATGTCCTTCGTGGCCTTCCGCGCGAGGTTGGCGATTTCACGCTCGAGCGAACGCACGCCGGCTTCGCGGGTGTAGTAGCGGCACAGATCGCGCAGCGCGTCGTCCGAGACGCTCCACTCGGTCTTCTTCAGGCCGTGCGCGGGGAACTGCTTCGGAATGAGGTGACGCTTGGCGATCGCGACCTTTTCGTCCTCGGTGTAGCCGGAGACGCGGATCACCTCCATACGGTCGAGAAGCGGCTGGGGCATCCGTAATGTGTTCGCGGTCGTGATGAAAAGCACGTCCGAGAGGTCATAATCGACTTCCAGATAATGATCCTGGAAGGTCGAGTTCTGTTCCGGGTCCAGCACTTCGAGCAACGCGGACGAAGGGTCTCCGCGCCAATCGGCGCCGAGCTTGTCGATTTCGTCGAGCAGGAAGAGCGGGTTCGAGGTCTTCGCCTTCTTCATGCCCTGGATGATCTTGCCGGGCATGGAACCGATGTAGGTGCGGCGGTGACCGCGGATCTCGGCTTCGTCGCGCACGCCGCCCATGGAGACACGCACGAAGGCGCGGCCCGTGGACGTGGCGATGGAGCGGCCCAGCGAGGTCTTGCCGACACCCGGCGGACCGACGAGGCACAGGATCGGACCCTTGAGCTTCTTGGTGCGGCTTTGCACCGCCAGGTACTCGATGATGCGTTCCTTCACCTTCTCGAGGCCGTAGTGATCCTTGTCGAGCTGCGTCTTCGCGGCGCGCAGGTCGATATGGATCTTCGAACGCTTCTTCCACGGGATCCCGGTCAGCCAGTCGAGGTAGTTGCGCACCACCGTCGCTTCGGCCGACATCGGGCTCATGGTCTTCAGCTTCTTCACTTCGGCGAGGGCTTTTTCGCGCGCCTCCTTGCTCATGCGAAGCTTCTTGATCTTCTCCTCGAACTCGGAGGCTTCGTCCTTGCCTTCCTCGTTTTCGCCCAGCTCGCGCTGGATCGCCTTCATCTGTTCGTTGAGGTAGTATTCGCGCTGCGTCTTCTCCATCTGCCGCTTCACGCGGTTCCGGATGCGCTTTTCCACCTGCAGGACGCTGATCTCGGATTCCATGAACCCGTAGACGCGCTCGAGACGCTCGGAGACGCTCTTCACTTCGAGCAGTTCCTGCTTCTCGGCGATCTTCAGCGTGAGATGCGAGGCCACGGTATCGGCCAGCTTCGAGGGATTCTCGATCTGGTTCACCGACACGAGGACCTCGGGCGGGATCTTCTTGTTGAGCTTGATGTACTGCTCGAACTGGGAGACGACCGAGCGCGCGAGCGCTTCGAGTTCCTTATCTTCTTCCTTCGGCTCGTCGATGCTGTCGACGTACGCCTCGAAGAAGGACTCGTTCTCCTTGTAGGTCGAGATCTTGGCGCGGCTGCCGCCTTCGACCAGCACCTTCACGGTGCCGTCGGGCAGCTTCAGGAGCTGCAGCACGGTCGAGACGGTACCGACGTCGTAAATATCCTTGGACTGCGGATCGTCCTGGGAGGCGTCCTTCTGGGCGACCAGGAGGATCTGCTTGTCGTCGGCCATCACGTCTTCGAGCGCGCGCACTGACTTTTCGCGGCCCACGAAGAGGGGAACGATCATGTGAGGGAACACGACGATGTCCCTCAGGGGCAGAACCGGGAGCAACTGGCCTTTGGCGATATCGGACACTACAACACCCTTCTTTCAGTCGTCTGCGCTGGGGCAGAAACCTTCCTTCGCATGAACGGAAGGTCTTCGCTCTGGGTTGCCGCACTTCAATGAAGCTACGGCACGCACAGGCCTACGCATTTGACCTTAATCAACCCAGCCGGACAATCCCTATGTAGGTTGGGCCGGCCAACTATCAAGCCATTGAAAGATTAGGCAGAGGTGCCGCCTTCGGCGCCGCGGCGATCCGCGTAGATGTACAGCGGTTTCGCACGCCCTTCGGCGACTTCACCGTTCACAACCACTTCTTCGACACCCTCCATGCCCGGAAGATCGAACATGGTGTCGAGGAGGATGCTTTCCATGATGGAACGCAGGCCGCGCGCGCCGGTTTTGCGCGTAATGGCTTTCTTTGCCACGGCGCGCAGCGCGTCCTCCGTGAAGGTCAGGTGAATGTTTTCCATATCGAAGAGACGCTGGTACTGCTTCGCCAGGGCGTTCTTCGGACGGGTCAGGATATCCACAAGCGCCTGCTCATCGAGGTCTTCGAGAGTCGCCAGGATCGGAAGGCGACCGACGAACTCGGGAATCAACCCGTACTTGAGCAGATCTTCCGGCTCGACCTCGCGCAGGATCGCGCCGGTGGCGCGCTCGTCCTGCGAGCGGACGTCGGCGCCGAAGCCGATCGAGGTGCCCTTGCCGCGCTGGGAGATGATCTTCTCGAGGCCGGCGAAGGCGCCGCCGCAGATGAACAGGATGTTGGTCGTGTCCACCTGCAAAAATTCCTGCTGCGGATGCTTGCGGCCGCCCTGCGGCGGAACGGACGCGACCGTGCCTTCCATGATCTTGAGGAGGGCCTGCTGCACGCCTTCACCCGAGACGTCGCGCGTGATCGACGGGTTGTCGGACTTGCGGCTGATTTTGTCGATTTCGTCGATGTAGACGATCCCGCGCTGCGCGCGCTCGACATTGTAGTCGGCGGCCTGGAGCAGCTTCAGAATGATGTTCTCGACGTCTTCGCCGACGTAGCCGGCTTCGGTGAGAGTCGTCGCGTCAGCCATGGTGAACGGCACATCGAGGATGCGCGCCAGAGTCTGGGCGAGCAGCGTCTTGCCGCAGCCCGTCGGGCCGATGAGCAGAATGTTCGACTTCGAGATTTCGACTTCCGCATTCTTCGAGGATGCGGAGAGGCGCTTGTAGTGGTTATGGACGGCCACCGAAAGCACGCGCTTGGCGTGGTCCTGGCCGATCACATAATCGTCGAGCACCTTCAGAATGTCGCGCGGCGTCGGAACGCCTTCGCGGGACTTCACGAGGTTGGTCTTGTTCTCCTCGCGGATGATGTCCATGCAGAGTTCGACGCATTCATCGCAGATGAATACGGTCGGGCCGGCAATAAGCTTGCGAACCTCGTGCTGGCTCTTTCCGCAGAAAGAGCAGTACAGGGTGTTCTTGGAATCTCCGCCCGAAGCCTTGGTCATCACTTTCTCCACCGATGGCCGCCGCCCGAAGCCGGGCAGGCCATGGTCATCAATACTATATCTCGTATGTTAACCGAGGCTTTCCACCCCGTACAACCTAGAACCATCGTAGGAATTCACGCCGGTTGCGCGCGTGTCTGTCCTGTAACTCGGCCAGAATCGTTAATATTCAATAACGTCGGCCCTCCAGCGTCCCTGAGCTTCATGCTCAACGAGCGCCGGAGTTGCATAGCCGGCCTGCACGAAGCGCAAGCGCGCGCGGACTTGTGAACGGCGATTTAGGCGGTCTTCAGCGGGGTGACGCCGCTGCCGTCCTTATCCAGCGGGCGGGGGCGCTCCTTGATGACCGTGTCGATCAGGCCGAAGGTCTTGGCGTCTTCCGCGGTCATGTAATTGTCGCGGTCCATCGCCTTCTCGACGGCCTTCAGGGTCTGGCCGGTGTGATCGACGTAGATCTGGTTGAGGCGTTCACGCAGTTGCAGGATCTCGCGCGCCTGGATTTCGATGTCCGCCGCCTGCCCCTGGAAGCCGCCCGAGGGCTGGTGGATCATGATGCGCGAGTTCGGCAGCGAGTAGCGCTTGCCCTTGGTGCCGCCGGCGAGCAGCAGCGAACCCATGGAGGCCGCCTGGCCGATGCAGAGCGTGGAAACGTCGCAGCGGATGTATTTCATGGTGTCGTAGATCGCCAGACCCGAGGTGACCACGCCGCCCGGCGAGTTGATGTAGAACGAGATGTCCTTGTTCGGGTTATCCGATTCCAGGAACAGGAGCTGGGCGCAGATCAGCGAGGAGATCTGGTCGTTGACGCCGCCGGTGAGGAAGATGACGCGCTGCTTGAGGAGCAGCGAATAGATGTCATACGCGCGTTCGCCCCTGTTGGTCTGCTCGACCACCATCGGGACGAGGTTGTCTAAGACTTCAATGGGGCTGCGGTCTTTCATGAATCACCTAAAGGCGTGCGGGAAATTATTCCGCCTAACATAAGCAAAAAGATAAGGGCCGCAAGGCGGGTCCCGCCTCGCAGCCCCAATAGCCTTAAAGATTAACGACTTTAGATCTCGTCGTCTTCCTTGAGCAGTTCTTCAATGGTGACCGGCTTGTCGGTCACGTTGGCCTTGCTGATGAGATGGTCGACGACCTTCTCTTCGAACAGCGGCGCGCGGAACGCTTCGAGCGCCTGCGGGTTGCGCTGGTAGTAATCGACAACCTGCGCTTCCTGGCCGGGATAACGCATGGCTTCCTGAACGATCGCGGACTTGAGATCCTCCGGGCTGATCACGACGCCGGCCTTTTGGCCGATTTCGGACAACAGGAGCCCTAAGCGCACGCGGCGCTCGGCGATGTCGCGGTATTCCTTCTTCAGCTCGTCTTCCGACTTGCCGGCGTCTTCCGGGTCGACCTGGCCGCCGCGGGTGACCTGTTCCATCTGGCGCCAGATGGACTCGAACTCGATGTCCACCAGACCCTGCGGAACCTGGAACTTGTGCGACTCAGCGAGCTTGTCGAGCAGCTGACGCTTCACGCGCTGGCGCGAGGCGCCGTCGTGGTTCTGCTGCAGATACGCGCGCAGACGCTCCTTGAGGGCGTCGATGCCGGTGTCGCCGATGCTCTTGGCGAGTTCGTCGTCGAGCGCCGGGAGCTTCAGTTCACGGATTTCCTTCACGTCGACTTCGAACTCGGCGTCTTTGCCCGCGAGGTGCGGCGCGCTGCCGTAGTCGGCGGGGAAGGTCACCTTCACGGTCTTCTTGTCGCCGGCCTTTGTGCCGAGGAGTTGATCCTCGAAGCCCGGGATGAAGTTGTTGCTGCCGATCTCGATCAGCGCGTCCTGCATCGTGCCGCCCTGGAACACTTCGCCGGCCATGCGGCCGACGAAATCGGCGAACACCACGTCGCCCTTGCCGGCGGCGCGTTCGACCTTCTCAGCCGTCGCCTTCGTGCGCTGCACGCCTTCGAGGGCCTTGTTCATCTCGTCGTCGGAGACCGCGGCGGTCGGACGGGTGAGATCGATGGCGCCGACGTCGGAGCTGATTTCCGGCAGCACTTCGAGCTGCACCGAGAATTCGAGGTCCTGGCCTTCTTCGAACTTCACGAGTTCGACCTTCGGCTGCACCGCCGGCTTCAAAGCCTTTTCGCTGAGCGCGGCCTGGGTGGATTCGTCGATGGTCTTTTCGAGCACTTCGCCGCGCACGGCTTCGCCGAAACGCTTCTTGAGCAGGTTCATCGGCACCTTGCCCGGACGGAAGCCCGGCAGGCGCACCTGCTGGCCGACTTCGTTCAGGCGCTCGTTGACCTTTTCCTCGATGGCGGCCGTGGGAACCACGACGTTGAACGCACGCTTGAGGCCATCGGCCGGCTTTTCAATGACTTGCATGGAGAATCCGCAATCCCGTCTAGAATCTTTATCTTCTGGCGCGAGCGTCGCGCCGCCGTTTCGTCATCCTTTTCGCCGTCCAATGCCTTGCGACTTGGTGCGGGTGAAGGGATTTGAACCCCTACGTCCTGTTACGGACACCAGGACCTAAACCTGGCGTGTCTACCAGTTTCACCACACCCGCCGGAGGCCAAGAGGCCGCGGCCATATGGCCGGACGCCAGGACACCGCTGAGCGCTAAAAAAGGATGCGGTAGATAGCCAAGAACACAGGGGGGGATCAAGCCTTATGACCCGGCCTGTCGGACCTTTAACCGGCTAAAACCCGGCTAAAATGCCGGGAAGGGCGTCCGGGAGGTCCTCGGCGATCATTCCGCGCCCTATTCGGCGGCCGGCCTCGCCCTGGAGCCAGACCGCCGCGCTGGCGGCCTGCCAGGCCCCCATGCCCTGAACCAAAAGCCCCAAAACAAGGCCCGCGAGCACGTCCCCGGTCCCTCCGGTCGCAAGCCAGGGCGGGGCATTCGAGGCGATGGAGGCCTCGCCCCCGGGTCCGGCCACCACACTGTCCGGCCCTTTCAGGACGACAACCGCGCCGCTGGCGGCCGCGGCGGCCCGCGCCCGCCCGAGGCGGGGGCCGGCCGGGATTTTGAAGATTCGGCCAAACTCGCCTTCATGGGGCGTAAGGACCACCGGTCCCTTGGCCGCGCGGGTCGCGCCGAGCAGGATTTGCGGATCGTCTTCAAAACTGGTGAGCGCGTCGGCGTCGAGCACGGCCGCCTTGCCGGAGTCGAGAATCCGCAGCACGCGCGCGCGGGTCGCCTCGCCGACGCCGGCGCCGGGACCGATGAGCACCCCGTTGCGGCGCGGGTCGGCGAGAAGCTCATCGAGTTCGGCCGGCGTGTCCATCGGCTGCACAAATGCGCCGGGCTCGGCGGCGGCGTAGATCGTCACCGCGTGCGCGGGAACCGCCAATCGCAAAAGCCCCGCCCCGGCCCTGCGCGCCGCACGCGCGGCGAGACGCGCGGCGCCGGTCATGAGACCTCCTCCGATCACCACGGCGTAGCCGTGATCGTATTTGTGATCGCGCCAGGTCCAGCGCGGCAGGTCCCATAACGCCGGCGTGTTATGCGCCGTGCGCGGCGCGATGCCGCGCAGCGCCGCGCCGGGGATTCCAATGTCGGCGACCGTCAACGCGCCGCAGAGATCGCGCGCCGGATAAAGAAAGTGCGCGGGCTTCGGGCGAAAAAAAGTGACGGTGGCGGCGCAACGCGGCGCAATTCCCTCCAGCACTTCGCCGGTATCGCCGTGAACGCCGCTCGGCACATCGACGGCGATGCAGGTCAGCGCGCGATCGCCGATGGCCGCGACCGCCGCGCGCGCGGCCCCTTCGAGCGCGCGCGACAGGCCCGCGCCGAACAGCGCGTCGACCACAAGCGGCGCGTCGTTCAGGAGGTCCAGGGTCAGCGGACGGATCTCGCCGATGTTCCGCCAGCGCCGGGCGTTGACCGCCGCATCGCCCGTCAGCGCGCCGGCGGGCCCGAGCAAGCCGACCTGCACCGGCCACGCCCGTTCCGCGAGGAGGCGCGCGACGACAAAACCGTCACCGCCATTGTTCCCCGGGCCGCACAGCACAACCACCGGCCGGCGCGGCCCGCGCGCCTCGATGACGCGCGTCACGGCAAGACCGGCGGCCTCCATCAGCGCCAAGGGAGCGACGCCCGCCGCTTCCGCGGCCTTGTCGGCCGCGTACATCTGCGCGACCGACAGCACCGCGCATTCGTCGGGGATCGTATGCAGAATGGGGGCTGGTGGAGCGGAGGAAGGCGTCATAAATCTATCCTGCGCCGAGTATCCGGCGCTTCACAAGTTTAATGAGTGGCGGGACATGAAAGTCGCTGTTCTCGGCGCCGGCGTCGTGGGAACCAGCACGGCCTACTTCCTCGCGGAAGATGGACACGATGTGGTCGTGCTCGACCGGCAAGGCGGCGCGGGCCAGGAAACCAGCTTCGCCAACGGCGGACAGATCTCGGCGTGCCACGCCAAGCCCTGGGCGGGCCCGAAGGTGCCGTGGCAGGCGTTCCTGTGGACCTTTCAACCCGACGCGCCGCTGTTGTTCAAGCCGTGGCGGTTCGATCCGGCGCTGTGGTCGTGGGGACTGAAGTTCCTGGCGAACTGCACCGGCGAACGCGAACGCATCAACATGGACCGGACGTTACGGGTGGCGCTGTACAGCCGCGCGGTGCTGAAGGCGCTGCGCCAGAAGACCAACATCCAGTACGACCAGCAGCTCAACGGCATCCTGCACATCTACCGCACCAAACCCGAGTTCGCGCATGGCCGCCGCACGGCGGCGCAACTCGCCGCCCTTGGCCTCGCCCAGGACGTGCTGACGCCGGGGGATTGCGTGAAGGTGGAACCCGCCCTCGCCGACGCCGTGCGCAAAGGCGAACTCGTCGGCGGGCTGATGAGCTGCGACGATGAGAGCGGCGACGCGCTCAGGTTCAGCGAGGAGCTCGCGAAGCTGGCGGCGGCGCGCGGCGCGAAGTTCCGCTACGGCGTCGATATCCGGACGCTGGAACACGACGGCAAGCGCGTGACACGCATCGTCACCGACCAGGGCGATGAGACGCCCGATGCGGTGGTGTTGTCGCTGGGAAGCTACAGCCCGCTCGTGGCCAGACAGCTTGGCCTGAAGCTGCCGGTGTATCCGGCGAAGGGCTACTCCATCACCGCCGAGATCGAGGACCCGAGCGCGGCGCCGACGGTGAGCATCACCGACGAGACGCGCTTCATGGTGTTCACGCGCCTCGGCAACAAACTGCGCGTCGCGGGCACGGCGGAACTCGCCGGCTGGAACACACATCTCGATCCCGTGCGCGTGGCGCCGCTCGCCAAGAACGTCATGAGCTTGTTCCCGCGCGCGTCCTCCTACAAAGAGCTGAACGCCTGGTGCGGCCTGCGCCCGGCGACGCCGGACTCCGTGCCCCTCCTGGGCGGAACGAAGTTCGACAACCTGTTCCTCAACACGGGCCACGGCACGCTGGGCTGGACGATGGCGTGCGGCTCGGGCCGCGTGATCGCCGATTTGATTTCGGGGCGGGATCCCGAGATCGAGATGGACGGATTGGGTTTGGAGCGGTTCGGGGGGTAGGTCCCTCGCCTTCCCGTCTCATACAGTGTCATGCCGGCGAAGGCCGGCATCCACCGTTCAATACATAAAGGTCCGAGTTGGCGGCGCCATGGCCCCCGTGTCGCGCCGCGCCGCCGCTTGCGCGTCGACGCAGCTTGTACGGGGCGACAACCGGAGGACGTTACTCCAGCCGGGGCGGCAGGGTGCCGTAGCCGCAGTCGCAAGTGTCGGAGGGTTTGGAGAGGCGCGCCACGAGCGGGGAGCCTTTGACGCGCGGGTCGCTGGGTTCCCAGCGGAACTCGGCGTCGCACTTGCCGCAGGTCTGCTTCGGCGGCAACTGCGGCGACGCGCCAGATGTTTTCCCAGGTGTCTTTGGTGAATTCAGTGCCACGGGATCGCCCCCTCGCGAAATCCTTGATCGCGTCCTATCTTACGCGAAGTTGGTCCTTTTGGCGCGGTTCTCGTTGATGATCGATATCGTGGACTTCTTTGGCGGCTCGAAGCGGCGCTCGGCGCTGCAGTTGTTCGACCGCACGCTCTCGGCCCTGGAAGTGAACCCGGCCTATGTCGACGACGGCATGCGCTTCGCGATCTTCCGCTGGGCACGGGCCGCGGCCGAGAACACCATGTCGGAGAACGGCGTGATCGACGGGCTGATGCGCGAGGCCGCCACGCTGATTTCCTTCTGCGTGCTGGGACCGGCGGAGACGGAAGCCGAGTGGGGCCCGGCGGTGCGCCAGGAACGCGAGGCGCGCTTCACCGCCGTGATCGAAACCAGTAACGACGAGAGCTTCGACGTCAAGGTGATCAAGCTGGTGCTGGCCAAAGGGATCGCGGCGCCCGACGTGCTCGAACGCGTCAGCCTGGAACAGGACTAGGCGCGTTCGACCAGCTTGGCCTTCCGGCCGAAGGCGAGCGCGCGGCATTCGACCGCCATGTCGCCGTCCTTGCCCTGCTTGGGCATGCCCATCACCACCGAGGGCGTTTCGGAGTAGAGGCGATAAACGATCTGCGGCAGCCACACATCCTGGGTCGGCGGCTTCTGGCCGGCCCGCTCGTAGTCCTCGCGGCGCGTGAAAAAGTGCGCCTGCCCGCCGCCGGCGGAGGGCTTGCCGATGATGACCGCCAGCGGAAAGCCCGGGTGATCGAGATATTCCGCGCCGGCGCGGATGGCGATGCCGCCGTCGCCCGCCTTGCGCTGGATGGAAATCACGCGCGGCATCGTGCCCATCCCGGCTTCGTCCGTGAACTTCTCGCGCACGGCCGCGGCCGCGATCCAGCGCACGTTTTCGCGGAAGTATCCTTTTGATTGCGGCTTATTGAAATAACGCCACAGAAAGTCGTAGGCGACGGTCCGGCGCTGTTCGGCGTCCTCGGGGTCGAGCGCGGCGTATTTTTGCGCGGGCAGGAGGAAGTGATCGGCGGCGTAGTCGAAATCCTCGGGCGACAGATAAGTGAAGCCAAAGCCTTCACCCGGCTGCACTTCCACCAGGATCACATCCGGGTGACGACGCGCTGTATCGGCCACTTTTCGATCCCCTTTTCGACGCGCGGACAATTGGTTGCGCCGCTTTTGCCATACGGAAACCCGCAGCCAATCGCAACCCGGCGCGCCTATCAAGCGTTACTGATGCAAGTATAACACAACATGTGGTGTTACAATGTCTATTGGTGCAACCGCAGTTAAGCCCTCGGTCGAAGCGAGAGCCGCCGTCGAGCGTTTCCTGAAAGATATGGCTGCGGCCGCCAAGAAAACCTTCCCGGCCTGGCAGAAGAAACTCATCGAAGGTTTCGACGAATGCGTGCTGCCTTATGACGTGCAGCATGCCTTGATCGATGCTCATCCGATCGACGACTACTACTACGCCGGCGTGGTCGCGCTGGAAGCGGCAAAGATCCGCCGCCTGTTCGCCCCCGACGAGGCCAGCGAACTCCTCAGCCTGATCGGCGAGAGGGTCGACGCAACCGCCGACCGCAAGGACCGCCTGGTTTCCGACATGGTGTTCTTCATCATCGGCCGCGTCGAGAACGCGGCGAACGTCGATACGCAGAAGACGCCGCATGACGAGGTGGTGAAAGCGCTGCTGCAAAAATTGGGCGTCGACCGCGCAGAAGAGACCGTGCACCTGATGCGCGCCATCCTGTTCCGCCACGAACTCGGCGAACCCCTGGCCATGGGTGTGCCGCAATGGTGGCAGCTGTTCCGGACCAAGTATGCGCTGGCCGAAAAACACGAAGAGATGTGGACGTCTTCGCCAGCGCCGTCATCCCGGCGGGCAACCGCCATCGTTTAGATCGCTGCGGACGCGCGCGGCCGATCGGGGTAGAGTGCGCTTCGCATTCATCCCGACGCCCCGATGTCCATTTCCAAAAAGACCGTCACCGTTCCCGCCGATGCCGCCGGCGCGCGCCTCGATAAGTGGCTCGCGGGCGCGCTGCCCGAGCTCTCCCGTTCACGCCTGAAGGCGTTGATCGAAGAAGGCGCCGTGAGTGCCGGGACCGGGGTGCTGCGCGATCCGGCGCAAAAGGTGCAGGCGGGCCAGGCGATCCGTGTCGCGGTCCCGGAGCCGGTGGCCGCCCTGCCCGAGGCGCAGGAAATGGACCTCGCGGTCGTTTACGAGGACAAGCACCTCATCGTCGTCGACAAGCCCGCGGGTCTCGTCGTGCACCCGGCCGCCGGCAACCTCGATCATACATTGGTGAACGCGCTGCTGGCCCACTGCGGACCGTCGCTCGCGGGGATTGGAGGCGTCAAGCGTCCGGGCATCGTGCACCGGATCGACAAGGATACGAGCGGGCTCCTGGTCGTCGCCAAGGACGAACGCACCCACGTCGGCCTCACCGAACAGTTTTCGGCGCACAGCGTGGAGCGCCGCTACGACGCCCTGGTGTGGGGCGTGCCGCGGCCGGCGGACGGCGTCATCACCGGCAACATCGGCCGCAGTCCGCACAACCGCAAGAAGATGGCGGTGGTGCGCCGCGGGGGCAAAACGGCGGAGACCGCCTACGAGACCGTCGCCGCCTTCAGCACCGTCGCCGCGCATGTGCAGTGCCGCCTCAAAACCGGGCGCACGCATCAGATCCGCGTCCATATGACGAGCAAGGGCCATCCGCTGATCGGCGATCCGGTTTATGGCCGCGGCCGGAATGTCGGCCTCGCGCCGCAAGAGGTGCGCGACTTCGCCCGCCAGGCGCTGCACGCCTCGACGCTGGGGTTCATTCATCCCATCACGGGGAAAGAGCTGAGCTTCGAGAGCGAACTGCCCGACGACATGTCCGCGCTCATGGAAGCGTTAGACGGCTTTCGTTAGGCCGTTGGTCAGACTGTCGGGCGGACCCGCCGGCAGGTCACCGGGTTTCCTTTCGGGCTCGTACACGGACTCGACGTCCGGGCCCCATTTCTGAACCAGTTCCTTCTGCTGATCGCGCATCGCCGCGATGCGCCGCCCCGCCGTCATGGCCATGAAGGTGCTGACCACGGACGGGGTCGTCGAATAGATGGCCCAGCCGAACATCGCCGCGCCGTAGAAAGACATCCAGGCGAATACGTTCGTGATGATGCCGACGGCGTTCTGAACCGTGTGTCCGTCAAACCAGAGGTCCGCCAGGAACGGCGCGCAGCCGGCGAGATTCATCGCGCCGACGGTGAGCCCGCCGTAGAAACCCTTGCGGCGCTCCAGCAGAAACGCGACGCCCGTCGGCAGCAGCGCGACGGCGAGCACGACGATCGTCGGCACGATCATCAGGCCGATCGGAACCGCGATAAGAGCGTAGAGGAAAAAGTTGCTGCGTTTTTTCATGATCCTCAGAACAACTTTCCGAGCATGATGAAAAGATACGTGACGAACATGATGAAGCCCGCGCCCGCGGCGCCGGCCTGACGGCCGGTCAGGATCGCCGACTCCTGGCGGTCGACCTGGCCGTGCTCGAGGTCGTAGACCAGCTTTTCAGCCGCGGCGTATTCGGCCTTGGCCCACGAGAAACCTTCGCCGTCCTTCTGGCGTTCTTCGGGGTTGTCGAGGTAGTTGAACATCTCCGCGAGGTTGCCCTTGCGGATGAGCTTCGGCAGTTCCTTCTCGATTTCCTTGCGTTTAACCCGGTTCTGGTAGCTGTTCACCACCGGCCCCATCAGGCCGCCCACCCATTGGGCGAGACCGTAGAGCGCCTCGGGGCCGAGACGCCACTGCACGATGGCGAGCACCGAGAGCATGCCGATGGTGGCGCGGTCCGGGCGCTGGTCGTTCATGGAATCGATCTGGCTGCCGGTACCCTTGGCGTAGCGGGCGCGCAGGAAGGCCGCGATATGGCGGTCCACCGGCCACACCTTGATGTTGGCGGTTTTTGCCACGACATCGAGCGCCGGCAGAACTCCCTTCACTTCCATCACATACTGATCGGCGATCAGCGGGCTCATGCACGGCTGCCACTCGTTCAGTTCGTAAACGCAGCGTTCGATGCCGCCGCCGGAGTTCTGGTCCTTGAGGTAGTTGCGCAGTTCGCGGAACACGCCCTCGTATTGCTGATTCTCGGCGATGAACTTGGTTTGGGCGATGATCCAATAGCGCCACAGTTCGCGCGTGATGAAATCGGTGAAGGCCTGCAATTTTTGCTTACGCAGCATCGCCACCGCCAACGACGAGCCGAAGCCCTCGATGAACAGACGGAAGTCGCGATAGCGGATCGGCGCACGCGGATCGAGCAGCATGAGCACGCGGGCGATGATGATGTCGTCCGCCTCGCCCTTGCCGAGCGCGGCGCCGGTGCCCTTGATGGCGCTGGCGATACTGTCGGCAAGATCGTTGAGTTCAAGGCCGCGGCGGATCCACACCTCGAGCGTGCCGTCGCTGATGATCGACAGCGCCTTGTCCCAGTTGTTGTACATCGCGTACGACAAGGGACGGATGGAGTGGAATTCCATCTCGGCGAACCGCAAGGGGCGCTGCGACTGGGGTTCCGACCTCGCCTGGATGGGCGTAAGACGCTTGCCGTTCAGCCACAGATCGATGTTGTTCGGCAGCCAGCGCTGCTCGGCGTCGTCGGTGAGCATGCCGCGCAGGCATTCGATCAGCGCCATGGGCACGCGTTCGTCGCCGACGAGAGTCGCGTAGGATCCGATCTGGATCTTGCGGCGGATGAGTTCCCAATCGGGGACGCCCGCAACCGGATTTCGCCCCAGCGCGATCATGAGGACCGAGGCGCCGAAGGCATACATGTCGTCGGCATAGGTGCCCGCGCCGCGGCCCGAAGGCTGCGCCATGCCCGATTCAATCGTCTCAAGCAGGACAGGCTGATCGTGCGCGGGCACGGAGGTCACGCAGTCGCCGAGCACGATCTTCGTTTTCTGCTCGTCGATGTAATAGAGATTGTCGGGCCGGATCGCGCGGTGCGTAACGCCCTTCAAACCAAGCTCGATCAAACCTTCGGCGATCGGCTTGATGACCGTGCGCGCGAAGACGTGGTCGGGAATGCGCTTCATCGATCCGAAATGCGCGTCCATCACCTTGCCGCCGAGCGGACGGTGATAAATCACGATCACGCATTTGCGTTCGAGGAGCGGCCACTCGGCGACGCCCCAATCGACCATGTGAAGCACGGCGGGAATTTCGAGCCCCTTGAGGGTGCGCATGACCGACACGCGCGCGGGCATATCGGGGCGGCACACGAGCGCATACAGGGGGCGCCCTTCCTGTTTGCGGTCGGCCACTTCGTAGGCGAGCGCGTTCGGCATATCGAGACTGGGCAGCGGGCGGTCGCAGAAGATCGTGAAGCGATCACGAACGATGATGTAGCTGCCGCTTGGAGACGAGGGTGCGCCCACCGTCTCCGGGCTTGGAGGCGGCGGCGTCGGGGCCGCTGCTGGCGCGGCCGGGGGCGCCTTTTCTGGCGCCGGTTTGAGATCCGCAGCCGCTTCGGCCATGATCCCGATCCTACGAATAGCGTTGGGACCGGCTTCTGCCGGCCCGAAGGGGCATCTTAAGGAAGTATTAAGAACAACACAACGCCCAAGGCAGCCAGGAAAGCGAGGGTTTTCGGGGCGTTAGGAGGCGTTTTCCCGGCCCTGAAAGGGGAGGGGAAAAGATGTCTCGGATTCATTTATTCCTCTCCCTGAAAGGGGGAGGTGAGGAGGAGGTCGTTGTCCGTTGCGTAAAAAACGGAAAACACGCGCGCGGCGACCGTCAATTAAGTATACTGTCCCCGAAACTCCATTAATCCGCGAAGGGATCGCGAACCAGGATGGTGTCTTCGCGCTGGGGGCTGGTGGACAGGAGGGCCACGGGGGCTTCGATGAGTTCTTCCACCCGGCGGATGTACTTGATGGCGTCCGCGGGCAGCTGGGCCCAGCTGCGGGCGCCCTGGGTGGAGGTCTGCCAGCCCGGCAGGGTCTCGTAGATGGGCTTCACGGCCGCCTGATCGCTCATGGAGGACGGGAGGCGGCGGATGCGCTGGCCGTTCAGCTCGTAGGCCACGCAGATCTTCAGTTCGGCCAGGGTGTCGAGCACGTCCAGCTTGGTGAAGGCGATGCCGTCGATGCCGCCGATCTTGATGGCCTGGCGGACCATGACGGCGTCGAACCAGCCGCAGCGGCGCTTACGGCCGGTGACCGTGCCGAACTCGCGGCCGCGCTCGCCGATCAGCTGGCCCACCTCGTCCGTCAGTTCGGTCGGAAACGGCCCGGAGCCGACGCGGGTGGTGTAGGCCTTGGTGATGCCGAGCACATAACCGACGCTGCCCGGGCCGATGCCCGAACCGGCGGCGGCCTGGCCCGAAACGGTGTTGGACGAGGTCACGAACGGATAGGTGCCGTGATCGACATCGAGCATGGCGCCCTGGGCGCCTTCGAACAGCACGCGGGCGCGGTTCCGGCGGGCGTCGGCCATGATCTCCCACACCGGAACGGCGAAGGGCAGGATCTTCGGCGCGACGCCTTTCAGCTGCGCGAGCACTTCGGCGCCGTCGATCTCGGCGTGGCCCACGCCGCGCAGGAGCGCGTTGTGGTGGACCAGGAGGCGCTCGACCTTGGCCGCGAGGGCCGGAGGATCGGCGAGGTCGCAGACCCGAATGGCGCGGCGCGCGGTTTTGTCTTCGTAGGCCGGGCCGATGCCCCTGCCCGTCGTGCCGATCTGCGTGGCGCCGGCGGCGGCTTCGCGCGCCTGGTCGAGGGTCCGGTGGAGCGGCAGGATGAGCACGGCATTGTCGGCGAGCTTGAGCACGTCGGGCGTGATCTTAAGACCCTGTTCGCCGACGCGCCTGATCTCGTCGAGGAAGGCCCAGGGATCGACGACCACGCCGTTACCGATAATGGACGGCTTGCCGCGCACGACCCCCGACGGAAGCAGGGAAAGCTTGTAGGTGGTGTCGCCGATGACGAGGGTATGGCCGGCGTTGTGGCCGCCCTGGAAGCGCACGACCATATCGGCGCGTTCCGACAGCCAGTCGACGATCTTGCCTTTGCCTTCGTCGCCCCACTGAGAGCCGACAACCGCGACGTTACCCATTCGATTTCTCGCTCAATTCCAAAGCCTAGAACCCGCAGCCGAACCGTGCGGACGGGCGGTTATACGCGGCCCGTCCGCCGAGGCCAAGGAAGCTATTTATACGCACCCCGGCGGGGCTGCTCTGCGAATTTCGCGCGCAGTTTCTCCTCGGCTTTCCGGGCGTAATAGCGCACCAGCGGGAAGCCCATGAGGCCCAGGAGGCTTGCCGGGAGGAAGGCGTACAGGAGGGCCGCCTCAAGCTGGTCCATCCCATGCAGGTAGTATTCGTAAATGCCCCGGCAGATGGAGATGCCGATGAAGGCCCAGACCACGCCGTTGCGCATGCGCGCGTTCAGCTCGATCTGCTGGAGTTCCAGTTGGAAAAGCTCTTCCCGGAGGGCGGGCGACGGCGTGACCATGAGAAAAGTCTAGCACGCCGCCCGACACCAAAAGGAAGACCTAAATTGCGTGCCAAAGCGCGATCGCGCTTTAGCTATTTATTGGTCGCGTTTTGACCGGCTGAACCGGTTCCCACTTCAGCCTAAAACGCTCCTAAAAAGCGAGACTCCGGGCCTGGCGGACATGTGGCAGGGATTTAACCTTGGCCAGCACGTCCTCGGTAACGGCCTGATCGAGTTTCAGGAGCGCGATGGCGTCGCCGCCCGAGCGCGTGCGGCCCAGGTGGAAGGAGGCGATATTGATCCCCGCCTGCCCCAGCACGGTGCCGAGCGCGCCGATGAACCCGGGCTTGTCGTTGTTGGCGACAAACAGCATGTGCGGTCCGACCTCGGCTTCGATGTGGATGGAATCGAGATCGACCAGGCGCGGCATGCTGCCGAAGAGCGTGCCGGACACCGTCGAGGTCCGGCTGTCCGTCACGACCTGAAGCGTGATCAGGGTATGATAAAGATCGTGCTCTCCCTGTTTGACCTCGGTCACTTTTATATTCCGCTCGCGCGCGATCATCGGCGCGTTGACCATGTTCACGCTTTCCATGAGCGGGCCAAGCAAACCCTTGAGCGCGATGGCGGTCAGCGGCCGCGTGTTCAACTCGGCGACATGACCGGCGTATTCGAGGGTGATCGCCTTGAGGCCTGAGCTGACGAGCTGGCCCGCGAAGCTGCCGAGTTCCTCGGCGAGCTTCATATAGGGGCGCAGGCGCGGCGCGTCTTCCGCCGACACCGAGGCCATGTTGAGCGCGTTGGAGACCGCGCCCGTCAACAGATAATCGGAGATCTGCTCGGCGACCTGAAGCGCGACATTCTCCTGCGCTTCGTTGGTGGACGCGCCCAGGTGCGGCGTGCAGACGACGTTCTCCATACCGAACAGAATATTGGATTTCGCGGGTTCCTCCTCGAACACGTCGAAAGCCGCGCCGGCGACATGGCCGGATTCGAGCGCCGTCTTGATGTCGGCTTCGACCACGAGCCCGCCGCGCGCGCAATTCACGATGCGCACGCCCTTCTTCATTTTTCCGATGGCCCTGGCGTCGATGAGATTGCGCGTGCCGTCGGTCAGCGGCGTGTGCAGGGTGATGAAATCGGCGCGCGCGTAAATCGTTTCAAGATCCGCCTTCTCCACCCCGAGATCGCGCGCGCGCTCCTCGGAAAGATAAGGATCGAAGGCCAGCACCTTCATCTTCAGACCGAGCGCGCGGTCGGCGACGATGGAACCGATGTTGCCGCAGCCGATGACGACGAGCGTCTTACCAAAGAGCTCGACGCCCATGAACTTCGACTTCTCCCACTTGCCGGCGTGGGTCGAGGCGTTCGCGGCCGGGATCTGACGGGCGAGCGCCATCATCATGGAGACCGCATGCTCGGCGGTGGTGATGGCGTTGCCGAACGGCGTGTTCATCACCACGACACCGCGGGAGGTGGCGGCGTCGACGTCGACATTGTCGACACCGATCCCGGCGCGGCCCACGACCTTCAGATTGGGCGCCGCGGCCAGCACCTCGGCGGTGACCTTGGTATTGGAACGGACGGCGAGGCCGTCGTAGTCCTTGATGATCGCCACCAGTTCCTGGGGCGCAAGGTTCGTTTTCACATCGGCGTCGACGCCGCGGGTCTTGAAGATTTCAACCGCGGCTGGACTCAACTTATCGCTGATCAACACTCTCGGCTTAGTCATCTAACTATCCCCTCCCAGAGAATTCGAAAACGGTACCAACCCTTACGCGGCGTCAGGCGTCCCCGGCGCTTTTGTTGCGAGGCTTTCGAAGATCGCGATGGCGATCGCGGCCCAGATGAAACCAAATGAGATGAGATCGCCCAGATCGAACGGCTCGTGCAGAATGAAGACCGCCACGAGCAGGGAAATCGTCGGCGCCATGTATTGCAGGAAGCCCATGGTGGTCATGCGCACGCGCCGCATGGCGGCGGCGAACAGCGCGAGCGGCGCGATGGTGAGCGCGCCGCCAATCACCAGAAGAATGTCGCGCTTCATGTCGCCGATCAGGAACAAGCCGGTCCCGTCGACGTACCACCACACGATAAGCGCGAGCGCCACCGGAACCATCAGCCCCGTTTCAACCAGCAGGCCGTCCATGGCGGCAACCGGCGCTTTTTTACGAAAATAACCGTAGAAGCCAAAGGTGCTCGCGAGACCGAGCGCGAGCCACGGGAGCCGGCCAAAGGCGAAAAGTTGGACGAGCACGCCACAAGTCGCGAGCGCGATGCAGAACAGGCGTAGTCGAGAGGGACGCTCATGCATCAGCAAGATGCCGAACGCAAAGTTGAGAACCGGCGTCATGTAGTAGCCGAGCGAGGACTCGACGATCTGGTCGGTGACCAGGGCATACATGAACAAGGTCCAATTGACGGTGATGAGCACGCTCGTGGCCACGAGAGTCCGGCGCGTGGCCGGGGTGCGCAGGATGGCGGCGATTTCGCCGACGCGGCCCCGGATCAGGGTCATGAGGCCGAGCAGCACGACGCACCACAGCGTGCGATGCGCCGTCATCTCGACAGCGGGCACCTCGTGCACCAGCCGCCAGTAAAGCGGCAGGAACCCCCAAAGCAGGTAGGCGCCGACGGCATAGCCGACGCCGGCGCTTTCCTCCGCGCGCGAGAGCCCCTGCCCGCTCACCCGATTTACGATGCTTGAACTTCAGCGTGAGCCCACTCGATCCACGGCAGAAGCGCCTGAATGTCGGCCGTATCCACGGTCGCGCCGCCCCAGATGCGAAGGCCCGGCGGGGCATCGCGGTAGCTGGCGACGTCCATGGCCACGCCTTCCTTCTCGAGCAGGCCCGCGAGTTTCTTGGCCGCTTCGGCCTGCTTGTCGGCGGGCATCGAGGTGAACCAGGGCGCGGCGATGCGCAGACAGATGGAGGTGCAAGAGCGCGAGGCCGCGTCTTCGGCGAGGAACGCGATCCACGGGTTCTTCGCGACCCAATCGCTCATGGCCTTGAGGTTGGCTTCCGAGCGCGCGATGAGCCCTTTAAGTCCCCCGACGCTTTCGGCCCAATTGAGGCCGTCCACCGCGTCCTCGACGCACAGCATCGAAACGGTGTTGATGGTGTCGCCCTCGAAGATGCCTTCGCTGAGCTTGCCCTTGGACGTGAGACGGAAAATCTTGGGCATCGGCCACGGCGGCGTGTAGCTCTCAAGACGTTCAACGGCGCGCGGCGAGACAATGAGCATGCCGTGCTGAGCTTCCCCGCCCAGCACCTTCTGCCAGGAGTAGGTGACGACATCGAGCTTGCTCCAGGGCATGTCCATGGCGAACACGGCCGAGGTCGCGTCGCAAATCGTGAGGCCCTTGCGATCGGCCGGGATCCAATCGCCGTTGGGCACGCGTACGCCGGAGGTCGTGCCGTTCCAGGTGAAGACGACGTCGTTGTCGAAGTTCACGTCCTTGAGGTTCGGCAGCTTGCCGTAGTCGGACTTGACGATGCGCGCGTCCTTGAGCTTGAGCTGCTTCACCACGTCGGTGACCCAACCTTCGCCGAAGCTTTCCCAGGCCAGCATGTCCACCGGGCGGGCGCCGAGCACCGACCAGAGCATCATTTCAACCGCGCCGGTATCGGACGCGGGAACGATGGCGATACGGTAATCGGCCGGCACGCCGAGGATCTGGCGGGTTTTATCGATGACCTGCTTGATGCGCGCTTTCGCCGGCTTCGCGCGGTGCGAACGGCCAACCAGCGCATCCTTCAGAGCTTCAAGGGACCACCCGGGACGCTTCGCGCACGGGCCGGAAGAAAAGTGATTACGCGCCGGACGCGTAGATGGCTTCTGAACAGCGGACATTGAGTGGTGACATCCTTCCCCAGGGAAGGCGGGGCGCTTGGCGTTCTTTATCCCCCGCCAAAAAGAGGCGGAGTGTAGGAACCGGGCCCGGTCCCCGTCAATGCGAGGGCTATCGCCTATGAACAAAATCGTCGTCCTCGACGGACAAGCACCCCGTTCCCCTTAACCCACGCTGTCATTGCCCGGTTTATTTATCCGGGCAATCCATTCCTCAGCGCACGTCGGCGACCGTTGAACCATGGGTCGCCCGGATCAACCGGGCAATGACAACAGAGGGTGGGGCAAGCCCCTGGATTCGCTGGAGTCAGCCGTTCTGGAACGCGCCGAAGACATGCCCGTGGTTGAGCGGGCCGTGGCCGTGTCCGAGACGGGGCGCCGAAAGGATCGCGCCGCGCACATAGGCGCGGGCGGCCGTCACCGCGTCCACGAGCGAAGCCCCGCGCGCGAGGCCGGCGGCGATCGCGGACGCCAGGGTACAGCCCGTGCCGTGGGTCGACGTCGTGTCGATGCGCGTGTCTTCGAACCGGATGACCTTGTCCGGCGTAATGAGGAGGTCGAGGAGATCGGCGCCCTCGAGATGGCCGCCCTTCAGGAGGACGGCCTCGGCGCCAAGCGCGCGGCAGGCGTCCACGGCCTTCTCCATATCGGCAATGGTCTTGATCGCGCGGCCGGTGAGGACTTCGGCTTCGGGGAGGTTGGGCGTGACGATCGTCGCGCCGCGCACAAGGCGCCGCACGAGCGCCTGCGCCGCATCTTCCGCGAGCAGCGCGTGTCCGCCTTTGGCGCGCATGACGGGATCGACGACGCGCCGCACTCCCGCCGCGGCGCGCGCGAGCGCATCCGCGACAGTCTCAATCATCGGGCGTGAGGCCAGCATGCCGGTTTTGACCACATCGATGCCGATGTCGCCGGCGACGGCTTCGATCTGTCCCGCGACGATATCGAGCGGCACTTCATGCACGGCGGTGACACCTTGTGTGTTCTGCACCGTGATCGCCGTCACCGCGGTCATGGCATAGGCGCCGAGCGCGGTGACGGTCTTGATGTCCGCCTGAATCCCGGCGCCGCCGCCGGAATCCGAACCCGCGACGATAAGGACACGGCCGGGCGTCCTGGTAGTATTGGATTTGTCGCTCATAAGCCCAAGATAAACCGATGCCCCCTGGAGGATCAAATCTCGTACGCGGACTTTGCATAGCTTGCGGCGATCCTGCCGGGGCAGGATTCGCGCCGTAAAGAGGATGACATCATGACCGATGCCGAAACGCGAGTCCGCGAGTCCTTTTTTCAACAGGCGCGTTATTGCCGCGATATGTCCTCGCCGTTCACGGCGGAGCTCTGCGATGTCCTCGGCGAGCGCCTGACGCCGGACACGGGCATCGGCGCCCGTGTTCTCGGCTGGCCTGGAAATCCGGAGCCCTTGCACGACGCGCTTGCTTTGCGCCTGGTCGCGGGGCTGCACGCCCTGGCCGAACGCGATGTGGACGCCGCGTGGACAGCGATCTATCCGCCGGCGCTGGCCGTGGACCGCACGACCCTTGGAACGATGCTCGACGACGCGATCGTTCGTTTCGAGAAAGAGCTGATGCCGTGGCTGGACCTGCCGCCGCAGACGAATGAGGTCGGCCGCGCGGCGGTGCTCATGTGCGGCCTTCTCACCCTCGCCGCGGCGCACGGGCTGCCCTTCTCGCTTTTCGAACTCGGAAGCAGCGGCGGGCTGAACCTGATGCTCGATCGCTACACCTACACGCTGGGAACCACCGAGGTCGGCGCCACGGATAGTCCGGTTCACCTGGCGCCGACGTGGACAGGCCCCTCGCCGCCGCAGGCGAAAGTCCGGGTGCTGGCGCGGCGGGGCGTGGATCAATCGCCGGTCGACATCGGTTCCCCGGCGGGACGCGAACGCTTGCTGGCCTATGTGTGGGCCGACCAGCTCGAACGCCTACGCCGCACCCGCTACGCGCTGAAGATCGCCGCCGCGGATCCGCCGCAGGTGGACAAGATGGATGCCGCGGCATGGGCGGAGAAAACGCTGGCGCCCGCGCCGTCACCCGGGGTCCACCGCGTGCTGATGCACTCGGTCGCGTTCCAGTACTTTTCCGAGGACGTGAAGCGGCGCGTTGAGGCTCGGGCGGAAAAGACGGGCGCGGGCGCCACGGCGGACGCTCCCTTTTCCTGGATGCGCATGGAGCAAGGCGGCGACGGGACATTCGCGCTCGCCGTCAAGACCTGGCCCGGCGGCGGCGACCGCGTCCTCGCGACGGTCCATCCGCACGGCGCCGCGATTCACTGGATCTAGAGGTTAAGCGGCGGCCTGCTTGATGGCGTCGACCACATGGTCGACCACCGCATTGACCTCGCCGGCATCGTCGCCTTCCGCCATGACGCGGATGAGCGGCTCGGTGCCCGACTTGCGGATCAGGAGACGGCCCCGGCCGTCGAGACGCCGTTCGGACGCCGCGATGACCTGACGCACGGCCTCGCGCTGGAGAACGGCGTCGGCGCTCATGCCTTGCGTGAGGCGCACATTCTTCAGAAGCTGCGGGACCGGTTCGAACAGGCGCAGGGTTTCGCTGGCCGGACGCCCGGCGCTGACCAGCGCGGCAAGGACTTGCAGCGCGGCAATGACACCGTCGCCTGTCGTGGCGTGTTGGCCCATGATGATGTGGCCCGACTGTTCGCCACCGAGATTGCAACCGGACTGACGCATGTGCTCGACGACATAGCGGTCGCCGACCTTCGTGCGCACGAGCGGCAGGTTGAGAGTCTTCAGATAACGTTCGAGACCGAGGTTGCTCATGACCGTGGCGACAACCGCGCCGCCTTCCAGCTGCCGGGTCTTCTGCCAGTGGTCGGCAATAAGGGCGAGCACCTGGTCGCCGTCCACAACCCTGCCATGCTCGTCGCAGAACATGACGCGGTCGGCATCGCCGTCGAGCGCGAGGCCGATATTCGCGCCGTGCTGCTTTACGAGGGCGCAGAGCCGCTCGGGATGCAGCGAGCCGCAGGACTTGTTGATGTTGAAACCGTCCGGCGTGACGCCGACGGAGATGACTTCAGCGAAGAGTTCCCAGAACACGGTCGGCGCCACTTTGTAGGCGGCGCCGTTCGCGCAATCGACGACGATCTTGAGACCGTCGAGGCGCAGCCCGCGCGGGAACGTGGATTTGGCGTATTCGATGTAACGGCCCTGCGCGTCATCGAGACGCTTCACGCGGCCCAGGCGCTCCGACGGCGCGCGCACGCCGTCCATGCCGTCGGACATGAGGCGCTCGATCTCGATTTCAATGTCATCGGAGAGCTTGTAGCCGTCGGGGCCGAACAATTTGATTCCATTGTCCTCGTAGGGATTGTGCGAGGCGGAGATCATGACGCCGATGTCGCAACGCATGGAACGTGTGAGCATGGCAACGCCGGGCGTCGGAATCGGGCCGACGAGGATCACGTCCATGCCCATGGAGACGAAGCCGGCGGTCAGCGCGGGTTCCAGCATGTAACCCGACAGGCGCGTGTCCTTGCCGATGACGACGGTATGGCGGCGGTCGCCTTGCGTGAAATGCCGGCCCGCGGCCATGCCGAGCTTCATGGCGGTCTCGGGCGTCATGGGTTCCACGTTCGCGCGGCCGCGGACGCCGTCAGTGCCGAAGAATTTGCGTGTCGCCATCAGGAGGCCCCTCTTTTGATCTGGCGGCGGATATGCAGCGCTCCGGTCTGAAAAGCAACCACACGCGAAGCTTTCTGTGTAACGAGCTTTGAACCTCGGAAGTTGCGAGGATAGCGCCACCCGCGCGATCGGGAAATGAAGACGTTGTGAGGCGGCCTATGGATCACGCGCCCAAGTTGATGCGACCGGCGACGGCCAACGCCTGACGGGTCTCGGCGACATCGTGGACACGCAAGATCCGGGCGCCCTGGGAAACGCCGTGCAGGGCGGCGGCGAGCGAGCCCGGCAAACGATGCCTCGCATCCTCACCGCGGCTCATGCGGCCGATGAAGCTTTTCCGTGAGGCCCCAACGACCACGGGGCACTTGAGCGCCCGGTAGAGCGCCGTGTGATCGAGGATCTGGGCGTTGTGGACGTCGTTCTTGCCGAAACCGATGCCGGGATCCACCGCGAGGCGTTCGAGCGCAATACCGGCGGCGACGCAGGTCTTGAGGCGCGCTTGCAAAAAGTCGAACACGTCGCCGGGCGCCCAGGTGTAGGTGGGGTGATCCTGCATGGTGCGGGGCTCGCCCTGCATATGCATGAGGATCGCGGCGACCTTGGCTTTCGCGACCACGGCAAGCGCGCCCTCACCCGTCAGCGCCGTCACGTCATTGACGATCCGCGCACCGGCGGAAATAGCGGCCTCCATGACCGCCGCGTGGCGTGTGTCGATGGAAACACAGATGCCGAGGTTGGCGAGCGCGCGCACGACAGGCGCCACCCGGGCACTTTCTTCGGCGACCTCGACGGGCGCCGCGCCCGGGCGGGTGGACTCGCCGCCGACGTCGATGATGGACGCTCCCGCTTCCATAAGCGCGCGGCCGTGCGCGATGGCGTAGGCCGGAGACGAGAACTGGCCCCCGTCGGAGAAACTATCGGGCGTGACGTTCACCACACCCATGAGGACGGGTTCGGCGAGCGAGAGACCGGCGAAGGTTTCAGGCGCATGAGCGTAAGCCGCGAGCCAGGGCTTGCCGGCGGCCGGACACTCGGCGATCAGGAAGGTCTGTTGGAGAATAGGAGACAGCACGCTGTTGGTGAGTTCGACGGCGGTGAAGGCGTGGTGTTTACCAAAGGCATGGGCGCGGCCGCCGATCACGGCGTCGCGCGCTGAAGCGCCCGAGAGGAGGCCGCGAGGAGTGACGTAGGGTTTGGGGAGGGTCATGGGCGGAGTTTGCCGTGCGGAACGGAAAACAGAAAGCCCCTCACCCTGCCCTCTCCCGCAAGCGGGAAAGGGTTGGGGTGAGGGCCGCGCAACAAAAGCGAAAGGCCCGGCTTTTGGCCGGGCCTTTGCGGTCGTTGGGGCCGTTACGCGCCGGGTTGCGGCGTTGGTTCCTGGCCGAAGCCCGGGCGATGGCCGCCGGTGGCTTCCGAGCCGGCGCTCGGGACCGAGGAACGGCGGCCGTGGTCCTTGCGGGGCGGCTGACGTTCGCTCTTGTTGATCTTCTCGCCGCGCAGGAGCGCCTCGATTTCGTCGCGGCTCAGGGTTTCGTGCTCGAGCAGACCCTGGGCGATGATCTCAAGCTGTTCGCGGTGGTCTTCGATGATCTTGCGCGCGGTCGCCTCACCGGCTTCCACGAAGCTGCGCACTTCTTCATCGATCAGACGCGCCGTGGCGTCCGAGACGTTTTTCTGCTGCGTCACCGAATCACCCAGGAACACTTCGCCCTGGTTGTCGGTGTAGCGCAGGGGCCCAAGTTTGTCGGAGAAGCCGAACTCGGTGACCATGCGGCGCGCGATGTCGGTGGCGCGGCGGATATCGTCCGAAGCGCCGGTGGTGACGCGCTCGAGGCCGAAGGTGATCTCTTCCGCCACGCGGCCGCCGAAGAGGCTGGCGAGCTGCGCTTCGAGCTCGACGCGCGACATGGAGTACTTGTCGCGTTCCGGCAGGAACATGGTGACGCCGAGCGCGCGGCCGCGCGGGATGATGGTGACCTTGTGCAGCGGTTCGTGGCTCGGGACATGGAGCATGACCAGCGCGTGGCCGCCTTCGTGATAGGCCGTCAGCTTCTTCTCGTCTTCGGTCATGACCATGGAGCGGCGTTCGGCGCCCATGAGCACCTTATCCTTGGCTTCCTCGAACTCCTGCATGCCGACGACGCGCGTCGCCTTGCGCGCGGCCAGGAGCGCCGCTTCATTGACGAGGTTGGCGAGGTCCGCGCCGGAGAAACCAGGCGTACCGCGGGCGATGACTTTCAGATCGACGTCCGGCGCCAGCGGGGTCTTCTTGCTGTGCACCTGGAGGATGCGCTCGCGGCCGATGATGTCCGGGTTCGGCACCACGACCTGACGGTCGAAGCGGCCCGGACGCAGGAGCGCGGGATCGAGCACGTCCGGACGGTTGGTCGCGGCGATGAGGATGACGCCCTCGTTCGCTTCGAAGCCGTCCATTTCGACGAGCAGCTGGTTGAGGGTCTGTTCGCGTTCGTCGTTGCCGCCGCCGAGGCCGGCGCCGCGATGACGGCCGACCGCGTCGATTTCGTCGATGAAGATGATGCAAGGGGCGTTCTTCTTGCCCTGCTCGAACATGTCTCGGACACGAGACGCGCCGACGCCGACGAACATTTCGACGAAGTCGGAGCCCGAGATGGTGAAGAACGGCACGTTGGCTTCGCCGGCGATGGACCGGGCCAGCAGCGTCTTACCGGTGCCCGGAGGACCGACGAGCAGCACGCCCTGGGGGATCTTGCCGCCGAGGCGCTGGAACTTCTGGGGATCGCGGAGGAACTCGACGATCTCTTCCAATTCCTGCTTGGCTTCTTCGATGCCGGCGACGTCTTCGAAGGTCACGCGGCCCTGCTTTTCGGTGAGCAGCTTGGCGCGGGACTTGCCGAAGCCCATGGCCTTGCCGCCGCCCGACTGCATCTGGCGCATGAAGAAGATCCACACGCCGATGAGCAGCAGCATCGGGAACCAGGAAATGATCACGCTCCAGAAGGTGACTTCGTTGTCGCTTCTGGGAACGGCTTTGATGTTCACGCCATGCTCGCGCAGGGTCGGCACGAGGGACGGATCATCCGGAGAGTAGGTGCGGAAATCGCCGCCCGACTTGAAGGACCCCGAGATGTTCGGACCCTGGATGAGAACGTCCTGCACGTCCGAGCGCTCGACGGCCGAGACGAACTCCGAGAAGGAGATTTCGCGGCTGGAGCTGCGCGGGGTCGCGTTCTGGAAAAGGTTGAACAGGGCCACCACGCAGACCAGGATGATCGCCCAGAGCATTAAGTTGCGGCTGATATTCAAAACGGCCCTCTTACGCGTTGACCCGCGCCGATTCCGGCCCGGACATGGTGGTCTCGAAAATCTGGAAGCACGTCTGCCTTTTAGATAGTGCGCTCATACATATTGGCAAGCAAAGCGTTAATCCCATGACAGTGCCCAGTATCCGAAGTTCGTGTCACGGTAGCAACAGTGGCGTAGCGACCTTCGGAAACCGGGCACTCGCCAACTTTATGAATCTAGGGCCGCTTTTCGATTTGAAGGGCCTGACGCGAATGGCCGGCGATATGAGTAGGCCCTTCGAACCGGCGGCCCCCGTGGAGGAAAACGCATAGCCGGTATCACAATTCAGCATCATCTTCCGGAAATTGGTCAATTCGCGGGCAAATAAACGCGGTTGTGAGGCTAACGCCCGGTAACGTTGCAAGGTCCGCCCGGATGTAATCAAGCACCGGGACGGCGGCCAAACCCGCCGAATCGAACAGCGCCGGCAGCGTTTCACGGACCCTGAAGGGCACTTCGACAGATCTGTCCAATTGTGACAGATCCTGCGGCGTGAGCCGGCGGACGCGAAACGCCCGCGCCGGGGGGAGGCCTGTCACATTGACCTCGAACCTTCCATCCCACAACACCCGCGCCCCGGCGCGCAGGGGCTGCTCGTCGGCGATCTGGGCGGCCTCGCGCATGACGATCAATGTCTCGCCGTCGCGCTGTGCCAAGGCCCCGTGCAAGGTCGCATCGCGCCACGGACCGACGCGCAGACTTTCATAGAGACGCTGGAGACGCTCGAAGCGCGGGCGGTAAACCTGCCCGCTCGCGATTTGAAGAATGGCGGCGAGCGCGCGCAGGCCGACCTCCTCGGGCGCAAAGACCAGCGCGTTCACGGACACCCGCGCGACGCCGCAGGCATCCCACACGCAAGCTTCGCGCAGCAGCGCATCGACATAGCGATCGAGCGCGGCGCGCGCGCGGCGCATGTGATCGGCGGTGGCGAGCAGGCGATCGGTGGAGAACCCTTCCCGCTCCAAGATCTCGCGCGCCGCCCGGAAGCGGACCCGCGTGGAGGCGTCGTTCCGGTTGGAGGGGTCTTCGATCCACGGCTGACCCAGGTCCTCGCAAAAGGCGACGAGCCGGGTTTTGGAAAGGCCGAGCAGCGGCCGCGCGAGGGCGATTCCGCCGCGTCCGGACAGCGGCGCCATGGCGGCAAGCCCATCGACCCCGCTGCCGCGCGCGAGACGCAGCAGGAACGTTTCCGCCTGGTCGTCGGCATGATGGGCGAGGAAGAGATGCGAGGCGCCGTTCTCGACGCACCAGTTCAGCATCAGGGCATAGCGCGCGTCGCGCGCCGCGCTTTGGGCGCTGCCGGGGCGGCCGCGGTACGAGCGCCCCTCGTCCCACCGCAACGTCGTGTGCGGGACTTTCGCCGCGCTCATCCAGAGTTCGACCTGCCTCGCTTCGTCGGCGGCGGCCTCCCGAAGGCCGTGGTCCACCGTGAGGGCGTGGATCGTCACGTCATTTGCGCGCGCCCAGTGCGCGAGCAGCAGCGCGAGGGCCATGCTGTCGGCGCCGCCGGACACGGCGACGGCCACACGCGCCTTCGCAGGCACCGCCATGGCCGCCATGGCGGCGGCGAATTCGCCCGCGATGTCGTAGGAAAAAGCGCTGTCCGGCTTTTCTACTTGCACTTCAGCTTGGCGCGCTCGGCCGCGGCCGGCTTCGCGACCTCGTCCGGCGCCTTCGGATAATCCTTGGCGAGACGGCCCAGCGCCGTGCAAGCGCCTTGCGTCTGGCCCAGGTTCGACATGGACATGGCGAGTTTCAGGAGATTGTCCGGACCCTTATTGGTCTTCGGGTAATTCTGGTAGCCGGCCATGAACTCGACGGCGGCCTGCTGATAGTCGCCGCGCACATAATGCGTTTCACCGAGCCAGTACTGTGCGTTGCCGGCGAGCGGATCTTTCGGGTGACGCTTGAGGAAGTCGCGGAACGCGACTTCGGCGCGCGCGAAGTCGTTGCGGCGCAGGAGGTCGAAGGCGAAATCGTACTGAACCTTGGGCGTGCCGTCCGGGAGTTTCACTTCGCCGACCGGCGGGGCCATCGCGAGCTGGCCGGAATTCACGGCGCCCACCTTCGGCGGCGCAACCGGCGCCGGCGCGGGTTCGGCCGGCGCTTCGGCAACGGGAGCCATATCATTGGGGTCGGGCGGCAGCGGCTTGCCGTTTGCGTCGGTGCGAATGACGAAGGAGCCGTCGTTGCCCATGCCGCTCGCGGCCGGAGCGCCCGGCGGCGGCGCCGAAGCGGGGCGCGTGACACGCGGCGGGGTCATCGGTTGGGAAAGCGGTTCATCGGCCGAAGCCCGGCGCTGGGGCGCCGCCGCCGGGGGCGCGGACGGAATCGGGGGAGCGGCCTCGGCGCGCGGCGGAAGCGCGACAGCCGGCGCGGCGGGCGCAACGCCCGGGATGGCGGCCGCGCCGCCCGCTTCAAGGCGCGCGACGCGCAACTGCAAATCGTCTTCCATCGTCTTGAGCTGCTTCTGGAGCTGACCGACGCGGAAGTTGGCTTCCTCCACCTGCCCCGTGAGCTGTTCAATCAAGGCCTCAAGCTTGAGTATGCGGACTTGCAGGCTGCCCTCGTTGGGCGCCTGCGCCTGCATCTGCGCGATCGACTGTTCGATCTTGTCGATGCGCGGGGCGAGGTCGCGGGCGCTCTGAGCGGAGGCCGGCAACGCGGCGGTGGACATGAGCGCCGCGAGCGCCAGGCCACGGACAGCGGGGACAAAAGAGCGCGGGAGCGAAACCATCATGGTCAATTCCTTCTGCGCGTCCGCGGCAAATTTCGGGAACGATAAGGGGGGCCGCGTCAGGACACTGCACATATGCCGGGGAACGCGCCCGGCACGTAAACCGGGCTACTGTGAATCTGTTTCACCATCCCGGCAAGAATAAGGCGCATGTCCGGAAGACATGCGCCCCAAAAACTTGCGGCTCCGGGGATACCGGAGCCGCTTGTCAGCTTTTGTTACTGAACCGCCGAAACGCCGCGACGGTTACGAGCGTAGCAGGCGTCGTCCGAAGACACGCACACCGGACGCTCTTTGCCGTACGAGATCGTCTTGACGCGGCCAGCGGCCACGCCCTGCGAGATCAGGTACTGGCGCACGGCGTTGGCACGACGTTCGCCGAGGCCGAGGTTGTATTCACGGGTGCCGCGCTCATCGCAGTGACCTTCGACCGTAAGCGTACGGTTCGCGTACTGGTTGAGCCACTGAGCCTGCGCACGGAGACGGGTTTGGTCTTCGGCATCGAGGTCATAGCGATCGAAATCGAACTGCACCGTGTTACCCACAACGGTGTTGAAGTATTCGAGCGAGTCCGGAGCCGGACCCGTCGGCTTCGCAGCGGCCGGCGGCGGCGGAGCAGCGGCCGGAGCAGTCGCCTGCACTTCAGTCTTCTTGGTCGAACAAGCCGCGAGCAGAGCCATGGCGGCGACGGCGGCGACGGTGCGGAGTTTCATTTATTTTTCCCCTGATTTTTGGAGGTAGTTCCCAGCGCTGATTCGGCCACTCTTTTACCAGCAAACCGCGCAGACGCAAGAGCCTGCCCGGCTGGGTCGGGCTCCTTAGGCGCGGAAATATATAACCTTTTGGGCGGTGTTGCAAAGAAGTAGCAGCCAACGCTGTGCGGTGCACAACGAAGGCCGCAGCTAAACTCTTGTTACAGGGAATGCAAGACCAATCGCGCAAATTAAGGAATAAGCGGCGACCAGGCCGGATCCGACGCATCCTGCGGCGTGATAATTTCTCTTTGATTATAACCAGTTAGGTCGATCGAGTAGAGACGGGTGCGGCCCCCGTTGCGCGACTGGGCGAAGTACATCAGCACGCGGCCATTGGGGGCCCAGGTGGGAGCCTCGACCAGGAATCCCTGGGCCAGCAGGCGCTCGCCCGAGCCGTCGGGCTTCATGACACCAATAAAAAAGTTTCCGTCCGAGGTGGCATAGCGGGTGAAGGCGATGAGGTCGCCGCGGGGCGACCAGACCGGCGTGGCGTAGCGGCCCTTCCCCTGGCCGAAGCTGATGCGCTTCGGGTCGCCGCCGTCGGCGTTCATCACATAGATCTGCTGGCTGCCGCCGCGGTCGGAGGCGAAGGTGATCTGGGAGCCGTCCGGCGAGGCGCTCGGAGAGGTATCGATGGCCGGATGGTCGGTGAGGCGCGCGGTCTTGCGGGTGCGGAGATCCATTTCATAGATTTCCGAATTGCCGTTCGTCGCCATCGAGAGCAGCACCTTGTTGCCGTCCGGCGTAAAGCGCGGCGCGTAGGTCATGCCCGGAAAATCGCCGAGCACTTCCTGGCGGCCCGTGTCGATGTTGAACAGGTACACGCGCGGCACGTTGCGGAAGTAGGACATGTAGGTGATCTCTTGCGCCGTCGGCGAGAAGCGCGGCGTGAGCACAAGATTGGCGCCGTTCGTGAGATAACGGTTGTTGGCGCCGTCCTGGTCCATGATCGCAAGACGCTTCACTCTTTCAAGCGGAGGTCCGCTCTCCGCGATGTAGACAATGCGCGTGTCGAAGTAGCCGGTCTCGCCGGTGATGGCGGTGTAGATGCGGTCCGCGATGAGGTGCGCGACGCGGCGGAAGTTCTCGGGCTGCGTGGTGTAGGCCTGGCCTTCCATCTGCTGGCCGCCGAACACGTCCCACAGACGGAACGCGACGCGCGCCTGACCGTTCGGCAGCGGTTCGACCGCGCCCTGAACGAGGGCTTGGGCCGCCAATGTACGCCAATCCTGGAAGCGCGGCTGCACGTCGAGCGAGGTCAGATCTTGCAGGAAGCCTTTCGGATCGAGCGGACGGAAGAGGCCCGAGCGCTCAAGATCGGCGGTGATGATCTGCGAGATATCGCGCCCGAGCTGCTGCACCTCGGGGCTGGCGCCCGGAAACACGGTGACGGCGATGGGCATCGGCTCGACGCGGCCGCGGGTGATGTCGAGGCGCACCTGCGCTTCGGCCTGCGGCACAAAAAGAGCCATCAAGGCGGCCACAACGCCGGCGCCGGCAATCTTCTTCAAATTAATCACGCATTCGCTCCGCAGTTACACCTACCCCGTGAGGGTAAGGTTGGATTGCAATTGTGGCGGCGGCGTGTCGCGTTTTCAACGCCAACGTCCGCGACCGCCAGATGAGTTGCATCAAGACTAGTTAATGCGTCCTTGAGGCGAAAAGTTCAGGACCATTTCTTTAAAAGTGGGGTAATTCGCAGGTGTGATCATCGGGATCTTGCCGCAACCGAGCACCGCGTTGCGGGCCGAGTTGGCCAGCGTGCGGAACTGGGCGTCGACGAAATAACGCGCCATATCGACGAATTCGAACTTCTGCACCGAGCCGTCCGGATTCAGGAACACGCGCGCCTCGACGGACATCTTCTCGGCGCCCTCGGTGCCCGGATCGATGCGCCAGCAGCTTTCGATGTGGCGGATGATGGCGTCCTTCTCGGTCATGGTCGCGCGCTCGCCGAGCGTGGGCGCGAGGTTCTTGGCCGTGTCGGTGGTCTTGCTTTCCGCCTGCGGCTTGGGCTTCGGCGCGTTCTTCTGCATGTCCTTCAGGAGGTCCTGCAGCATCGCGACGTCGCGCTTCTTCGTGTCGGGCGGCGCGGGCTTGCGCGGCGGCGGCTTCACGACCGGCACCTCGGCCTTCTTGATCTCCTCGGGCGGCGAGGTCTTTTCCGGCGGCGGCGGCATGGCGTCGGAGGGCGGCGCCTCGGCGGCGGGCGGCTGCTCGGCGGTCGGCGTGACGGGCTCGGGTTCCTTGATCGGCTCGGGCGTCGGCGGCGGCGGCGCGGCGGTGATCTCGTCGATCACCGGAATCTCCATGAACACCGGCGGCGTCTCGATGACCTCCCTATGCAGGAACGGCACGCCGATCCACGCGACCGCGATCACGGACGCGTGGAGCATCACGGAGGCTATCAGGCCTGTGTTGGGCGTATCGCGCAGCATTTCGGTCGGCACTTTAGACAAACGAACTCGTCTCTTCCCTGGATCTCACGTTCTACCGCGGCTTAGCCGGATTTCTTGGTTTTTCTGTGACAAAGGCCACCTGCGTGATCCCCGCCCCGGTGACTTCGGCCATCACCTGCATCATCTGCCCATAGGACACATCGGCATCGCCGCGCACGTAGACGCGCACATTCGGGTTGCTTTCGCGGACCGCGGTCATCTGGGCCCGAAGCGCATCGAACTGGATATTGGTCTTTTCGTTCAAGGTCAGCGTGCCGTCCTTTTGGACGGTGAGCGTGAGCGGCTGATTGTCCTGCGGCAGCGATTTGGACGCGTTGGTCTGGGGCAGGTTCACGTCCACACCCTTGGTGAGCAGCGGCGCGGTGACGATGAAGATCACCAAGAGAACGAGCATCACGTCGACCATCGGCGTGACGTTGATTTCCGCCACGGCGTGGAACGCGCGCCGGCCGGTCTTCGCCCCCGAGGACGGTTTGATGAAAGACGCCATAACGGTGTGCTCCGCTTAAGCCGATTTCACATCCAACTGACGCGACAGGATCGCGCCGAACTCGCCGGCGAAGTTGTCGAGACGCAGGGCGTAGCGCGACAGGTCGCTGGAGATCTTATTGTAGAAAATGACCGCCGGGATCGCGGCCACGAGGCCGAGAGCGGTGGCGAACAGCGCTTCGGCGATGCCGGGCGCGACGGTCGCGAGGCTGGTGTCCGACGACGCGCCGATGGCGGTGAAGGTGTTCATGATGCCCCACACGGTGCCGAACAGGCCGAGGAACGGCGACGCCGAAGCGGTCGAGGCGAGGAAGATCATGCGGCGGTTCAGGTGATCCATCTCACGCTCAAGGCTGATCTTCATGACGCGGTCGATACGTTCGTGAAGCATCGCGGTGCCCGTGGCGACCGGCACGCCGCCCTTCGAGGAACGGCGCCATTCGCGCATGGCGGCGGTGAAAATGGTGGCCATCGGTTCCCGCGGCCGCTGACCGACGCGTTCGAACAGGTCTTCCAGCGACTGGCCCGACCAGAACTTCTCTTCGAACTGCTCGGCCTGTTTGAACAGCGAGCGCAGGCGGAAGATCTTGTCGAAAATGATCGCCCAGCTCCACAGCGACATGCCGGCAAGCACGATCATCACCGCTTTCACAATGATGTCCGCCTGCATGAACAAGGCCCAGGCCGACATGTTGACCACGGGCACCGTTGCTAAAGCCGTACTTTCCATTCGTTCACCTATTCCGTCTCTTATCCTTTTTCCCCTCCCCTGAAAGGGGAGGGTTGGGGAGGGGTCGTTTTCACTTCGAGGGTCGATTTAGCGTCGCGGCCGCTAAACGACCCCCTCCTGGCCTCGCCCTTTCAGGGGGAGGAAAAAACCAGATATCAAACTTCGCCGACAAAAGCTTCGAACTTGGTTCTCAAGTGGTCCGGAACCGGCGTGGCCTTGCTGGTCGCAAGGTCCATGCAGGCCACGCGGACGTTAAACCGCACGATGTCCTGCGCGCCGCGGCGCACCACCTGGCGCATCAGAACCGAGGCCTTGCCGAGGCTGGTCAGCGCCGTTTCCACGGTGAGCGCGTCGTCGAGGCGCGCCGGGCGGCGCCACTCGATCTCGCCCGTGTGCACGACGAAGACCAGATTGTCCCTGGCCTGCACCTCGCCCAACTCGACGCCGATGGCCCGCAGCATTTCCGTCCGGCCGCGCTCGCAGAACCGCAAGTAGTTGGCGTGATACACAACACCCGCGGCATCGGTGTCCTCGTAATAAACACGTACGGGTAGAACGTGGATGCGGCCCTGAAGTTCGCCGCCGACGGGCAACATTGCGCCGGTCATTGGGCATCGTCCCGGCCGAGAAGATCGAACTGGGCGGCTTCGCGGCGCGGAACCGAAAGGCCGAGCTGGCGGAAACCGGCGTCGGAGACCATGCGTCCGCGCGGCGTGCGCTGGATCAGGCCCTGCTGAATCAGGAACGGTTCGATGACGTCCTCGAGCGTGTCGCGCTCCTCGGCCAAGGCGGCGGCGAGCGTTTCAACACCCACCGGGCCGCCGGCGTAGTGTTCGGCGATACAGCGCAAGTAACGGCGGTCCATGGCGTCGAGGCCCATCTCGTCGACGTCGAGCCGCTTCAGCGCCTTGTCGGCGGCGGCGGCATCGACTTTCGCAACGCCGTCGACCGAAGCGAAATCGCGCACGCGCTTCAAGAGACGCCCGGCGATGCGCGGCGTCCCGCGCGAGCGCTTGGCCACTTCCATCGCGCCGTCGTCGGTCATGGCGATGCCGAGCACGCGCGCGCCGCGGCTGACGATGTCCATCAATTCGCCCGCGTTATAGAACTCGAGGCGCAAGGGAATCCCGAAGCGGTCACGCAGCGGCGTGGTCAGCAGCCCCGAACGCGTGGTCGCGCCGACGAGCGTGAACGGCTGCAGCTCGATCCGCACCGAGCGCGCCGCGGGCCCCTCGCCGATAATGAGATCGAGCTGGAAGTCCTCCATCGCGGGATAGAGCACTTCTTCGATGGCGGGATTGAGGCGGTGAATTTCGTCGATGAACAGGACGTCGTTGGCCTCGAGGTTCGTCAGAATGGCCGCGAGATCGCCCGCCTTGGCGATCATCGGGCCCGAGGTGGCGCGGAAACCGACGCCGAGTTCCTTGGAGACGATCTGCGCGAGGGTGGTTTTGCCGAGACCCGGCGGGCCATGCAGCAGGACGTGGTCGAGCGGTTCCTTGCGCTCCTTCGCCGCCGTGATGAAGACGGAGAGGTTCTCGCGCACCTGACGCTGGCCGATGAAATCGCCAAGGCGCTTGGGGCGCAGCGAACCGTCGGAATCGTCCTCCTGACGGCCGGGCGAGATGACACGCGAAGCTTCAGCCACCGTCGCCTCCGAGTTCACGCAAGGAGGCCTTGATCAGCGCCTGGATATTCGCGCCCTCGCCGGCGGCCTGCGCCGCGCGCGACGCGGCGCCGAAGGCTTCCATGCGGCCGTAGCCGAGATTGACCAGCGCGGAGACCGCGTCTTCCACGGCCGAGCTTTTCGCGGCGCCCTTCGCCGGCGTTGCGGCTTTCGGGAGCATCGCGCCCGCGACGGCAAAGGCGGCGAGCTTGTCTTTCAGTTCGACGACGATGCGCTGGGCGAGTTTGCCGCCGACACCGTTCGCGCGCTTGAAGGCCGCCTGATCGCCCGCGCCGATGGCTTGAACGATCTGCTCCGACGACAGCGCCGAAAGAATGGCGAGCGCGACCTTCGCGCCGACGCCCTGCACGGTCATGAGGGTATTGAACATCTCGCGCTCGCGCCCGGTCGCGAAACCGTAGAGATGAATGTGATCTTCGCGGACGTGGGTTTCGATGGCGAGTTCGACCGCTTCACCGACACCCGGCAAACCGGCGATGGTGCGCGAGCCGCAGAACACGAGATAGCCGACGCCGCCGACATCGACGACCGCGAAGTCGGTTCCAACTGAATCCAGGCGTCCGCGGAGTTTAGCGATCACTTCACGCCTCGCAGTGCGCTGGCGCGGTGGTGGGCGTGACAGATCGCGACGGCAAGCGCGTCGGCCGCGTCTTCGGAACTGGATTTGCTGCCCGGAAGCAGCATGCGCATCATCGCGACGACCTGCACCTTGTCCGCGTGGCCCGCGCCGACGACCGACTTCTTGACGAGGTTCGGTTTGTATTCGGCGACAAGGACACCCGCCGTCGCCGGCGCAAGCATCACGGCGGCGCGCGCATGGCCGAGCTTCAAGGTGGATACGGGGTTCTGATTCACGAAAGTCTCTTCAATGGCGCATTCGTGCGGCGCGTAGCGGGTCACCAATTCCTGCACTTCGGTGAATAGGATTGTGAGCCGTTCGGCCAGTGGAAGTTTCGGGCTGGGCTCCACCACGCCGTCGGCGATGTAGCTCAAACGATTCCCATGGGCTTCGATGACGCCCCAGCCGGTGTGACGCAAACCGGGATCGAGCCCGAGAATGCGCACGCATCCCGGGCCGCCCGTCGCAACAACGCCGGCCGTTTTTTCCTTAACCGCCAAGCTTGGCCATGACCTCATCGGACATTTCATAGTTGGCCACGACGCGCTGCACGTCGTCGTTGTCGTCCAGCGCCGTAAGCAGGTTCATCAATTCTTCGGCCGTCTCGCCCGCGACGTCGACCGTCATGGTCGGACGCCATTCGAGGCGCGTGGCTTCGGCGGGGCCGAGCGCGGCTTCGAGACCTTTCGCGACCGTGTGCAAGTCATCGGGCGCACAGAAGATGTCGTGCCCCTTGTCGTCCGAGGCGACGTCATCGGCGCCGGCATTGAGCGCGGCTTCCATCACCTTGTCGCCGTCCCCAACCGTGGCGGGGAAGTGGACCTGGCCGACACGCTGGAAACAATAGGAGACGCTGCCGCTTTCACCGAGGGCGCCGCCGTTGCGGCTGAACGCCACGCGGAGATCGGTGGCCGTGCGGTTGCGGTTGTTGGTGAGCACCTCGACGATCATCGCGACGTTGCCGGGGCCGCGGCCCTCGTAACGCACTTCGTCGTAGTTTTCCTGATCGGCGCCGGTCGCCTTCTTGATGGCGCGCTCGATGTTGTCCTTGGGCATGCTTTCCGCTTTCGCATCGTTGATGGCCGTGCGAAGGCGCGCGTTGTAGGCGGGATCGGGCAGGCCGAGCTTGGCCGCGACCGTGATTTCACGCGCAAGCTTGGTGAAAAGCTTGGCCCGCTTGGCGTCTTTCGCGCCTTTGCGGTGCATGATGTTCTTAAATTGGGAATGACCTGCCATGTCCGTCTCGTGTGCGTACGCCGCCTCAAATGGTTGTTTTGCTTACAATAAGCGGCGGGGAATGTCCCCGGTTATACCAAATGTTGTGGAAATCGCCTAGGCAGGGCCTTTTTTTTACGAAGGAATCGCCTGCTTCAGGATCCCGCCCACCCGCACCGGCTCGACCCTGAGCGCGAGGCCCGTGCGGTCGTCGGTCTCGACGAACACGCCGCACAAGGTGCCCTCGCCGTCCGCCGGTTCAAGGCGCTCGGTCGGCATCTTGGTGACGAAGCGCTGGGTCGCGACGTCCTTCTTCATGCCGATCACCGAGTCATAGTGACCGCACATGCCCGCGTCCGTTTGGTAGGCCGTGCCGCCGGGCATGATGCGCGCGTCGGCCGTGGGCACATGGGAGTGGCTGCCCACGACCATCGAGGCGCGGCCGTCGGCAATCACGCCAAGGGCGTTCTTCTCGCTGCTGGCCTCGCCGTGAACGTCGACAATGATCGCGTCGGCGGCGTCGCGTAAGGGGTGCGTGTTCAAGGTTTCGTTGAGCGCGCGGAACGGATCGTCCAGCGCATCCATGAACAGGCGGCACATGACCTGAATGACGATCACGCGCCTTCCTTTAGCGGTCATATAGAAGCCAAAACCCTGGCCCGGCGTCTCGATGGGATAGTTGATCGGGCGCAGAAGGCGCGGTTCGGCCTGGATGAAGGTGATGATCTCGCGCTGATCCCAGGCATGGTTGCCCAGCGTGACGACATCGACGCCGGCCTCGAACATGCTTTGGCAGATATTGGCCGTGATGCCGAAGCCGTGGGCGGCGTTCTCGCCGCACGCCACCACGAAGTCGAGGCCGAGGGTTTTACGGAGCTCGGGGATATGCGTCGCCACGGCCTCACGGCCGGCTTTGCCCATCACGTCGCCGCAATACAGAAGTCTCATAAGGCGGAGGGGTAACCGACCGGAAGCCCTAGAACAAGCCTGTTAGGCCGCTTCACGCAAAGCGGGCATTAGTCGAACCAGAGGGCGCCCGCGTTGGTGATGACGCCGTCGAGGGCCTGATCGTGGCTGTCGGCGTGCACGGTATCGACCCGTTGGACGTCGTAAGCGATGCCGATGGCCGTCACTTTTCCGTGGGCCCGGAAGCCGGCGATGGTGCGGTCGTAGTAACCCGCGCCGTAACCGAGCCGGTGCCCTTCGAGGTCGAAGGCCACGAGCGGCACCAGGAGAATCTGCGGGCGAATGACCGGCGTGCGCGCGCCGGGATGCAGGGTGCCGAAGGGCCCCTGCTCGAGCACCTCGCCCGGCTTCCACCGGCGGAAGATCAGGGCATGGCCCTGGCCGGCGACGACCGGCAGCGCGACCTGGGCTCCGGCCATCGACAGCGCGCCGAGCGCCGGACGGCAGTCGAGTTCGTCACCCAGCGGCCAATAGCCCGCTATATTTTTTCCCTTGGGATCGATTTCGGCGAGGACAAAATCCGCGACGGCTTGCGCGGCCTCAGGGCCGATGGCCCGATGCGCCGCCCGGCGGCGCTCAAGCATCGCGCGCCGCAGAACCGCCTTGGCATCCGCAGGAGAGGCAACCGACATGATGCCCGCGTGAAAGAGGGAAAGTCCCCGAGAAATCCGCCTTCGCTCCATTGGGAGCTACGGCGTGATAAATAAGTGGAGCCGCCGAAAGCCGTCGGCCGTGCGTGACCTCCCAATGGGCCACGAGTTAAGGTGGGCGCCGTTTCACCAGACCGGAATCCGGTGAGGGACAGCTCCCGAGCGAAGATTATCGCCCCTGGGGGTTCAGAGACCTAACCTGCCCAGCAGCTCCACTCCCGAATCTAGGTGCCTTCGAGCCTTGCGGCAATACGCTCAATGCGTTCCGCCAAGTTATTAATAGACGCGGTGATGGCGGTCTCGGAGGCCATCCGGCTGGCGTTCCCGGAGGCGGATTTCTGCGCTTCCAGTTCGGCGATGGTGTCCGTGAGCTCGTCGGCGACAATCAGGCCGGTCATCACCAGAAGGAGCGCATCGCTCATGGAGCCCGCGGCGCCATGAAGCTGCTCGGCGCGCTGGTCGAGGAAGCGGCCCAAACGGGCCAGGTGCGCTTCCTGGCCGTCGTCGCAGGCAATCTGATACTGGCGCCCGCGGATGGTGATGGAGACTTGTCCCATGACCCCCGCGCCTATTCGTCCAGGCCGGCGCGGACCTGGCCGATGACGGCATCAAGCCGGTCGGCCACGCGGCCGGCGCCGGCCTTCAGCGCGGCATGGTCGCGGGTCAGTTGTTCGAAGGCTTCTTTAAGTCCCGAAACGCCTTCCGACTGGCCCGTCGCCTGGGCCGCGGAATCGATGCGTCCGATCGCGCGCTCAAGCCGTTCGAGCGCCTCACGAACGTGCGGGTTCACAATATCTTTCAAAGAAATAGCGCCCCAACCTCGAAAACGAGTTTAAGCCTATGAAGTTCCGGGTGAGCCGTCAACAGAACGCTCACGAACGCGAGACCAACTGAACCGGGTGGGCGTTGTAGTGGGACCTATCCAAGGCAGATGGC
>JADZAK010000101.1 GCA_020852595.1 Rhodospirillaceae bacterium
GCCGATGGGCTCCTTTTCATCGCCGTCGGTGACCAGCATCGAACCGGCGACACGCGTCTTCGGCACGGTGGCGCTTTCCACCACGCGGATCCACGGACCGCGCTTCAACGCGGCGAAGTATTCGGCGGCGATGCGCACGTCCTCGTCATTGCTGGCCTTGGACAGCGCGACCATGTTCGCCGGCGGGCCCATGGCGGCGACCGAGCTTTTGCGCGTTCCATTTCGGAAATCGCGCACCTGCTGAACGATGTAGTCGACCGGTAATCCGGCCAGGCTCGCGTTCTCGGGCCGGCCCAGGCCGGTGGCGAGATGGCAGTAGCCGCAAGCGAGCACGCCGCCGGCGCGGCCCTTTGCCACCACCTCGGGCATCGGCGGGTGGTCGCCCGGATGCCAGTCCGGCACGCCGCGCGAAAGGTCGCGGATTTCAGCGAGGGTCAGCTTGACGGCGCTGCCCGGTACGCTTTTCGGCGTCGTATCCGGCGGGGGCGGCGGTGCGGCCGGTTTCGCGGCGGGAGGGTTGACGGGATAGGCCCAGGGCGGAGGTCCATCCTCCGCGGCGCTGGCCGCTCCTGCGAATACAAAAGCGAAAATAGCCGACAGCGCGGCGGCACGTCTCATGACCCCTCCCAAAGCCAATTGGCGTTGGGCGGCAGAGTGCCAGGATTCCGCCCGGGTTGCTACGCTTGAGCCCCCTCGTTGTCCTCCGCCCATGGGCCAGGGCGCGCAGAGGCGACAGCCCTGGCCCATGGGCGGAGGACAGCTAGGGGCTTGGATCGACGAACGCCGTGTTGTGACCGGGGAAGGCCTCGCGGCCCTTCAGCATGTAGTCCCAATACAGGCGCGGCAGCGCGTACTTTTTGATCAGCCAGTTCGCCGTGTTTTCGCGCGCCGGGTTCAACGGCAAAGTCGGCGTCGGTTTGCCGCCGTAGATGAACTCCGCCATGAGCACCTTGGTGTAACCGGTGGTCAACGGGCAGGAGGCGTAGCCGTCGTAGGCCTCTTCCACCGCGCCGCCGCCAATGAGGTGGAACAGGTTGCGCACCACCACCGGCGCTTGCTTGCGGATCGCGGCGGCGGTTTTCGAATTCGCGGTCGAGGCGGCGTCACCCAGGCCGAAGACATTCTTGAACTTCACATGCTGCAGCGAGTTCTGGTGTACGTCGACGAAGCCGGCGGCGTTGGCCAGCGGGCTCGCCTTCACGAAGTCCGGCGCGCTTTGCGGCGGCGTGACGTGGATCATGTCGAAGGGCAGCTGGAGGCGCTGGCCCTGCCGATCCCCGGCCAGGATCTCGAACGTCGCGATCTTCGCCGCGCCGTCGATCTCAACCAGGTTGTGCTGATACTTCACATCGATGCCGTGCGCGGCGGCGATCCTCACCAACTCGCGCGCGTAAAACGGCACGCCGAAGATCGCCGGCGTCTGGGTCAGGAATTTCACGTCCACGAACCGGCGGATACCCTTGCGCTTCAGATAGTCCGCGGCCATGTAGGCGGCTTTCTGCGGCGCGCCCGGGCATTTGATCGGCATCGGCGGCTGGGTGAACAACGCCTTCGCGCCCGGCTTCAGCGCCTGCAGGCATTCCCAGGTGTATTCCACGGTCTGCGGTGAATAGTTGCTGCACACCCCGCCGTGGTTCAGCGAGTCCCGCAGGCCCTTGATCGCGCCCCAGTTCAACTGAAGCCCCGGGCAGACGACGAGATAGTCGTAGGAGACCGTGCGGCCCGAGGCCAGCGTGACGGCATTGGCGTCGGGCGCGAAGCCGGTGACCGCATCCTTGATCCACGACACGTCCGCGGGCATCACGCCGGCCTCGGTCTTGCGCGTCGCATCGAGATCGTAAGCGCCGGCGCCGACCAGCGTGAAAGCGGGTTGGTAATAGTGCTCCTCGGACGGTTCGACGATGGCGACGTCGACATTCTCGCCGTGCCGGTGACGCAGCAAACTGGCCGCGACCGTGATGCCCGCGGCGCCGCCGCCGACGATCAGAATTTGATGATGGATGTTCGCCATGGAGCGCTCCTGCTTGCGGGGAACGGCGATATCATCACCCGCTCGATGGGCTTACAAGGCACGAAAATATTTATTCTGCCCCCCACGCATAATTTCCGAAGGAAATTATGCGCCGGCCAAGGAATCAGGCATCGTCGGTCTCGGCCGACGGTGCGGGTGGGTACGAATGGACGGTTCCAGTGGGATCCTCGATCGCGAAGGAACCGTTTTCTTCGCTCACGTAGCCGCCCGTGAGCGGCACCTTGCCGGCGCCGCCGGGGATGTCGAGGATGTAGGTCGGCTGCGCGAGGCCCGAGACGCGCCCGCGTAAGGACTTCACCAGGGCGCGGCCTTCTTCGACCGGCACCCGGAACTGGCTGGTGCCCGGCGCGTAGTCGAGCTGGTGCAGGTAATAGGGTTTGACGCGCGCCGCGACGAGGCCGCGCATCACCGCTTCGAGGGCTTCCGGCGTATCGTTCACACCCTTCAGGAGCACGGTCTGGCCGAGCAGCGGAATCCCGGCGTCGCTCAAACGGCCGCAGGCCGCGCGCATGGCCGGCGTCAGCTCGGCGGCGTGATTGCAGTGGATCGCGACGTACACGGCCTTGCCCGTGGACCTCAGCGCTTCGATCAGGGCGGCGTCGATCCGCTCCGGTGCCGCCACCGGCACGCGCGTGTGAACGCGGATCACCTGGACATGCGCGATATCGTCGAGGGCGCGGATGATTTCGCCGATGCGCCGCGCGGAAAGGATCAGAGGATCGCCGCCGGTCAGGATCACTTCCCAGATCGCGGGTGTCGCGCGGATGTAGTCCAACGCCGCGTCCATTTCCGCCGGCGTGAGCACGCCCGCGCCGCCGACGTCCTCGCGCCGGAAGCAGAAGCGGCAATAAACGGCGCAGGTGAGGGTCGGCAGCAGCAGCGCGCGGTCGGGATAACGGTGCACGATGCCTTTGACCGGGCTGTGCGCGTGATCGCCGATAGGATCGTCGTTCTCACCCTCGGCAAGCGCCAGTTCATGGGACGTCGGCACGAACTGGCGCATGAGCGCCGGCGCGTTGGCCGAGCTGCGCAAGAGATCGTGGATTGCAGGGGGGATCGCCACGGCGTAGCGCGCGGTCACGCGCGCGACATCGGCGGCCTCGTCTTCGGCGATGAGTCCGGCCGCGGCGAGGTCTGAAGCTGAGCTGAGTGTGCGCGGCGCGAGGCTGTTCATGGGTCCGTTTCGTTCGAATCGCCCGTTTAATTTGTATCGATGGCGCGCCTTATCGCGTGCGCGAGGGCATCGAGCGTAAACGGTTTGTGCAGCAGCTTCACGTCCGGGTCCAGTACCCCATTATGCACGACTGCGTTGCGGGTGTAGCCGGTCGTATAAAGGACTTTAAGGCCGGGTTTGCGCGTCAACGCTTCCGTGGCCAGCTGGTGGCCGTTCATGTGCGGCATCACCACATCGGTGAACAGCAATGAAACCTCCGGGTGTGCTTCAAGAAGCTCCAGGGCCCGCTCGCCGTTCTCCGCTTCCACGACCTTATATCCAAGATCGGCAAGGCTTTGCACGGTCAGCTTACGCACCGCCGCTTCGTCCTCGACCACCAGGACCGTCTCGCCTTTTGCGTTCGGGGCGGCGATCGGCGCGGCGTCCTTTTGTTCTTCTTTCGGGCCGAAATAACGGGGCAGGTAGATCTTCACGGTCGTGCCGTGGCCTTGCTCCGAGTAGATTTTCACATGGCCGCCCGACTGCTTCACGAAGCCGTAGACCATGCTGAGCCCAAGTCCGGTCCCCGTCTTCTTGGTGGTGAAGAACGGGTCGAACACCTTGTCCACGACGTCCGGCGCTATGCCGGCGCCGGTATCGGTGACGCAGATCGCCACATACTGGCCGGGCTCGATCCCGTGCTGGCGCCCGTAGGTGTCCGCGATCGCGGCATTTGAGGTCTCCACGGTCAGCTTGCCGCCGTCGCCCATCGCATCGCGCGCGTTGACCACCAGGTTGATGATCGCGGTTTCGAGCTGATGGGCGTCGGCAAACAGGCGCCACAGCCCGCCTTCGGTGACGATCTCGGTCTGGATCGTCTCGCCCAGCGCGCGGCGGATGAGGTCCGACATGCCGCCCACCAGCTTGTTGGCGTCCAGCACGCGCGGCTCCAGCACCTGTTTGCGCGCGAAGGCGAGCAGGCGTTGCGTCAGCGAGGCGCCGCGCATCGCGCCTTCCACGGCGGCCTGCACCAGGGGCTCGACATTGTAGTCCCCGCGTCCGATGCGGCGCTGGATCATGTTCAGCGCGCCGATGATCACGGCCAGCATGTTGTTGAAGTCGTGTGCGATGCCGCCGGTCAAGTGGCCGATGGCTTCCATCTTCTGGGCCTGGCTCAGGGCCGCGCGCGCGTCCTCCAGCGCCGCTTGTTGTTCAACGCGCTCGGTCACGTCCCGCGTGATCTTGGCATAGCCCATGAGATTGCCCGACGGGTCCGTCAGGCGGTCCAGTACGATGCTGGCGTGGAAACGGCTGCCGTCCTTGCGTACGCGTGTCGTGACTTCGGACACATAACGGCCTTCGCGCGCGGCGGTTTCCAGCACTTTCGCGGGGACGCCCGCCGCCCGGTCTTCCGCGGTGTAGAAAAGCGAAAAGTGCCGGCCGAGGATTTCACCGGCGGTATAGCCCTTGATGCGTTCCGCGCCCGCGTTCCATGTGGTCACGTAGCCCTTGGGGTCGAGCATGTAGATGGCGTAGTCGGTCACGCCCTCCACCAAACGCAGGAAGTTCTCGTCGCTCTCGCGCTTGCCCGATTCCGCGGCCACGCGGTCCGCGGTCTCGGCGTTGAGCAGGTTCTTCGCCGATGTCAGCGCGCGGCCCTTGCCGAGCGCGCGCGCAAGGCCGAAGCCGAGCAGCACGAGGAGCACCGCGGCCACAGCGTAAATTATGGAAAGACCCGAAATTATGGAAAGGCCCGGCCCTTCAAGCGCGGCGCGGTCCTGCGCGAGCACGCCTTCGGGTGAGAGCGACAGCGCCATGATCGCGAGCCCAGCAAACGACTTGCCGCGCGGCGCCGGCGTGGAAAAGGAAGCAAGGATCATCGGCGGCAAGGGTAGCTGAGGGAGGAGATGATGTCCTAGCACACCGCGCCGCCGTTGCATCGATAAAGAGCTTGTTTCGCGCAACGCGGGAGCTGCGCGCTTTTGATTCTAGTGCGGTCGCTCCGCTTTCTTCCGCTGGGCGATCGCCTGCTCCACCATGGCGCGGCCGATTTCGCGCTCGCCCATGATGGTGACGTCGGCGCCGAGACGCTGCAGATAGTCCACTTCCGCGTCCGAATGGGCGCGCGCGACGATGAAAAGGTCCGGGTTCGCGGCCCGCGCCTGTTCCACGAATTGTCCCGCTTCGAAGCAATTGGGAACCGCCACGAAGACCGCCGTCGCTTCCGCGACGCGCGCGCCCTTCATGAGTTCCGCGGGCGGACGCGGGCCGGTCACGACGCTGACGCCGTCCTCCTCCAGCGCGGTGACGATCTCTTGTTTCTCTTCAATCACCACGAAGGGGCGCGCGTGCTCGCGCAGGCTTTCGCCGATCACGCTGCCGACGCGCCCATAGCCGACGATCACCGCGTGCGCCGCCGGGCGCGGCGCGGCCGGGGCGGGTTCGCACGCCGCGGCCGGCGCGTCCGGGAACGCGGCGCGCAGGCGCGGACCAAAGCGGCCGATCAGGCCGAACACAAACGGGTTGAGGAGAATCGAGATGATCGCCCCGCCGAGGATGAGGTCGCGCCCCTCGGTCGGAAGCAGGCCGAGACCGACGCCGAGGTTCGCCAGGATGAACGAGAATTCCCCGATCTGCGCGAGACTCGCGGAAATCGTCAACGCCGTGTCGAGCGGACGTTTGAACAACAGCACGATGCCGAGCGCCGCGGCCGATTTGCCGATGACGATGATCAGCACCGTGGCGGTGAGCGGCAAGGCCTGCTCGATCAGGATCATCGGATCGAACAGCATGCCGACCGCGACGAAGAACAACACCGCGAACGCGTCCCGCAGCGGCAGGGTTTCGTTGGCGGCCTGGTGGCTGAGCTCGGACTCGCTCATCATCATGCCGGCGAAGAAGGCGCCGAGCGCAAACGACACGTCGAACAACACCGCCGCGCCGTAAGCGGTGCCCAGCGCGATGGCGAGCACCGAGAGGCGGAACAGCTCGCGCGAGCCGGTGTGTGCGATGTGGTGAAGGATCCAGGGAATCACGCGGCGCCCGCCGACCACCATGACCGCGACGAACGCGCCGACCTTCAGCAAGGTCACGCCGATGGCGAGAAAAATGTCCGCCGCGCCCACGGCGCCGGGGCCGGATTCGGCCGCGCCGCCCAGAAGCGCCGCGAACGGCGGCAACAGAACGAGTGTCAGGACCATCGCGAGGTCCTCGACGATCAGCCATCCCACGGCGATATGGCCTTGCGGGGTCGAGATCAGGTGGCGTTCCTGCACGGCCCGCAAAAGCACGACCGTACTCGCGACCGAGAGGGCGAGGCCGAACACGATGCCGGCGCCGAGGCTCCAGCCCATGGCGGCCGCGAGACCCAGCCCAAGCAGCGTCGCGATGGTGATCTGCGCGACCGCGCCCGGGATCGCGATGGCGCGCACGGACAATAGTTCTTTCAGCGAGAAGTGCAGTCCGACGCCGAACATCAGGAGAATGACGCCGATCTCGGCCAGCTGCTGGGCCAGCGAGGCGTCCGCCACGAAGCCCGGCGTCTGCGGGCCGACGGCGATGCCGGCCAGCAGGTATCCGACCAGGGGCGAGATGCGTAAGCGATTGGCGACGGCGCCGAAGATGAACGCCAGAACGAGCCCGACGACGATGGTTGCGATCAGCGGTGTCTCGTGCGGCATTCCTTAAGAGTGTTCCTTATCGTTTGTAGTATTTCGCGAGGCGCTCCAGCGCGGCCTCGAGATACGATTCCTTCTTGCAGAAAGCAAAGCGTACAAAATGATCGGGGCCCTTGCCCTCATAGAATGCGCTGACGGGAATTGCGGTTACGCCGGCCTTCACCGTCATGTCGTGACAGAAGGCTACGTCATCGCCCTTGAAACCGAAATCGGCGAAGTCCGCTGTTACAAAAATAGTGCCTTGCGACGGCAGCACCTTGAACCCGATGTCCGACAAGCCGCGCGCGAGCATGTCGCGGCGGCGCTGCAGCGAATCGCGGTAACCGTAAAAATAGGCGTCGTCCTTCTCCAGCCCGTACGCGACCGCCCACTGCAAATTCGGCGGCGTGGTGAAGGTCAGGAACTGGTGCGCTTTCGACACGGGGCCGAGCAGCGCGGGGCAGGCGCTGACGTAACCGACTTTCCAGCCGGTCAGCGAGAAGGTCTTGCCCGCCGAACCCAGGCGCAGGCAGCGCTCGCGCATGCCGGGCAGGGTGATCAGCGAGACGTGCCGCTGTCCGTCGTAGACCAGGTGGTCGTAGACCTCGTCGCAGATGACGTAGATGTCGTTCTTCTGCGCAAGGTCGGCGATGAAATCGAGTTCATCGCGCCGGAACACCTTGCTGCAAGGATTCATCGGCGTGTTGAGGATCATCAGCTTGGTCTTGGGGCTGAAGGCCGCCGCCAGGTCCTCGCGCGGCAGTTCCCACAACGGCGGCATCAGGCGCACGATCTTGGGGATGCCTCCGGCGCGGCGGATCATCGGCAGGTAGGAATCGTAGAACGGCTCGAACACGATCACTTCGTCGCCCGGCTCGATCAGGCCCAGCAAACACGCGGCCAGCGATTCCGTGCCGCCCGAGGTCACCATCACCTCGGTCCAGTCCACGTCCACGTTGAAAAAGCGCTTCCCGTTGGCCGCCACCGCCTTGCGCAGTTCGGCGAGGCCCATCATCGGCGGGTACTGGTTGGACTTCTCCATGGCCTCGGCGGCTTTCGCGCGCACGTCGTCGGGGCCGTTGTCGTCGGAAAAGCCCTGGCCGAGGTTCAGGGCGTTATGTTCGGCGGCCAGCGCCGACATCACCGTGAAGACAGTGGTGGGCAGGCCGGACAGGACACTGTTCGTGGGCTTCATGGGTCGCACGTATAGGGCATGTCCCGGAAAAGTGTGAAGCGGTTTTCCGTTAAAGGACATGCCCCCATGAAATTAAGGCGCCGCGCGGCGCCGCCGGGGGTGTCCGGTCGAGGCCTGTGAAGCTTAAGAGACTAAATTTTCTCGGATTTAGCTATAGGCGCGGAGGCAAAAAGTTCACACCCGTCCCGTGAAACAAGCTAAGAATGGCCATGTCAAAAGAACTCATCCAGGTTCCGCTCCACGACGCCGCCTCCGGTGAATTCGTCGATGCCAGGGTCGCCCCGCGCGGCAGCCTCGAAACCCTCAGCCACGAAGAAGTCGCCAAGCTGCTCGATCGCGGGCAGGGCGGCCTTTATCCGCTTCTCAGGCGCTGCGCGCTCGCCGTCCTGAATGCCGGCAGCATCAGCGACGATGCCCGTGAACTGTTCGGGAAATTCCACGATTTCGAACTGAAGATCATCCAGCAGTCCTTCGGCATCGAGCTCGAGGTCATCAACGCCCCCGCCATCGCCTTCGTGGACGGCGAGATGATCCGCGGCGTGAAGGAGCTCTTGTTCGCGGTCCTGCGCGACATCGTCTACATCTCGAACGAAGTGGTCGAGAGCGGGCGCTTCAATCTTTCCCAACCCGAGAGCATCACCAACGCCGTCTTCCATATCCTGCGCAACGCCCGTGTGCTCGGCGCCCAGAAGCCCGATCTCGTGGTGTGCTGGGGCGGCCATTCCATCAGCCGCGAGGAGTACGAGTACACCAAGCGCGTCGGGTATGAATTGGGCCTGCGCGGCCTCAACGTCTGCACCGGCTGCGGCCCCGGCGCCATGAAGGGCCCCATGAAGGGCGCCAACATCGGTCACGCCAAGCAGCGCATCAAAACCGGCTGCTACATCGGCCTGACGGAGCCCGGCATCGTCGCCGCCGAGCCGCCGAACCCCATCGTCAACCAGCTCGTCCTCATGCCGGACATCGAAAAGCGCCTGGAGGCCTTCATCCGTCTCGGCCACGGCATCGTCATCTTCCCGGGCGGCGTCGGCACCATGGAGGAAATCCTGTTCCTCCTGGGGACCTTGCTCGATCCCGCCAACGCCGACGAGCCGATGCCGCTGATCTTCACCGGCCCCAAATCGGCCGCCGCCTACTTCCAGCGCATCGATGAGTTCATCGCGCTGACCCTCGGGCCGGACGCGCGCAAGCGCTACCAGATCGTTATCGACGATGAAGCCGAAGTCGGCCGCGCCATGGTGCGCGGTTTCGCGCAGGTGCTCGCCTACCGCAAACAGGTCGGCGAAGCGTTCAACTTCAATTGGAACCTCAAGATCCCCGAAGGCTTCCAGCGTCCGTTCGAGATCAGCCATGACTCGGTGGCGGGCCTCGATCTCCACCTGGACCGCCCCGTGTACGAGCGCGTGGTGGCGCTGCGGCGCCTGTTCTCGGCGCTCGTGGCCGGCAACGTGAAGGAAAACGGGATCCGCCAGATCGAGGAGAACGGCCCCTTCCTGGTCCACGGCGACCGCGCCCTGGTCGAACCGCTCGACGACCTGCTCGCCCAATTCATCGCCCAGAACCGCATGAAGCTGTCCGGCGACTACAAGCCTGTGTATCGGATCGTCGCCTAAAACCGTCCCCGAAGGCCGGCAACGACACGCCGTGCCGGGTGCGATGCACCAGCGCAAGCGGCCCTATTTTTCCCGAAAGAGGCAAATGGTGCTGCCGAGTAGGATTGAACTACCGACCTCCCCCTTACCAAGGGGGTGCTCTACCACTGAGCTACGGCAGCGACACCAGGATCGGAGGGCGCTCGGCCCTCCAAAGCGGCGCGGAACATGCCACAAGCCCTCTGGCGGCGCAAGCAACCGTCATATAGGTCTTATCCCCTGATTTTACTGCGATATCCCAGGACCGGGGAAAAGCGCCCATGACCTCCCGCGACCCAAAGCCGCCCGGCAAAGCCCAGGAAAAACCCTCCTCGGACGCCGCCAGGGACCGCCTCGCCGCCGCCCTGCGCGAGAACCTCAAGCGCCGCAAAGCTCAAGAACGGGGCCGCGACGCCAAAACCGAGCCGAAACCCGAAGATTGAGGGTCCCGCCCCTCTAAGCTACAAGCGGACCACCACGCGCATTATTCGCCTTTAGGACCCCTTCGCATGTCCGTACTGCCCGATACCTGGATCCGTAAGATGGCCACGCAGCACGGCATGATCACGCCGTTCGCCGACCGCCAGCACCGCGAAGGCATCATCTCCTACGGTGTCTCGTCTTACGGCTACGACGCGCGCGTCAGCCGCGAGTTCAAGATCTTCACCAACGTCGATTCCGCGGTCGTCGATCCAAAGGACTTCTCCAACGCCGGCTTCGTCGACCGCGACACCGACGTCTGCGTCATCCCGCCCAACAGTTTCGCCCTCGCCCGCACCGTCGAATACTTCAAGATCCCGCGCGACACCCTGGTGATCTGCCTCGGCAAGTCCACCTACGCGCGCTGCGGCATCATCGTGAACGTCACGCCGCTCGAGCCCGAGTGGGAAGGCCATGTGACCCTGGAATTCTCCAACACCACCACGCTTCCGGCCAAAATCTACGCCAATGAAGGCGCCGCGCAGTTCATCTTCCTGAAGGCCGACAGCGTATGTGAAACCTCCTACGCCGACCGCAAGGGCAAGTACCAGGGCCAAAAGGGCGTCACCCTCCCGCGCCTCTAACCATCCCTTTCTTTTTCTCCCTCCCCTCAAAAGGGGAGGGCCGGGGAGGGGTCGTTTTTACGAGACTGAGAAGAAAGCACATCCATTGGACTCCATCCGTATCCTCGGCGGCAAACCTCTCCACGGCGAAATCGTCATCGGCGGCGCGAAGAACGCGGCGCTCCCCTTGATGGCCGCGGCGCTGCTCACCGATCGGCCGCTGACCCTCACCAACATGCCCGAGCTCGCCGACATCGGCACCATGGCGAATCTGCTTCGTCAACATGGCGTGCGCATCGACCGTTCCGACTTCGGCGCCGGCAGCAACATCGCCGAAGCCGGCCCCACCGGCCGCACCATGACCCTCACCGCCGACAAGATCACCTCCATCACCGCGCCCTATGACTTGGTGCGCCGCATGCGCGCCTCGGTCCTCGTGCTCGGTCCCCTGGTCGCGCGCATGGGCGAAGCGAAAGTCTCCTTGCCGGGGGGCTGTGCGATCGGCACGCGCCCGGTCGATCTGCATCTGAAAGCGCTCGAAGCCCTCGGCGCCAAGATCGAAGTGCAGTCCGGCTACATTCACGCCACCGCGCCCGGCGGCCTCAAGGGCGCGAACATCGTGTTCCCCAAGGTCACCGTGGGCGGCACGGAAAATCTCCTCATGGCCGCGACTCTGGCCAAGGGCGACACCGTGCTCGAGAACGCCGCGCGCGAGCCGGAAATCTCCAATCTCGCCGAATGTCTCAACGCCATGGGCGCGGACATCGGCGGCATCGGCACCGGGACCTTGCGGATCAAAGGCGTCTCGTCGCTGCGCGCCGCGCGCGTGCCCGTCATCGCCGACCGTATCGAAACCGGCACCTATGCCATCGCCGCCGCCATCACGCGCGGCAAGGTGAAGCTCACCGGCACGCGCTACGATCTCCTGGACTCCGTCTTCGCCGCCATGCGCCAGGCCGGCGTCATCGTCGAGCCGGGCGACAACAGCGTCACCGTGTCCGCCGAGACGGGTGAACTCGTCGGCGTCGACGTGATGACCGAACCCTATCCGGGTTTCCCCACCGACATGCAGGCCCAGTGGATGGCGCTCATGGCCACCGCCAGCGGCGCCTCCATGATCACCGAAACGATTTTCGAAAACCGCTTCATGCATGTGCCCGAACTCACGCGCTTCGGCGCCGAGGTGAACGTGCACGGCTCCTCGGCCATCGTGCGCGGCCGCAAAAAACTCTCGGGCGCGCCGGTGATGGCGACCGACCTGCGCGCGTCCGTCTCGCTCATCCTCGCCGGCCTGGCCGCCGAAGGCGAAACCCTGGTCAACCGCGTCTACCACCTCGACCGCGGCTACGAGCGCCTCGAGGAAAAACTGGGCGCCTGCGGCGCCCACGTCGAACGCATCACCGGCGGCTGACGGCGGGATCGGTTCGTGGCGCCCCAATGCGACAATAGGCTCTAGCCTTCCATGACCGAGGGTTCGCCCCAACGCCCACGGTCCATCGTCCGCATCGCATTGGACGAGCGCTCCTTCCTGCGCCGCCGCCCCGAGGTCGAGCACGAGCGCGAAGTCGCGCTCTTCGATCTGCTCGAGGAGAACCTCTTCTGCCTGCGAGGCGAGGGGACCTGCTCCGGGCCCTACCACCTGCATCTGGCCTTGCGCGAAGACCGCCTCGTCTTCGACGTGCGCGACACCGAAGACGCGCCGCAGAAGGAGGTCGTGCTCCCCATCCGTCCGTTCCGCATGGTGATCAAGGACTACTTCCTGGTCTGCGAAAGCTATTTCGACGCCATCAAGACCTCGTCGCCCTCGCAGATCGAAGCCATCGACATGGGCCGCCGCGCGCTCCACAACGAAGGCGCGGCGATGCTCGAAGAACGCCTGCGCGAACACGTCGACCTCGACCACAACACCTCGCGCCGCTTCTTCACCCTCCTCTGCATTCTCCACATGAGGGGGTAACAATGATTGGAGCGAAATTGGGGTCGCATTCCAATTCACATGCGCACCCTTCGTGTTTGGAAAATTGCCGCATGAATTGGAGTCTGACCCCCATTTCGCGGTCAGCAAGCGCCCCTTTTCCGCGGCCAGCGTTCACCGGCGGGACGCGCTAAATGCAAATCCTCCCCAGCGCCGTGCTCTTCTGCTGCAACCTCAACGAGGTCCGCTCGCCCATGGCCGAGGGCATGCTCAAGCGTTTCCACGGCAGCCGCATCTTCGTCGATTCCGCGGGCGTGACTCTCGGCGGCCAGGACCCCTTCATGATCGAGGTGATGCGCGAGATCGGCGTCGACATGTCGCGCCATCGGCCGAAAACCCTCGGCAGCCTCGAGACCGACGCCTTCGAACTCGTCATCGCGCTTTCCCCCCAGGCAAAAGCCCGCGCCGAGGATCTCACCCGCTATACCCATTGCGAGGTGCGCACCTGGGACATCCCCGATCCCACCCGCGCCGAAGGCAACCGCACCGCGCGCCTCGCCGCCTACCGCCAGGTCCGCGACCAGATCCGGGACAAGATCCTCGAGCTCTTCCCCCGCGAGGACGATTAACCTTGACCGGACAGGGGGCCGTTCGCACATTGCGGACGCATGACCTTTATCCTCGCTTCCGCGTCTCCACGCCGCCTCCAACTTTTGGAACAGATCGGCCGCAAACCCGATCTCGTCGCGCCGTGCGATATCGACGAAACGCCGCTGAAGGAAGAAACCCCGCGCGAGCTTGCGGGGCGTCTCGCCGTCGCGAAAGCCAAGGCCGCCGCCGCCGCCCATCCCGGCGCGCTCATCCTTGCCGCCGATACCGTGGTCGGCGCGGGCCGGCGCATCCTCGATAAGACCGAGGACGAAAAGCGCGCGCGCCGGATCCTCGCGCTGCTCTCGGGCCGCCGCCACCGCGTCTACGGCGGCATCGCCGTGGTGGCGCCGAGCGGCAAGCTCACCGCGCGCATCGTCATGACCCAGGTGATGTTCAAGCGCCTCGGCGATGCCGAGGTCGAGGCCTACCTGCAAAGCGGCGAATGGCGCGGCAAGGCCGGCGCCTACGGCATCCAGGGCCACGCCGGCGCCTTCGTGCCCTGGATCAACGGCTCCTACACCAACATCGTGGGCCTGTGCGTCCACACGGCCGATAAGCTGCTGTCGGCGGCTGCGGTCCCGTTGAACGCGCTTCGTTAAGCGTGGATTAACGCGAAACCGGCAAGGTAGCCTCGCACCGCTTTCTCTACCGTGCGACGGGATTTTCTATGGCCGGGCCTCTGCCCGATGTTTCCAGCGCGGTTGCCGGTTTGGCCGCGCTGCAGGCGTCGATGGACAACCCAAACAATCGCTTCAACGCCGGCGCGGACAGCGCGGCCGCGCGGATGAAGGCGCGCGCGCCGGTCGTGCTTCATCATCGCCCGAAGTTTCAGCTCTCGCGCGGCGACGCCGTCTTCACCATGGGCTCCTGCTTCGCCCGCAACGTCGAACATGCGCTGATCGGCGCCGGCGTGCGCGTGCTGCCCGAGGCCTGGGAGTTCCCGCCCGAATTCATGCATCCCGACGCCGCGGCCCGCGCGCGCCTCGCCACCGGCGTGCACCGTCACGTCATCGCGCGCTCCGTGCTCAACCGCTACACCCCGGCGTCGATGCTCAATGAGGTCCAGCGCACGCTTGAGCCGGACTCCTGCCGCGCGCCGCAGAAGGGCCTCGTCCATATCGACGAAGACCGCTGGTTCGATCCCCACACCAAGGACACCGCGCTCCAGGGCCTGCGCGAAAGCCTCATGGTGCGCTACCTGGTCGAGGAAGCGGCCAAAACCATGCGCCGGGCGAGCGCGATTTTCCTCACCCTGGGCCACACGGAAACCTGGTTCGATTCCGAAACCGGCTTGGTGCTGAATGTCGCGCCGCCGCCGCTTTTGATCCGCAACGCGCCCGAGCGGTTCCGGTTCGTCAACGCGGCCTACACCGACGCGCTCGAAGCGCTGGAGCGGATCTTCGATCTCGTCGCCCGCCATATCCGCGCCGACATGAAATTCATCGTCACGGTTTCGCCGGTGCCGCTCAACACCACCTTCACGTCGCGGGATATCGTCACGGCGAATACCTATTCCAAATCCACCTTGCGCGCGGTCGCCGAAACCTTCTGCAACCGTCATGCGGCGGCCGATTACTTCCCCAGCTACGAAATGGTGACGGCGACGCATCCCGACCTCGCCTGGGATACGGACCGCATGCACGTACCGCATGCTCTGGTGGAATCGATCATCGCCCGCTTCACGGCCAGCTATTTCCCGGATCCGGCCGCGAAGCCGGACACCGCCGCCGTGCCGGCGTGAGGCCCCCCTTGAAGCGCATCTCGCTCCTCCTGCCGTTGTTCCGGCCGAACGTCCAAGCCACGTTCGAGAATTGGCAGGGCGGCCGCATCTACATCGAGAATTTGGCGCGCATCCTGTCCGCCTTGCCGGAGAACGAGCGCCCGGCGATTTATGTCACCACCGACGAGAGCATCGACCTCCCGGTCCTGCGCGCCCTGTTCCGCGAAGCGGCGGTCGAGGGGATCTTCCGCCCCGACGGTTATCCGGTTCTGCTGAAACCCTCCTTGAAGGCGGCGCTCCTGGACGGCGATAACCGGCCGCGTACCGGCGACATCCGCAAGTTGCTCGCGGAGGCCGATGTCACGTTCCCCGTCCTGCAGGCCGATGTGCATGTTGCGAACGGGCTCCATTGGATCCCCGACTTCCAGCACAAATATCTGCCCGAGATGTTTAGCCGGGACGAGTTGGCCCATCGCGACCGCAACTTCGAAGCGATCGCCCGGCGCCGCCGCTTCCTGCTGCTCTCCAGCAAAGCCGCGCAGACCGACTGCGAACGCTTTTATCCAAATTCCCGCGCCCGCACCTTCATCTGGTCCTTTGCCAGCAGCCTCGAGGCCGCCCCGGCCCCTCTTGCGGACCTCTGCGCGCGCCACGGCATCCCGCAAAAATTCCTGTTCGCGGCGAACCAGTTCTGGAAACATAAGGACCACGACACGCTGTTCCGCGCCTTCGCGCGCGCGCGCACGGAAAGACCAGATCTCGCGCTTGTCTGCACCGGCGCCGGCATCGACTACCGCAACCCCGGCCTTTACGGCGAGCTGCGCGCTTTCATCACAGCAAATGGCCTGGACGGCTGCGTGCATTTTCTCGGCGTGGTGGCGAATGACGTCCTCGCGCAGCTGTTCCAGCATGCCGCGGCTGTCGTCCAGCCTTCGCGGTTCGAGGGCTGGAGCACGGTGGTCGAGGATGCAAAGGCCCTCGGTCGTCCGCTCTTCATCTCGGACTTGCCGGTTCATCGCGAGCAGGCGGAATCGGCGGTTTCGCCGTTCCACTTCTTCCGCACCGGCGATCCCGCCGATCTCGCGGCGCACCTCAGCGCCGCTTGGCCGGACCTGCGCCCCGGCCCCGACCCGGACGCCGAGCGGAACGCGCAGGCCGCGCGGCGCCTGCGCGCCGATGAAAGCGCGCGCGCCTTCCTGGCCATAGCGGCCGAAATCCGCGCCGCGCGCGCCGCCGCGCCCGCCTTTGAAGATTCGCTCGATCTGCGCGATCTTGAAATTCTATCTCTCGAGGAACACCCGGCGCGGCACGAGGCGATCGTCGCCGCCCAGCAGAACGATCCCGCGCCCGGCATCCAGCTTCTTCTGGAAAGCACCTATCTCGACAAGGACCGCGGCGGGGCGTTTGAACGGTTCCGCGAGGGCCTCGAATTCCAAACCATGCGCCGCCTGTTCGAGATCCTCGGCGTCGAACCCGATCTGCGCGTGTGTGAAATCGGCGGCGGCGCCGGTTTTCTCTCCTGGGCGCTCGTTCAGGCGGGGTTCAGGGACGTCACGCTCGTCGAACCGAACGGCGAATATACGACCGGCACGGGTTATTTGCGCACGCGGGCGGACGCCGCGGGCCTGCGCATCCACGACGACCTTGCCGCCTGGCATGCGGGCGAGGAAGGTTACGACCTTATCCTCACCAAGAACTGCATCCACCACTTCAAGAACATGTCCCAGGCGGCGGCGGCCATCCGCCAGAAGATGCGCCCCGGGGCCCGCTGGTTTGCTTTCCGCGAACAATTCGCCGATACGCCGCGTGAACTCTATGAACTCCTGGCCGCGCACCCCTATTGCCAGACGTACGGCCTCTATGAATGGGCCTATCCGGCCGCGCACTATGTCGAAGCCTTGGAGCTCGCGGGATTCAAGCTGGGCGCCGTTCTGCCCGCGGGCTACGCCAACCACGCGCTGGCCGCCTATCGCAACGGCGAGGGGGACGCCGAGGCCAGGCACCTCACCGCGCAGGTCGATGAACTTCTGCGCAAGGGCCCTCAAGGCACCGTCAATGCCTTCTGGAATGAAGTCGCGCGCAATCGCACCGGTAACGGCGCGGCGATGCGCTTCTTCTCGCGCCCGCCGCTGATGGTCTTCGATCTTCAGGCGGTCTGAGCATGGGACAAACAGCCGCCTCCCGCGTTGCGTGGGTCACCGGCGCCGCCGGGTTCATTGGCCCGCATGTAGCCGCGCGTCTTCGCCGCGACGGCTGGCGCGTGGTCGGCATCGACCGCGTGTCCGCGTCAAGCGCCATCCCCCAGGTCGTCGGCGAAATCGCGCCCGCCGTGCTCGATGAAGCGGCACGCCTCGGCGGGCCGCCCGCGATTGTTTTTCACGCCGGCGGCGCCGGCACGGTCGAGGCGTCCGCCCGCGACCCCGCGGCCTCGCACCGCGACACAGTCGCCTCGGTGGAGATCGTGCTCGGCTGGCTGCGCGTGCACGCGCCGGAAGCCGCTTTTATCCTGCCGTCGAGCGCGGCGGTCTACGGAAACACCGGCGCCGGCCCGCTCACCGAGGACACGCCGCTTGCGCCGATCTCGGTCTACGGCCGCCACAAGATGGAGGCCGAACAGGTCGCGCTTGCGGCGGCGGAGAAGGGTGCGCGGATCGCGATCCTGCGCCTGTTCTCGGTTTACGGACCCGGCCTGCGTAAACAGTTGCCGTGGGACCTCAGCCGCAAATTCCGCGACAAGCGCGAACGCATCGAACTCTACGGCACCGGCGCTGAAACCCGTGACTTCCTGGCCGTCTCCGACGTGGCGGACCTGGTCGCCTTCCTGGCGCGGGAGAAATTCGCCGCGCCGCTCATCGTCAACGGCGGCACCGGAATCGCGACCCGCATCGACGACTTCGCCGCTATTTTCGCCAAGGCCGCCGGCGCCGCGCCCGCGATCGCCTTCAACGGCTGCACGCGCCCTGACGACCCGCTCCACCTCTATGCCGACGTCTCAAGGCTCACGGCTCTCGGCTTTGCGCCGCAAGGCATGTTGGAGGCGGAAATTCGCTCTTATGTGGAGTGGCTGCGCGGCCAGGATTCATGACGCGCCCTCAATCCCGCTTCCTTCAGGTTAACACCTTCTATCCGGACTATCTGATGGATTTCTATGCGGCGCGTCCGCAACTCCAGAACGCGCCCTATGACGTACAGATGGATGCCCTGCTCGATGACGAGTTTTCCGGTGTGCATATCTGGACGAGGCCCCTGAAGGCCCACGGGTTCGAGACCCTCAATGTCATCGCCAACAATCCGTTCACCCAGCGTGCCTGGATGCGTGAAAACGGTTACCAAGTCGGCGAGAAGGTGGACTCCGCTTTCGCCACTTTGCGCCAGATTCACGATTTCGCGCCGGACGTGTTCTACACCAACGACGTGGTCACCTTTCACTCCGGCTTTTTCAAAGCTGTGGAGAAGCGTCCGACGGTGATCGCCGGCTGGCGCGGTTTTCCGCTGCCGGCGAACGCCGATCTATCAGCTTATGATCTCATCCTTACCAGCTTCGACCGCATGTTCGGCGAAGCCGTGTCCAAGGGCGCGAAGCATGTCGCGCGATTCCATCCCGGCTTTCCCGAGGACTCGCCGATTCTGCGCGAGCCGCGCGAGATCAAATATGACGTTGTGATCTCTGGCTCGATCACGTCGCAGCACGCACAGCGCATCAACATCATTAATATGATCCTGGAGATGAGCCGGGAAACTCCCGGGTTCTCCGTCGGTCTTTTCACGGCGGGCGCGCAGTTTTTGTCTCCGCTGGCGCAACAGCTCAACAAGGGTGCTCGCTGGAGCCTGGAGATGCTGCGTACCATTCGCAGTGGCCGCATCCTCGTAAACATCGATGTCGATGCCTTCGGCGGTCAGCCACCGAACATGCGTCTGATCGAAGCGACCGGGGCCGGTGCGTTTTTGCTCACCACGCATCACCCCGAACTCGTGAACTTCTTCGAACCTGGGAAGGAGATCGAGACCTTCCGTACGCCCCAAGAGTTGTTCTCGAAGATCAACTATTACCTCGCCATGCCTGAGCGTGCCGGCGAAATCGCCCGTCGCGGCCAAGAACGCTGCATGTACGCCCATTCGCGCTCGGTCCGCGCGGGGTGGTTTGCCGAGATCATGCGCGGGGCGTTAAGCTTTTAGACACCTTTGCCGGGTGAAATACGATCACCCGAAATCTGAGAGCCTGCCGGCACGCTGGCGGCGCTCTTAACGACGTGGTCTGCTTCGCGGGGAGCGGATCGTCAGAGGTGCCCGTGCCGCGTTTTCTGCACATCAGCAACTATTACCCGGACTATCTGGGCGCCTTCTATCAATCGCGGCCGCAACTCGCGCTCGCGCCCTACGATGTCCAGATGGACGCGATCCTGGGCGATCACTTCTCGAGCTCGCACGTGTTCACGCGTCAGTTACGCCCGCACGGCTTCGAGACGTTGTTTGTGCTTGGTAACAATCCCTATACCCAGCTCGCATGGCTGCGCGAGCAGAATATTCCGGTTGTGGACAATGCCGTCTGCATGCAGGCGATGCTGCTTCAGCTCAAGGAATTCAATCCGGACATCTTCTACACCACCGATGTCGTGACCCTGCACGAGGGTTTCTTCCGCATGGTCGATCGCCGGCCGCCGCTGGTAGCGGGCTGGCGCGGATTTCCCATCGCGCGCGGCGTCGATCTGTCCTGCTACGACCTGATCCTTTCCAGCTTCGACCGCATGTTCACCGATGCGAAAGCCCACGGCGCGAAACACGTCGAGCGGTTCCATCCGGGTTTTCCCGACGATTGCGCGGCGGTCCACGAACCCCGCAGGATCGACTATGACGTGGTGTTCTCCGGATCGGTGACCCAGGAGCATCTTCATCGCATCCAGCTGCTCAATATGGTTGCCGAGGCCAGCACGGATCCGCTCGGGCCATTCTCGATGGGCTTTTTCGTGCCGCGCGACAAAATGTTGTCGCCGTTGGTGCAAAGCCTCAATAAAGGGGCGCGCTGGGGCGTCGAAATGCTGCGCACGCTGCGCAACGCCCGTATCGTCATCAATATCGACGTCGACTCCTTTGGTGCGCAGCCGCCGAATGTGCGTTTGATGGAAGCCACCGGCGCCGGTGCCTTTCTGCTGACGTCGTATCATCCCGAATTGGAGAAATTCTTCGAGCCCGGCGTTGAAATCGAAACTTTCCGCTCGCCGCTCGAACTCCTCTCGAAGATCAAATTCTATCTCTCGTTCCCGGAGCGGGCGGATGAGATTGCGCGCCGCGGGCAGGAACGTTGTCTAAAGGATCATGCGGCGTCGGGCCGGGCCGCTTGGCTGGCCCAGATCCTGAACGACGCGCTTTCGCGCAAACGCGCGGGCACGTTGTAGGGGCGGCGGGATGACGCCCAAGATTTCCCTCGTTACGCCCACGTTCAACCGGGATTCCACGCTGGCGGCGACACTCGCGTCGATCGAAGGGCAGCACGGCCGTTTCGATCTTCAGTATGTCGTGATTGACGGCGGCTCCACCGACGGCACCCTCGATCTTCTGAATGCAAAAAAACGCCTCATCAGCGACTGGGTGTCAGAACCCGACGGCGGTATGTACGACGCCATAGCAAAAGGATTTGCGCGCACGGACGGCGAGATCCTCGGCTGGCTCAACAGCGACGACACGCTGTTTCCCTGGGCCTTCGATCTCATCACGCGCATCTTTAACGATGTGCCCGAGATCCAGTGGATCAGCACGCTTACCCAGGCGGCCATCGATGCCGACGGCGATATCCGTTACTTGCGTAAAGTTCCAGGTTACGCGCAGCAAGCTTTCTTTGACGGCGTTTATTTCGGGTTCGGCGGCGCGGGCGACAAACACGCCACCGATTTCATCCAGCAGGAATCCACCTTCTTCCGCCGGTCCTTGTGGGAGCGCGCGGGCGAGCCTGCTTTGCGCAGCCAATCTTTGGCTGGTGACTTTGCGTTATGGACTGCCTTCATGGCCGAAGCGCCGCTCGTAGGCGTGGACGCGCCGCTCGGGGCGTTCCGCATTCATAGCGCCGGTCAACTGAGCCGTGGACAGCGCGAAAAGTATGTGGATCAATGCAAAGCCGCGCTCGGCGCGGCGCGCGCCAAGTTGAACTACACGCCGCGCGGCGTTGACGGCGCGGCGGCCTATACCGGGATTTACGCCGAGAAGCGCGCGCCCGAGCAGGCGCACAGCTCCTGGCAGGTGGTCGAACGGCAGTTCCATGTTCTGCCGCGCGGCGATCTCAAGACAGCGCTCAATCAGCGGCTTGTGTTCTAAGGGGGACTCGCGCGTGGATATTCCCAAACCGGCGGCCGAGCGCATGATGTGGGCCTTGATGGAATCCGCCAAGGATTTCGCCGAAGCCAACCCCGAGCGTTTCTCCAAGGTCGCGCTGTCGCATCGCAACGCGCTGATGCGGATCAAGAAGCGCGGCGTGGCGGCGTCCACCATCATCGACCTCGGCGCGGCGCGCGGCGAATGGTCGAAGATGGCGCGCACCGTCTACACCGACGCCAAGGCTCACCTGATCGAAGCCAATCATCATTGGGAACGCGAACTGCATCAGCTTGCCGCCGATTCGGCCTATAGCTATGTGATCGCGGCTGCCGGCCCGTCTAAAGGCGTCGGCCACTTTCAGTTTTCCGACGATCCCTTTGGTGGCGCGGGAACCTCGGCCGACGACCCCAGGGGTGCGCGCGTCCCGCAGATCAGCGTCGATGGCGAGTGCGCCGAGAAGGGGCTGAAAGCGCCCTTCCTCCTGAAATTCGATACGCACGGCTTTGAACGCGAAATCCTGAAGGGCTGCACCGAAACCCTGAAGTCCACCAGTCTCATTGTCATCGAGGCCTATAACTTCGGCGAGCGCGAAAAACGTTTCCCAGCGATGCTGGATTTGCTCGAGGACATGGGCTTCCGCTGCATCGATATCGGCGAACCGCTGTTCCGCGATTACGACCGCGCCTTCTGGCAGATGGACTTCTTCCTCGTCCCGGTGGATCGTCCGGAATTCCAGCACGGCTCATATAAATAGGCGCCGTGCGTATCCTTCATATCAATACGCTGGATGTTCAAGGTGGCGCCGCCCGCGCGGCCCACAGGCTGCATCGTGGCCTACTGTCCATTGGCGCCGACAGCACCTACTTCGTGCGCGAAAAGCGCGTCGTGGACGATACCGTCCGCAAATTCATTCCCGATCCATCGCCCGCGGCCGTCGCCCATAGGGCCGGATGCAAAGCCGAGCGCGAAGCGCGCTATGACGCCTACGCGGAAACGCGCAGTCCGCACCTCGAACATTTCAGCCACGAATGGGTCGATGCGGACGAGAATTTCTTCATTCAGCGCCCGCGCGCCGACATCATCAATCTTCATTGGATTTCCGAGTTCGTCGACTACCGGCTGTTTTTCACGCCCCAACGCACAGATGTGCCTCTGGTCTGGACGCTGCACGATATGAATCCCGTGACCGGGGGATGTCATTTCGACAACGGCTGCGGTAAATTTCAATCCCATTGCGGCGCCTGTCCCCTCCTCGGTTCAAACGAGGAACAGGATCTCACATGGAAGATTTTCGAATCCAAGGTGAAGATATTTGGCGCCTGGCCGGGGGAGCGGTTGCATATCGTCGGCCCCAGCCAGTGGACCCGCGATATGGCCAAGTCCAGCGCCCTGTTTCGCAAATACGACGCTACCTGGATTCCGCACAGCATCAATATCGAGGTGTTCAAGCCGCTTGCGAAAGCAGCCGCGCGTGCCGCGCTCAAATTGCCGCAGGATGCGCACATCGTCCTGTTTATGTCGCACAACGTCGCGCTGCCGCGGAAGGGTCTGCGTGAGTTGATCCAGGCGCTTTCCATGTTACCGGATACGAGCAAGGTATTGTTGCTTGTCGCCGGCGACAGCAAGCACGCGGCCGGTTTCTCGGCGCCGTTCCGCATGGTGTTCGTCGATTACATCGGCGACGACGCCACGGTCGCGACCCTCTACGCCGCGGTGGATGTCACGGCGGTGCCCTCCAAGCAGGACGTGGGACCGCTCACCATGCTGGAATCCATGAGCTGCGGAACGCCGGTGGTGGGCTTCAATGTCGGCGGTGTGCCCGACATGGTGTGGGAAGGCGAGACCGGCTTTCTTGCGCCACCCGGAAACGTCGGCGCCCTCAGCGCTGCGTTTATGAGCGCCTTCTCCGATCAGGAACGGCTCAAGCAAGATGGTGTTCGTGGGCGTGCGCTTGTCGAAGAGCAGTATTCTCCCCGCGCGCAGGCGAGCGCTTACCTCGCGCTCTATCAGCAGCTCCTTGAGGGTGCGAGTAAGCGTTAGGTTTAGCTCTTTCCACTGTTGAAAATGCTGAGGCCGGTGGCGTCGCGGCTCGTCAACATGGTGATGGCATTGGCCATTTGCTCAGCGCGTTCTTTTGGCGATGTGTAGAACGCAAGGGCTTTGTCCGAAAGCCGCGTGTGCAGTTCGGCAACGGCCGCCGGAGTTCGCTCTTTTTTATTTGCCACGAATTCAATGTGCTCCCACACTTCCTCGTGCACCTGGGACAACAGCTCTTTCTCGATCTTGTAGCCCTCGGATTTCAATAGAAACCGGATCAAGGTCGGGGTGTAGATATTGATGTGCCCATAACTCACACTATGCGCGATCTTCTCGTCGATGCCGAAATGATAGTCGAGCGGAACCTCGATGATATGCATCGGTGCCACGCGCCGCACTTCGCGGAGTACCGCACGCTCGAATTCGACATGTTCAAGAACGTGAAACAGGATGACCGCATCGAAAGAATTGTCGGCATACGGAAGAACATATCCATTGAATTGTTGGACGTTCTTCACACTTGAAATATTGCGCTCCTTGATCGCGCGCACCCCCGAACTCGCTATTTCCAGGGCGTGTAGTTCTTCGCCAAACCCCATGCGATCGAGATGCATGAGGATCGAGCCTTCGCCCGCGCCTACCTCAAGGATACGTTTGGGCTTGAAGCCGGCGCGATTGCAGACTTCGACCAAGTTCCTGGCTTTGTATTTGCCGGTGAGATCGCGCCACGCGCTCGGGCCGCTGTAGCTCCCGTCGTAATCGCCTGCAATGGCGCTTCTAAGAGTAATCTCGAGAGTAGATTGCGTCACGGGCTGCCCTCAGACTGGCAATTTGGCCACTGAATGGAATAGGCACGGCAGGTATCTTTTTTGTTAACTTTTTACTGATACCCAAGTCTATCGTCCAATCCGACGGGTGCGGCCATGATTTTGTCCCTGACCCACAAGTTCCTGTTTATCCATGTCTATAAGGTGGCCGGCACGTCCATTGTGCAGGCCCTGGGCAAGACCGATATCCGCAAGGTCCTGGGCAAAGAACATCCCAAGACGACGTCGTTGTACTTGCGCTGCTCCGGCGTTAATCCACGCTTCGTATGGATGGAAGATCACGCGCTGGCCAAGGACGTACGTCCGATGATGCGCCGCCAAACGTTCGACTCTCTCTATAAAGTCGGGTTTGTCCGCAATCCGTGGGATCTCCAGCTTTCGCTCTACAAGTACAATATCAAGTACCCCCACCTTCAGCGCGCGCGACAGGATTTCAGTTCCTTCGAACGGTTCATCATGTCCGCGCCGGAAGACGAGTTTCCGGGTGGCCAGCAGAAGCGGTTCCTTTTTGACGACGACGGCAACCAGCTTGTCGACTTCATCGGGCGCTATGAGAACCTGGCCGAGGACTTCCGCGCGGTCTGCCGCGAGATCGGCATGGAAGATACCGAACTCGAACATCACAATGCGACCGAGCACGCGCACTGGTCCACCTATTACACGCCCGCGATGTTCGATAAGGTGCGCCGCCATGCGCGGGCGGATATCGCGGCCTTCGGCTATGCCGAAGATCCGGCCGCCTACGCAATTCACTAAGCCCGGGAACCATGGCGACAATTCTGGTGACAGGCGGCGCCGGTTACGTCGGCAGCCACGCATGCAAGGCGCTGGCGCGCGCCGGCCACGTTCCGGTGACCTATGACAGCCTTATCCGCGGCCACCGTGAATTGGTGAAGTGGGGTCCGCTCGAAATCGGTGACATTCACGACAAAGCGCGCCTGATCGAAGTCATGGAGACCCATCGCCCCGCAGCGGTCATGCACTTCGCCTCCTTCATCTTCGTCAATGAATCGGTCGCGCAGCCCGATCTCTATGAACGCAACATCGTCGGTGGCACCGAGATGCTGGTGGACGCCATGGCGGTGCGGGATATTCGAACGCTGGTCGTGTCCAGTTCCGCCGCCGTCTACGGCATCCCATCGTTCTCGCCGATCACCGAGGACGCGCCCTGCCGGCCGGTCAATCCCTATGGCGCCGCCAAGCTGAAGATGGAGCAGGCGCTGGCGCGTGCGCAGCGCGATCATGGCCTGTCCTGGGTCGCCTTGCGCTACTTCAATGCGGCGGGCGCCGATCCCGAGGGTGAAACCGGTGAATGGCACGAGCCGGAAAACCACCTGATTCCGCTCGTACTCGACGCGGCGCTCGGCAAGAGCGAGGCTATCACCATCAACGGCGATGATTATCCCACGCGGGACGGCACCTGCGTGCGCGACTATATCCACGTCATGGATCTCGCCGAGGCGCATCTCCTGGCGTGGCGCTACGCGATTGGGAACGACGGCGGCGCGGCTTTCAATCTTGGCACCGGCCATGGGGCCTCGGTGCTGGACGTGGTGACCACGGCCCGCAAAGTGACCGGGCACAATATCCCCGTCAGGGCCGGTCAACGCCGCGATGGCGATCCGCCCGCCTTGGTCGCGGATGCCGGCGCCGCACAGCGCATTCTAGACTGGGCGCCGCGGCGCTCGGACCTTGCGTCCCAGATCGCGGACGCCTGGGCGTGGCATCTGACGTTGCGCAAATAAAAAAACCCGCGGCTTTGGGCCGCGGGCTTCTGTTGTCGGTGGCGGAATTTAGATCCCGCAGGTCGCTTCGGCGCCGGTGAGGTTGTAGCCGCTCTCGTCGATGTTCAGCTTTTCCACCATACCGTCATTGACGATCATCGAGAAGCGCTTGCTACGCATGCCGAGCCCGGCTTTGGTGACGTCGAATTCAAGACCGATGGCTTTGGTGAATTCGCCGTTCCCATCCGCGAGCATCATGACTTTATCGCCGACGTTCTGGGACTTGCCCCAGGCGTCCATGACAAACGCGTCGTTTACGGCCATGCAGGCGATGGTGTCCACGCCCTGCGACTTGATCTTGTCGTAGTTGGCGACGTAGCTCGGCAGGTGTTGCTTCGAGCAAGTCGGGGTGTAGGCGCCGGGCACGGCGAAGAACACGACCTTCTTGCCCTTGAAGATTTCGTCCGTCGAAACTTCCTTCTGGCCGTCCGGTCCCATCACGCGGAACTTGCCCGCCGGGAGTTTGTCGCCCTGTTTGATCGCCATGGTGTCCTCTAATCGCTAAGAGTTATAAAAAGGAGGGGCCGCGCGGTCCGCGGCGGTGGCCTAATCTAAAGCGCGCTTGCGTCTTTTCCAAATGGTTCGTGGGGGTTTGAATTCGCATGGATAATCTTGCTCATCTGCCCGATTACTTCGGTCATGGCCGCACGATTTCGGCGAAAACGCCTATGTGGAATGACGGCACGCCGGTGCCGTGGATGACCTATCCCGCGATTTGCTATCTCAATCAGCTCGACTTTTCCGCAAAGCAAATCTTCGAATACGGGTGCGGCGCCTCGACGCATTATTGGGCCCGCCGCGCAAAACAGGTTTATTCGGTCGAACATGATGCGCCGTGGTTCGAACGCACGCGCGCCTTTCCGCTCGCGAACGCCGAAATCTCACTGGCGACCGGCAAGGACTATGTGCAGGCGGTTCGTAGGAACGCGCCTCACGATGTCATTGTCGTCGATGGCCGCTGGCGCGCCGACTGCACGATTGAAAGCCATGGCTTCCTCGCCCCTGGCGGCATGATCATCATCGACAACTCCGAGCGCTACCCGGTGTTGAATGAGTTCCTGCGCGGCAAAGGATTCATTCAGGTCGATATGGTCGGATACGGACCGCAGAATACGTACATCTGGTGTACGTCATTCTTCCTGTCTCGGGACTTCTCGATCGGCCCTGCAAAAGCGCATCAACCCTATGCGGGTCCCGGCATGCTGGATGCGCTCGAGAACATGCCCCATCACGCCGTCGATAATAAACCCACGCTGACCTAGCGTTGTTAGCTGCGTACTTTGTACAAGATGTCGTGGTGCGACAGCTTCTCGATCCGCTCGTAGTGCGGGGCGAGATAGGCGTCCATCGCCGGCTCATCGCGGACTTCGATCAAAAGCCACGTCGGTCGATGACGTGTCCAGTCGATGCCTTGCAGAGCGGGGATCTCGAAACCTTCGATATCCAAGGACAGCACATCGACGTGCGTGATGCGATGCTTGTCGAGGATTGAGCTGATGGTGCGTCCCCGGGCCTGGAAGTTTTCGATCTTCTCGCCGCGCAGGTGCTGAATTCCTCTCGTGACGTGATCGTCTTCCCACGCGCGCGTCTCCGCCGAGTTGCGAGTGACCGTCATCAGATTGCAGTAGGTCAGCGTCATGATCTCGCCCGTGCGCTCCGGCGGCACCAGGGCGCCCCACTCGACCAACGCGTCCGGCCGGTTCACCGTGCATTCGAAAAAGCGCTTCGGGATCGGCTCGACCAGGATGGAACGCCAGCCTCGGTAGCGCTCAAAATACAGACTATTGCTTTGATTGATGCCGTCGTTGGCGCCGGCCTCGAAGATGACGCCGCCGTCAAAGTCGACAAAGCGTTCGAGTTTCCGGTCGAGGTCGTTGAGGCTGAAATATTGGCGGGCTGTGTCCATTGGCGTGTACGCGGCTATGAATGCGTCACCCTACGCAGTCTCGCGTCGAACTCCAAATGCTTTGGGAATTTAATTCGCGTAACTCGGCCGCATGCCATCCGAGGCCGCGAGCAGCAAAAGGTGGAGCCCGGCTTTTGCGCCCGCGAGCGGCCTCTTAAAAAAAGGAAGCTCACTCCAAAGGCGCTTTAATTCGCGTAACTCGGCCGCATCACGTAGTGGCTGCCGCGGAACTCCGCGAAGTACGAGCCCACTTCCGGATGCTGCACGGGGTCGCCGGATTCATCGGCCAGCAAATTCTGCTGCGAGACATAGGCGACATAGTGCGTCTGCGCGTTCTCGGCCAGCAGGTGATAGAACGGCTGGTCCTTGTTCGGACGCACGTCCTCCGGGATCGACTGCCACCATTCCTCGGTGTTGGCGAACTGCGGATCGACGTCGAAGATCACGCCGCGGAACGGAAACAGGCGGTGTTTCACCACCTGGCCGATCTTGAACTTGGCTTCTCTGGATTCCATGACGCGCGCCGGACGGGCCGGTCTCCTCGAACTTCGAGCCTCCACAATAGGAATCCGCGCGTCCGCGGTCCAGTGGGGCCGGTTAATTATTTGATATTTAATGATAATTTATCTCTCCCGGCGCCTTGCACGACTCACGCGGCGCGCCGCGCGCTTTTCCATTTCCGCTGCATGGAGGAACCTGGGCGATCTGGTTAGGATAGCCGCGGGGAATGTGGGGACATTGAGCCATGGGCTCGCCGGTTATCCAGACATCGCTGCGCCGGGGATCGGTGCGTCTCAAACTCGGCGCCCTCGCCGTGCTGTTCGGCGCGCTCGGCGCGGCGTTCGCGGCGGACCGTTCCGGCCATCATTTCACCTCTCAAGTCCTGCTGGTCGCGGTGGCCGCTTTTGGCGGGGCCGTTTTCGGCGCGCTCCATCTCCTCGCGCAAGGCCAGGCCCGCACGGCGCGTGCGGTTCTGCGCGCGCCGGCGGCGGACGAACTGCACGCCCTGGCGGCCATCGGCTGCTGGGAATGGGACGTGCGCGCCGACACCTTCCTCTGGAACGACGGCATGTATGCCCTTTACGGCGTCAGCCCCGGCGCGTTCCTGCCCACCAAACGTTCGCTGCTCGACTTCGTCGCGCCCCAGGATCTTCAGCGCGTGCTCGATACCTGGGCGAAGGACAACGAAAGCCCGCCGGCCGGCACGATCGAATGCCGTATCGTGCGGCCGGGCGGCGAGCAGCGTGATGTGCGTTTTTCATGGCATTCCGTCGACCCCCACGGCCCGCGGCCGAAGGTCTTCGGCCTCGCGCAGGACATCACCGCGCTCAAGGCCGCCCGCGCCGACGACGCGCAATTGCGAGGCATGGTCGCCTGTTCCGCCGACTATATTTGGGAGTACCGCGCCGGCGATGCCGTCATCGGCGGGCTGCGCCTGCAGAATTTGGGCGCGGACATGTCCGGCGCCGGCAAACCCGCGCTCGACGCCGCCGGCGGTCACGACTTTCGTATCCTCACGCAGGCCGTCGGCGAACGCGCCAAGTTCCGCGACATCCTCGTGCCGGTCATCGACGGCCGGGGCGAGCCGCGCTGGGTCAACCTCAGCGGCCATCCGCAGTTCGACGGCGGCGGCGAATATTATGGCTATCGCGGTGTCGGCGCCGACGTCACGGACCGGATGCGGGAACGCGACCTCGAGGAGGGCCGCCGCCAGGCCGGCGCCATGGGCCGTCTCGCCAACGGCCTCGCGCATGAAATCAACAATCTCCTGCAGCCGATCCTCATCTATTCGGCCTTCGGCGCCGATGAAGCCGGGCAGCATGAAAAACTGCGCCTGTACTTCACCCGCATCGCGCGCGCCGCCGAGCGCGCCACCTTCATCGTCAAGAACGTGCTCTCCTTCGCGCGCCGCACGCCGCTCAGCCGCGAGGACATCAATGTCCTTGCCGTCGTGCGCGAGACCGTCGACCTCATGAGCGGCGCCATCGGCGGGCACACGCATATCGAAATCGCCGCGTCCGACGATGTGCCCGTGGCCCACGCCGAGCGAACCGGGGTCGCGCAAATCGTCACCAACCTCATCGCCAACGCGGCCGATGTCATGACGTCCGGGGGGCGCATCGTCGTGCGCGTCGACCGCCTGAACGTGTCCGGCGAGGCCGCGAAGGCCGCCGGCGTCGCGCCCGGGCCCTATTGCCGCATCGGTGTCGAAGACACCGGACCCGGCATCGCGCCCGATGTGATCGCGAAGGTCTTCGATCCGTTCTTCACCACCAAGCCGCAAGGCAAGGGCACCGGGCTCGGGCTCGCGGTCGTCGCGGGCATCGCCAAAAGCTGGGGCGGCGGCGTTGCGGTCGACAGCGTGCCGGGCGAGGGATGCCGCTTCATGGTCTATCTGCCGGCGCCGGACTGCGAACTGCAAGCGGCGCAATGACACGGTGTCCGGGCGCCTGAATTCAATTCAACTTTTTGCCGGTTCCCTCTAATGTTGCGCGCCTTCCTCCGCCGCAACGTGAGTCCGATATGCTGGAAATAAAGCCCGAACGCGAACGCAACATCGTCTTCTTTCGCGCCGACGGCACCCTGACCGAAGAGGACTACACCGCCGTATTCGCGCCCACGATGAGCGCGGTCCTCGCGGAGAACCCGACCTTCCGCCTCTACTGCGACCTCACCGGCCTGATCGGATGGGATGAGGCGTCGCAATGGGAAACGGGCGCGATCCTGGCCCGCAACGCCGGCCGCTGCGAACGCGCCGCGATCGTCGGCGGCTCGTCCTGGGCCGGCCTCGCGCTTCTCTTGCGCGATTCGCTCCCCTCCGGGCACTTCGAGTTCTATACCGACGGAAACCAGTCGCGCGCCCTGGCCTGGATCCGGGCAGCCCTCTGATTCTAATGCGATTCCCGGCGGATCGCCCTGAAGTTGATCGCACGCGGGCGCCCTGCACGTATTGCTCGGTCCCGCGCCGTCAGGAAGGGGGCGGCGGGGTGTATCCACGAATTGTCCGGTGGGGTCCACCGGCTTATAATCATGCGGATAAGTGGGGATTCCTGGACGCGCGTGTTTAGGTCGTTGGTACGCTGTTTTGGGCCAAGGGTATGGGCGAGCAAAATAAGACGGTCGATATTCTGGTGATGCGGGCGGCCGGGGAAATCCGCAAGGCGGCCGCGCTCGACAAGAAGCGCGCGACCGAACTCTCGAGCGTCGCCGATTATCTGGAAAGCATCGTGTACGAGAAGGAACTCGGATACGGCGAGCCGCTGTTTCCCGATGCGGCGGTCCCCGACGCGACGCCGGACGACGAAATCAAGAAAATGATGAAACCCTTCAAGGTCCGCCTGACCCGATAAGCGGGCGCGATAAGAAGGTAAAACCTTTCCATGGGCCCCACTCTCCCCACTTCGCCGGGCCGGCCCGCCGCGCCGCCGCAGGACGATCGGATCGGCGCCGGCGGGTTCCTCGACGCCTTGCCCGCCGCGGGCGTCATCGTCGGCGAAGGCGAAATCGTCGTCGCGGCCAATACGCGCGCCGAGGATATTCTCGGCTGCACCGCCGCGGCGGCCGTGGGCCGCCCGGTCGAGGGCGGGTACAAGCTTTTCCTCGACCGCGCGCGCCGCGCCGCCGGCGACGAGGCCACTCATTTCGTCCAGCCCTTCGGCCTTGGCTGGTACATGATTTATTGTTTCCCGCTTCCGTCCGGTTCGGCGCCTGAAACCTGGACGGTGATTGCGGCCTTCGACATCACCGCCATGAAAAACGCCGAGTTCGAGATCCGCGAAAGCGAGGCGCGGCTCGAGGAAGCGACCCGCATCGCGCAGCTCGGCACGTACAAGATTTTCTGGCAGACCGCGTCGGTCCAGTGGTCGCCGCACATGTATGTCATTCACGGCGTCTCGCCCGCCGCGATCACGCATCCGTTCGGCAAGTACCGCAATCTCGTCCATCCCGAGGATCACGAAGCTTTCGAGAAGATCTTCAACGACCAGCTCGACGGCAAGGCGGTGCGCGGGGCCGAGTACCGCATCATCCGCGCCGACGGCGCCGTGCGCTGGCTGCGGTTCGATGCGCGGGTGCTTTTCGACGCCGACGGCGAACCCTATGCCTCCTTCGGCACCTGCCAGGATGTCACGGAAGGCAAACAGCGCGAGCAGGAGCTGAAACAACTCCTGCGCCGCAATGCGATTCTTTACGAGGCGCTCGACGCCTCGCCCATCGGCGTCGCGGTCGTCACGACCGACGGCGCGCGGCCCGAAGTGTTTTACGCCAACGCCGAATTCGAACGTCTGACGGGATACAACACGTCCTCGCTCGGCGAGCGGGGCATCGCGGGCTTGCGCGTGCCCGACGAAAGCGGCGAGGCGTGGGATGCGGTGATGCGCACCTTCGCGACCTCGGCCAGCGGCGCCTTCGAACTGACCTGCGCGCGCCGCGACGGCGCCAGCTTTCTCGCGCAGGTCGAAGTCGCGCCGGTCAGCGACTATCCGGGCCGCGAGGCCACCGTGTTCGTGCTCAATTTGGACGACATCACGCACGAACGGGAAAGGGCGGGCCAGCTCCTGCAGTCGCAGAAGATGGAAGCGCTCGGCCAGCTCTCCGGCGGCGTCGCGCACGAAATCAACAACCTCCTGCAGCCGATCCTCGCCCTTGCGGACCTGGGGCAGGACTTCGCCGACAAGGATCCTTCAAAAGTCCGTAAGTATTTCGAGGTCATCGCCTCCAGCGCGCGCAAGGCCCGCGACGTGGTGCGCCAGGTTCTCACCTTCGCCCGGCGCGATACGCCGCAGCTCGCGGCCCACAAGATCTCCGGCCTGGTGGCCGACGCGCTCAATCTCCTGCAAAGCGGCTTGCCGCCCGGCATCGTTTTGGATCGGCGCCTCGAGGCCGGCGACGCCGTCGTGATGGTGAACCCGACGCAGGTTTCGCAGGTCGTGCTCAACCTCGTCGCCAACGCGGCCGACGCCATGAACGGGCAGGGAAAAGTTTCGGTGCGGCTTTCCGCGGTCGATCTCGACGCGACACGCGCGTCGGCCTTGACGATCGAACCCGGCGCATGGGTCGAACTGTCCGTGACCGATCGCGGCTGCGGCATGGACTCCTATACGCTCTCGCGCATTTTCGAACCGTTCTACACCACCAAGGTCGCCGGCAAAGGCACCGGCCTCGGCCTTTCCGTCGTCTACAGCATCGTGACAGGCTGGGGCGGCACACTTAAGGTTGAGAGCGAAGTTGATCAGGGAACGAAGGCGATGATATACATTCCCGCCACCTTCTCTCAGCCTTCTGCACACGTTTCCTCCTAATCTCGGATCTGGTCATGGCGCATATCTTGCTCGTCGAGGATTCACCCGAGGTCAGCCTTTCGGTACGCGAGATCCTCGCCGCCGCGGGCCACACGGTCGAAGACGCCGCCTCCGGCAAGGAAGCGCTGGTGCGTCTCAAGAACAGCCGTTTCGATGCGATCGTGTCGGATATCTGGATGCCCGAGATGGACGGCATCGCGCTCCTGAAGGAAATCCGCGGCGCCGGCAACAATATCCCGGTGGTCGTGATCTCCGGCGGCGCCCCCAACGCGCCGCTCACCTACACCGCCCCGCTCGCCGCCACCTTCGGCGCCAATGTGGTCGTCTACAAACCCTTCGAACGCGCCGAACTCCTGAAAGCCATCGACACCGTTCTGTCGTAGGGCGCTCTCACCCCCCTCCGGCGCCTGCGCCGGCGGAACGATGGATTGCCCGGATAAAACCGGGCAATGACATTGCCTCCTAGCTGTCATCCTCCGGCGCGCAGCGTCCGGGGGATCCATCTCTCAACCCCCTCCGGCGCAAGCGAAATCCGA